>NZ_CP071131.1:609050-913575 GCF_017220215.1 Caballeronia sp. M1242 | reverse complement strand
GATGCGATGCACGTTACGCGTGACCTGCGGATCGGCAATTAGCTGCACGCGCGTTTCGTCGAGGCCGAGGCCCGCGAGTGCGACGGTCGCCGCGACGTTCGCGTTCTTCGGGTACAGGCGCGCCGCTTCGCGCGCGCTGCCTTCGAAAATCACGCGTGCTTCGTCGAGCGAGTGCAGATCGCACACGGCTTGCGCAGGCGTGCCGAGCCACCCGACAGGCGGCTTGCGGCCGATGTACTGCACGTCGTCGAGACCGCCCTGTTTCGCCGCCGCGAGCGCGTCGATGCCGCCGATGGCGCCCGAGAGCAGCGTCACCGTCGCGTTGCCATCCGTCGCAGCCGCCTGCAACGCGTCGAGCAGCGCTACGTCCGACAACGCGCCGATGGACGCCACCGCGCAGTCCGTGCCGGACCGTAGCAGCGGCACGACATGATCGACGAGCGCGCCGTGGCCCGCGCATTCCAGCGCGAATCGCGGGTGAACGCGCAGGGCCGCGACCGAACTGACCACGTCGACGTCCGGACCGAGTTGCGCGCGCACCGCATCGATATGGTTCGCCGGCACGACGACCTGCGCCACGCGCACGAACGGATCGGCCGCCACCGCGCGGTACACCGTCTGCCCGATCGCGCCGAAGCCGATCATCGCGACATCGATGGCCTGCTCACGCATGCTGCTGCTCCTCTTTCTTGACCGGCGGGCCGGCAAATGCGGTCGTGAACGAGCCGACCGAAAGCATGTCGACTTCGACCATGACCGGGCCGCTCGCCGCCATGCCTTCGCGCACCACGGCTTCGGCCTGATCCATCGACGAAACGCGGTAGTGCTTCAGGCCGAAGCTCGCGCAAAACTGCGCGAAATCCGGCTGATGCAGCTGCACGAAGCAGCGCCGTCCGCCGTATTGCGCGTCCTGAATATTGCGGATCACGCCGTAGCACTGGTCGTTCATCAGCACGATCATCACGTTGGCGTTTTCCTGCACGGCCGTGACGAGTTCGCCGACGTTGACCATGAGACCGCCGTCGCCGACGAGGCACACGGTCTTGGCCGCCGCGTTCGCCAGCGCAGCGCCGATGGCCATCTGCACGCCCTGCCCGATGCCGCCGCCGAGCGCATGCACGCCCGCGCGCGGCTCGAAGATCTTCAGCATGCGGTTGCCCCACGTGCTGTTCGAGATCGTCACGTCGCGCACCCAGTTGAAGTCGCGGCCCACGGCGCGTTGCAGCGCATCCACCAGTTGCTTGTAGGGGCCGAGACCCTTGCCCGTTTCCGCGACCGCCACTTCGCGCGTCGCGGCGAGGTCCTGCGCGAACGCAGGATCGACCTTGAGGCGCCCTTCGAGCAGCGTCGCCAGTTCATCGAGGATGGCGGCGGCATCGCCATGCACGAACTGCGCGTTGCGATAGCCGCGGTTGTCCGCGAGCGCATCGGCGTCGATCCGATAGAGCGGCTGCGGCAGCGCGAGCTTGTACTTGAGCGTCTCGTTGCCGCGCAGACGCGAGCCGACGACGAGCATCGCGTCGCAGGTGCGATAGAAGTCTTCGACCGTCGATTGCACGTTAAATGCGCCGAGCGTCGCGGGATGATCCTCGGGCAGCACGCCGCGTCCCTGCACGCTCGTCACCACGCCGAAGCCCAGCTTCACGAGCCGTTCCACTTGCGGACGCGCATGACGCGCGCCGCCGCCGAGCCACAAGAGCGGGCGTTTGGCCGTTGCGAGCGCGTCGGCGAGTTGTTGGACGCGCTGGCTGTCGTGCGTCGGCAGGCTCACGTGCGGCGCTGCGAGATCGGCGGGCCATTCGACGCGCGCTGCCTGAATGTCGATCGGAATCTCCACGCTGACCGGACCGGTCGGCGCGGTCCGCGCCACGCGCACGGCTTCACGCACGGTGGCGAGCGCCGTATCGACCGAACGCACGCGGAACGCAGCCTTGGAGATGGACGAGAGCATCGTCAACTGATCCGGCGCTTCGTGGATATAAGCGAGATCCTGATCCAGATACGTCGTCTCGATCTGACCGGTGATGTGCACGAGCGCGGTGCCCGCGGTCAGCGCCTCGACCATCGCGCCGGCGGCATTGCCCGCCGCCGTCCCGGTGCTCGTGAACGCGACGCCGAGGCCGCCCGACACGCGGGCGAGGCCATCGGCCATGTTCAGCGCGCCCGCCTCGCCGCGCGCGCCGACGTAGCGAATCTTGCCGCGCGTGT
Source organism: Caballeronia sp. M1242 (assembly GCF_017220215.1). Classification (NCBI taxonomy): domain Bacteria; kingdom Pseudomonadati; phylum Pseudomonadota; class Betaproteobacteria; order Burkholderiales; family Burkholderiaceae; genus Caballeronia; species Caballeronia sp. M1242. Next base: position 911,367 of record NZ_CP071131.1, on the reverse strand, counting down.
TGATCGCGTCGAGGATCGGCATGTTGTGAATCGAGATGACGCCGAATGCGGTCTCGACGCCGCACTGCTCGAGAAATGCGGCGATCAGTTCGCCGACCGTCGTGGTCGTCGTGGTTTTAGACATGACGTGCAACGCCTCCTGAGACATCGATATGGCTTCCCGTCGTGTACGACGACATCGGTGTGGCCAGATAAAAAAGAGCTTGTGCGGCCTCTTCGGGACGCCCGAAGCGCCCGAGCGGAATCTTCTTCTGACGCGCGAGTTCGCTCGTCCAGTCCTCCCAGCTTTGACCCGGCTGCGCCTGCGTGCGGTAGCGGCGCCGCCACTGTCCCGATTCGACGATGCCGATCAGAATCGAATTCACTCGCACCCCGCGCGGCGCGAGTTCCACCGCGAGCGACTTGACGAGATTGAGCACGCCCGCGCGCGCCGACGAGGTCGCCACCATGTGCGCTTCCGGCTGTAGCGCAAGCAGCGAGTTGACGCAGACGATCGCGCCGTGTGGCGACGCTTCGAGCATCGGCACAAACGCGCGCGTCGGCCGGATGATGCTGAAGTACTTGAGATCCAGTTCTTCGCGCCAGGCGTCGTCGGTGGTATCGGCGAACGTGGACACGCGGCCCTGCCCCGCGTTGTTCACCAGCATGTCGACGCGGCCGAACGCAGTGCGCACGCCTTCCGCAAAACGCGCGACGTCATCGGCATCGAGTACGTCGCAGCGCGCGACGAGCAGCTTCGCTCCCGGATGTGCCTCGCGTAATGCGGCTTCGGCGCTGGCGAGGCGGTCGGGATCGCGTCCGCAGATGGCCACCGACGCGCCCGCCTGCAAAAAAAGATGCGCCGTGGCGAGCCCGATGCCGGACGATCCGCCCGTCACCACTGCCGCCTGGCCTGTGAGATCGATCTGAATCATTCAAAGCCCCAATGCCTTCATAAAGCGATGTTCCGCGGCGGGCCGGTAGTTGAGCCGCAGCGAGAGTTGATGAGCCGTATCGCGCACTTTGTCGATGAGTCCGCTTTCGATGAGCGTCGTGTCGATATGCGCGCGTGGCACCGTCGTGGTGACGACCGCCGCAATGCGCCCGGTGTCGCCGCGCACCGGCGCGCTGACGACCGAAATGCCGTGTTCGAACGACGATTCGCTGGTGGCGTAGCCGCGTTCGGCATCCACCTTCACGCGGTCGAACAGTTCTTCCACTGTGCCGGGCGTCTGGCTCGTGAAACGCTCCAGGGTGAGCCCGGCGTACAGTTCGCGCAGGTCGTCGAGGCTGAGATCGCCCATCAATACGTGGCCGTGCGTGGTCGCGTGCGCCGGCAGGCGCGTGCCGACGTTGACTTTCACCGCGCTGAAGCCGCTCGCGTGGCTTTGCGCCTTGGCGACGAACACTACATCGCGTCCATCGCGAATGACGATGTGCGTCGAAAGGCCGGTGTCATCGCGCAACGCTTCGATAAGCGGCAGCCCGTGATCCGTCAGTTCGAGCGAACTCAGATATTCGAAGCCGAGTCGCAGCACCGCCACGCCGAGCCGATAGTTGCGCTCGCTGTCGGCGCGCTCCAGAAAGCCGAGCGATTCCAGCGTTTGCAGCAGGCGGAACACCGTCGTGCGCGGAATGCCGAGACGACGCGACAGTTCCGGCGCGCCGAGCACCGGTTCGCGCGGCGAAAACTCGCTCAGGATGCGCAGGCCGCGTTCGAGACCGGGCACGCGATACGTGAGGTCGCCTTGTTCTTCCGCCGGGGTCATGCCTTCGTCTCCTGTTGCGCGAATGAGCCGATGAGCGCGTTATACGTATCGGGCTGTTCGATGTAACCCGCGTGGCCCGCGCCCTCGACCAATCGCAGCGGCACGCCCGCCGCCTGCGCGATGCGCTCGCACGCTTGCGGCGTCGTGATGCGATCCTCCGTTCCGACCGCCACCGCCACCGGACCGCGATAACGCGCGACATCGCTTGCGAGATCGGCATTCGCCAGCAGATGCGTCGCCTGCGCATAGCCTTGCGGCACGATGCGCGCCATGTTCCAGCGCACCCAGTCGCGTGCCGCGTCGCTCGCGTTCGACGAGAGCATGTTCGCGCTGCGTTGATCAGCGAGTCCTTGCGGGCCGAGTTCGGCGAGCATCGCGAGACGGCTGTCGCGTTTTTGCGCGCGCTCCTCCTCGCTCGCGGCGCCGTAGCCGCCAGCCGGCGACAGCAGCAGCAAGCCCGCGACACGCTTCTCATGCATCGCCGCGAAGCTGCCCGCGATAATCGCGCCGAGCGAATGGCCGACCAGCACGCAGCGTTCGATATCGAGCGCGTCGAGCCAGCCGCGCAAGGCATCGGCGTAATCGGCGGCTTGCGGTGACGCCGAAGCGACCGGCGCCGATTCGCCGTAGCCCGGCGCGTCCCACGCGAGCACGCGCCGGGTCGCGCCGAGCGCGTCGAGTTGCTGCACCCACGACGCCGCGCCCGAGCCGATGCCGTGCAGCAGCACGACTGGCAGCGACGCCGCGTGCGCGCCGCCGGCTTCTCGATAGCCGATGCCGCTCAGGAAGCGCGATGGAAACGCGTTTGCATCGAACATGATGTCGCCGCTTATTTGGCGAGTTCGCGCTTGATCTTCGCGAGCGGCGAATCCGGCGGATACGTCGGCGTAACCGGCTTGGCCGACCCGAGCATCACGCACATCAGCGCGTCTTCTTCGCCGATGTTGACTTCCGTTCGATAGACGCCCGGCGGCACCGAAATGAGATCGCGCTCGCCGAGCACCGATTCCCACGTTTCGCCGTCGCGTTCGCAGATCACTTTCATCTTGCCGCGCAGCACGAAGAAGATTTCCTCGACGTCCATGTGAATATGGCTCGGGCCGATGTTGCCCGCGGGAATGACCATCGTCGAGAAGGTGAAGCCGCCTGCGGGCACCGTGTTCACGTCCTTCGCGACACCCGTGCCGCCGGTGCCGACATAGCGCATCTGCGCACGGCGATACTTCGGGTCGTAGTCGGCCTGAAACTTGAGCGCGTCCCAGTCGTAGCGGCGCGTGGCGAAGCGCGCCACGCGCGTCTCCATCCATTGTTCGAAGCTCGCGTCGGCGGGCTGGTCCCACGATTTACGTTCGATATCGGCGTCGGCCATCGTCAATCTCCTTCTGGTAGTCATCAGTTCATTACGAAGCCGCCGTTGACCGGCAGCACTTGACCCGTCACGAAGCGGGCCGCATCGGACAACAAGAACAGCACGGGGCCGGTGACGTCATCGGCCACTTGCGGCCGCGTGAGTGCGCGGCCCTGCTGGTAATAGGCGTGGCGCTCGGCGGGCACGTAGGCCGTTGCTTCCACTTCGGTCAGCCCCGGCGCAATCGCATTCACCGTGATGCCGTGCGCGCCGAACTCGCGTGCGAGCGAGCGCGTCATCGAGATCACGGCGCCCTTGCTCGCGACATAGGCGAGGAGCTTCGGCGCGCCCCACATCGCCGTATCCGATGCGATGTTCACGACGCGCCCGCACGACGATTCGCGAAGAAACGGCAAGACCGCGACGCACATGCGCCACGTGCCGCGCACGTTGACGTTCATTACCGCGTCCCACGTTTCGATGCTCAGCTCGTCCGCGAACCGGCCGCCGGAATTGGTGATCGCGGCGTTGTTGATCACGGCATCGACGCCGCCGATGCGCTGCGCCGCGCGCGCGACGAACGAGTCGATGTCGGCGGGGTCGGCGAGATCGAGCGGCATGAAATGCACGTCGCCGCCGAGACGGTCGGCAAGCGCCTGCCCTTCGGCGTGAAGGACATCGCCGAACACCACGTGCGCGCCTTGCGCGGCCAGCGCCTCGACAAACGCCGCACCGAGACCGCGTGCCCCGCCGGTCACGATCACTCGCCGCTTTGCCAGTCCGCCGCCCGGTTTGTTACTCGATTGGAGACTCATCGTGGCTCCTGTTTCGCGTTCCACATACGGAACATCGGTTTATCTATGGTTAATTATAGGGCGGCGAAGGCATCGATCAAAAATAGAATTTCGCGCCTTCAGGGAAAACACTATGCCGCGCGTTCCACCGCGGCTGTCCCTGCAAAAAGCCGGTGTCCACTACGGGTAAGCCCGAACTAGAAAGTTATTTTGTCGATTTTGGACAGTCACTATACTTTTCCATAGGCGATACGTTGTTCCGTCCATGGAACGTGGGAAAGCGGCGCCGAGCATGCGCACGATGAAACAGAAGCGACTGGATAACCACACATCAGGAGTACCAACGGTGAAACGCATCATTGCCGCCGGCGCGGCAGGTATCGTGATCAGTTCGACGGCGGCGGCGCAAAGCAGCGTCACGCTATACGGCAGCCTCGACGCGGGCATCGCTTATGTCAGCAACGTCGGCGGACATTCCAAGTGGATGGAAGAGCAAGGCAACATGCAGCCCGACCGTTGGGGCCTCTTCGGCACTGAGGATCTCGGCGGCGGCCTGCACGCGGTCTTCAAGCTGGAAAACGGCTTCTACACGAACACCGGCAACTTCGCGAAGGCGGGGACGCTATTCAACCGGCAAGCGTATGTCGGCATTAGCCAGGACAAGATCGGGCTGATTTCGCTCGGTCATCAGACGCCGTTCAATTTCGACGTGCTCGGGCCGTTCAGCACCGCGTATCAGGCGGCGAGCTGGTTCGCGTTCCATCCCGGCAATATCGACGAACTCGCGGATACGGGCATCGTGCCCTTCGACAATTCGGTCAAGTTCCGCTCGGTGGATTACTACGGCTTCACCGTCGGCGCGATGATGGGCTTGGGCAACACGACAAACTTCGCGACGGGCCGCAACTACGGCTTCACGGTCACGTATGCGCAGGGACCGTTCAAGGCGGGCGCCGTGTATTCGAACGAGCGCAACCGCACGCCGTCGATCGTGACGACGGGCATCACGACTTTTCAGGGTCAGCCGGCGGCCACGTATGCGGCCGATAACGTCGAAAACATGGGCGCGGGGCTTTCGTATCAGATCGGCAAGCTGCAACTGCACGGGCTTTACACGCGCGTAAAGCTCAAGTCGAACGGCTTCTCAGACCTCTATCAAAGCTACGACGCAGGCGCGAATTACCAGTTCACGCCGGCCAACAGCGTAGCGGGCGGCGCTTCGACGACCACGCTTTCGGGCCGCCGCTGGACGCAGGTCGAGATCGGCGATATCTATGCGCTCTCGAAGAGCACGCAGATCTACGTGAACGTGCTCTACGAGCACGCGAACGACAACGCGAAAGCCGCGTTCTTCACGGCGGGCGTGTCGAGCGGGCGCAATCAGACGGTCGTGCTCGCCGGCATGCATCACTCGTTCTGACCGTCGGCCGATGCAGCGCGGCGGTGTGCAACGCACCGCCGCGTTTTACATGCGTCAGGCGTTTGCGTACGACAGCGTCGGATCGCCCACGCGCGGTCGATAGTTGAGCCGCGCCGACAGATCGAGTGCGGCCTGGCATGCCCGCGCCACGAGCGGCGCGCGTTCGTCTTCGCTGATATCGGAGCGCGGCACCGTCACCGTCAGCGCCGCCACGATGCGTCCGGTCTGATCGCGCACCGGCGCGCTGATCGCGGAAATGCCGCGTTCGAACGACGCTTCGCTTACCGCGTAACCCTGAGCTGCGGTGGCGCGGATCCGCTGATACAGCTCATCGACGGTCGCGGGCGTGCGCTCGGTGAAACGCTCCAGTTGACGTTCGGGATAGAGACGACGCAGGTCGGCGGGCGTCAGATCGCCCATGAGCACGTGTCCGTGCACGGTCGCATGCGCGGGCAGACGCGTGCCGACGTGTACCTTGACGGAACTGAACATAGGATCGCGCGTTTGCGCGCGCGCGACGAAGACGACATCGCGCTCATCGCGAATCAGCAAATGGGCGCTCAGGCCGGTATCGTCGCGCAGACGGTCGAGGATCGGCTGGCCGAAATCGGTGAGTTCGAGCGAACTGAGATATTCGAAGCCGAGCCGCAACACCGCGACGCCCAGTCGATAGCTGCGCTCGTCCGCCGCGCGCTCCAGAAAGCCGAGCGATTCCAGCGTTTGCAACAGGCGAAAGGTCGTCGTGCGAGGAATGCCGATGCGCCGTGATAACTCCGGCGCGCCGAGCACCGGCTCGTGCGATGAAAACTCCGCGAGAATGCGCAGGCCGCGCTCGAGCCCCGGCACGGAATAGCCGGAGCCGGCGGCCGGATCGTCGTCAGATGCGGTTGCGGATTCCACCCCCGGCGCGTCGTGTTCGTGTGTATCGCGGGCGGTGTCCGCCTTGGACGGCTTCGTCGTGCGTGTCGTGGTTGCTCGCGCCATGATCGGCAAAATCGCAGTAGGGAAGATTAGCGATGATAGCGTGCCGCGAAGCCGGATCCGGTGTTTTCCTTGCTCCGCGGCGCGAGCCGGCGCGTCAAAGATCGAGGACGAGCTTCTCGCCCTTGCAACCCGAGACGCATACCATCATGACCCGATTCGTCGCGCGTTCGGATGCGCTCAGCACGGAATCGCGATGATCGGGGCAGCCGCCCAGCACGCGGGTTTCGCACGAACCGCAAATGCCTTCCATGCAGCTATGCTCGACTTCTACGCCTGCTTCGAGCAATGAGTCGAGCAAGGTCAAGCCGGGCGCCACGTCGATCAGCTTCTTGCTGCGCGCCAGTTCCACGCTGTAGCCGTGATTCACGGCAGGCGCGGCCTGCGGGACGGCCTGAAACCGCTCGATATGCCGGTTCGCGATGCCGACCGCTTCGCACGCTGCATCGAAGGCGTCGAGCATGGGCGCGGGGCCGCAGCAGTACACATGGGCATCGGCGGGAACCTGCGACAGGTACGCTTTCAGATCGGCGGGGCGGCGGTCGTTCTCATCGTCGAAATGCACGTCCAGCTTGCCGCCGAGCGCGCGCAATTCGTCGATGAACGCCGCATGTTCCGCACTGCGCGCGCAGTACAGCATCTGCACCGGCCGCCCGAGTTCGATCAACCGCCGGTACATGCACAGAATCGGCGTCACGCCGATGCCGCCCGCGATCAGCACGCTATGCCCGGCGTTTTCATCGAGCGAAAACAGGTTGCGCGGCGCGGACAACTGCACGCTCATGCCTACGCGGAAGTTGTCGTGGATGAAGCGTGAACCGCCCCGCCCTTTCTTGTCGATCTGCACGCCGACCACATAGCGGTCCGTCTCGCCGCACGGATTGAGCAGCGAATAGCTGCGCAAGAGCCCGCTCGCGAGATGCAGGTCGATATGCGCACCCGGCTCGAAACCGGGAAAGCGTTCGCCGCGCGGCGGCACCAGTTCGATGCTCATGATGCCCGGCGCCTCGTGACGCAACGTGCGAACGAGGGCTGTCATGCTGGGTGAATTGCTCATCTTTGCGTCTCTCTACTTGGTCGCGCGCCTCGCGATATCCAGCCGCGCGCACGCTTCGATCTCCACGCGCAGTTCCGGAAACACGAGACCTGATACTTCGACGAGCGTCGAACACGGATACACGCCGCCGGCTTGCACATGCTCGTCGAAAAACGCTTGGCGCGCGCGTCCGACTTCCGTCTTGTCGGCGATATCGGTGACATAGACCACGAGCTTCGTAATGCAGCCGATGTCGCCGCCCGCCGTCTCGACGAGCGCGCGAATCTTCTCCAGCACGCGCATCGTCTGATCGTAAGTGGACAACTGGCCTGCCGGATGCGCGGTCATGCCCGACATCACGATCTCATTGCCGATGACGAGCGCGTTGCTCCATGTCGCGTGCGGCGCGTCGGGAACCTGCTCGCACTGCACGCGCGCAACGGTCGTCATCGCGCCGCCCCGCCTTCGATCTGCGCCTTCGCGAGATTCTTCAGATGACGGCGCAATCTCACGATGCCCATATCGTGCTGATACAGATGTTCGTTCTTGTTCGCGTCCGGCTCCATGAACTCCAGGATCTCGCGATCCTGTTCGAGCACGGCCCAGTGACGCGCTTCGAGACGGTTGCGGTACAGGAAGCGCCACGTATCGCGCTGCCAGCCTTCGACCTTGCGGCAACGCCAGTGGAACACGGCCGCGAGATTCGGCGCGATCGGTGTATAGCTGCCGATAATGATGAAGTTGCCGCCGGGACCACCCGTCTTCGGATACGGGATTTCGAGGCGCATCCAGTGCGTGCCCGTATCGGCCCATTCGGTCCAGTCGAAGTTCACATCGCGCTGGCCCACTTTCTCGAAGACGAAACCGCGATCCGTATCGCGAATCGTGAAGGTCGCGCTGATGTCGCCCTCTGACATGGAGTGCGACTGCTTGTGAAGGTACGCGCCGTGCATCGGGTCCATCACGTTGTCGAGCACGTAGCGATAATCGCCCTTCCATTCCGTGTAGCACAGGAAGGACGAGAACGCGTCGCCCGTCAGTTCTTCGGGGAGCACGAGGGGCGGCGCTTCGTCGATGTTGGTCGCCGAGTTGTACAGCCACAGCGCGCCGGCGCGCTCCTGCACATGGAACGAGCGCGCGCCGCGGGAGCCTTCGAGCTTGCAGCCGGGACTGCCCGGCACCGAGGTAACGACGCCATCGCAGCGCACATGCACGCCGTGATAGCCGCACTGAATGCGATCGCCCAGCACGACACCGCGCGAGAGCGGCGCGCCGCGATGCGGACAATGGTCTTCGAGCGCATACGGCGTGCCGTCGGTATCGCGCCAGAACACGAGCTTGCGCCCGAGCCTGCGCAGCGATACCGGCTCCTGCTTCACGAACGATGACGGGCAAATGGGATACCACAGGTTCTGCAGGCCGCGTTGCAGCGTGCTTTCGATGTCGTCTTTCTGATCCGTATTCATGTCGGTCTTCCTTTACTGTCCGAGCCGCGCCATTTCGGCACGGAAGTTCTCTTCGGTCCAGTTATCGGCGTTTTGCGCGCGCGGTCCGAATTCGTTCAGATAGGCAACCAGTTCCGGCAGAACGGTGATGCCCTGCGCGAACGCGCGCTCGATTGCATCGCCCAGCAGGTTTTCATATTGCGTCGGGGGACGCTGCCGCGCCTGATGCGGCTCCAGATATCGATCCATCATTTGCCTCCATTACGAACCCGTTCGCGAATGCGTTCGCGCACGGGTACAAAATCATAGGTCGGGTAACACTCCGTGCTGAACACGCCCCACGCCGAACGTTCGAGTTCCACGTTCACGGCGGGCAGCAGCTTCGGCGGCACTTCCAGCGTCACGATCTGTCCGAAGCCCATCGCCACCGTCCACGACACGATTCTCACGCCTTCCGGCGGAAAACGGTCCCACCACTCGGCTTCCTTCAGCTTCGTCTGGATGGCATCCAGATTATTCGACTGATCATGTCGCAGAAACACGGTGATGAGAACCGTATCCTGGGTCGCGTCTGAACTCACCGTTGCACTCCTAGTTTTCGAGCTGTTCGAGCACGAGGCCCTTCGTTTCGACGCCGAGCAGATGGATGACGATAGCGGCCACCAACAGCACCGCGCCGAATGCCCAGAACGCCACGCCGATATTCGTCGTGATGGTCTTCGAGACGAGCGCAGGTGCCACGATCGCCGCGATCTTCAGCCACGCACTGCCGACGCCGCAGCCGAGCGCGCGCACGCTCGTCGGATACAGCTCGGGCGTGTAGACGTAGGCGGTGATGAAGCCGCAGCCGAGCAGCCCGAACGACAACGCGCAGAAGGTGCCGACCACATAGACGGAGCTGTCGCGGAAGATCGCCGCGCAGAACAACGAGATCGCGCAAAGCACGAACGATACGTTGATGACCGGCTTGCGTCCGACCTTGTCGACGACGAGCGCGCACACCAGCGAGCCGATCACGCCGAGCACCGAAGCGCCTACCGTCAGATTCAGCGCCAGTTGCAGCGGTGCGTGGTAGACGGCCCTGTAGATCGTCGGCAGCCAGGTCAGCAGGCCGTACTGGATCACGCCGCACGTCATCCACAGCATGGCGACGGCGATCGTGCGTTTCAGATACAGCGGGCCGAAGAGATCGCGCACGGTGCGCTTCGGATGCTTGACCGACAGTTGCGCGAGACGAACGTCGTCGCCCTGCGGCAGCGGCGGCAGCGGACCTTTGACGCTGGCTTCGAACGCGGCGAGTGATTGCGCGGCTTCCGTCATGCGGCCACGTTGACCGAGCCAGCGCGGCGATTCCGGCACGAGGCGGCGCAGGGTGAAGAACAGGATCAGCGGAATGCCGCCCACGAAGTAAATGACTTCCCAGCCGAGCTTCGGCACGAGCCAGGCGCCGAGCGCGTTCGAGACGAGCAGGCCGATGGGAAAGATGATCTCGTACAGAAGCACGAAGCGTCCGCGTCCGTGGGCGCGCGTGATCTCGCTGATATACGCCGCCGCAACGGGCAACTCGCCGCCGAGACCGATGCCCTGCGCCGCGCGCAACGCGACAAAGGTCGCATACGAAGGCGCGAAGCCGCACGCGATACTCGTGATGCCGATGATTCCGGAACTCCACGCGATCGTGTTCACGCGGCCAAAACGCTCGGCGAGCGCGGGAAAAACCAGCGCGCCGATTAATTGCCCGACCGAACCCGCCGCGATCAGAAACGCGATCTGCGACGGCGACAAGCCCCACTTCGCGATGAGCATCGGCAACGTCGCGGCAATGGCGATGACGTCGAAGCCGTCGAAGAACGTCGCGCAGCCGATGAGCACGCGCGCGCGCACCTGCATCGCGTTGCCGGGTAGCCGCTCCATGCGCGCCACGATGCCGCCCATCGTCACGCGGTCGGAAGACGCGGCGACGCCCGCGCTTCCTGCACTGTTTACCTCGACATTCATGTCCATTGGATTTCGCATCGCCATTTGCGGGGTTGAACGGTCATCGTGGCCGCTGCACTTCGCCGCCACATGTTCCGCATAAGGAACAACGATTCGTATATGGTGAATTCTACGCCCACCTCTTCATCAGAAAAAAAACATTTCGAGATGTTCAGGGAAAACACCGACGGTACGCAGTGCATCCACAACCCGCCTGCACCAGAAGCGGATAAGTCAAGCATCGGCGCTCCGAAATTCGTTGCGGACAAAAATAAAAACCCCTAGGCTGCGCATCGTTCACTTTCTTTCAAATCTGTTCAATTTTGAACAAACGCGAGGACGCGATGCTGAAGGTCGGAATCAATGGCGGGGGAATCGGCGGGCTGGCGGCGGCTATCGCCATCAGCCGGGCGGGACATGAAGTGACCGTGTTCGAGCAGGCCGGGCAATTCGGCCGCGTCGGCGCGGACATCAACTTGACGCCGAATGCCGTGCGCGCCCTCGACGGGCTGGGCATCGGCGATTTGCTTCGCGAAACGGCGGCGCGTCCGACCGCGCGCATTAGCCGGATGTGGGATACGGGCGCGGAAACGTCCCGCTTGCCGATGTCCGACGAAGCCGAACGCCAATACGGCGCGCCGCAATTGACGATGCACCGCGCGGACGTGGTCAACGCGCTGGTTCAGGCGGTGCCGGCCGCGCATTTGCGGCTGGGGCGTCGCGTGACGGGATTCGAGCAGCGCGGAGCGGGCGCCGCCGTGAAACTTGCCGACGGCAGCGTGCATGCCTTCGATCTCGTGATCGGGGCGGACGGCATTCACTCCGGCGTGCGCGAGTTCGTCTTCGGCGAAGATCGGCCGCAGTTCACGGGCATCGTCTCCTATCGCGCGGTCGTGCCGGCGACGCGCCTCGCCGGTATCGAACTGGGTGCCTTCGTGAAGTGGTGGGGCCCGACGCCGGAATCGCAGATCGTCACGTTTCCGCTGAATCGCGGGCGCGACGTATTCATCTTTGCCACGACGGCGCAGACGGACTGGACCAACGAATCGTGGACCGCGCCCGGCGATCCGGACGCGCTGCGCGACGCCTACCGGCACTTTCACGCCGATGCCCGCGCCCTGCTCGCCGCCTGCGATACCGTGCTGGCGTCCGCGCTCTATGTGCGTGATCCGTTGCCGCTGTGGAGCCGCGGCAACTTCACGCTGCTCGGCGACGCCTGCCACCCGATGATGCCCTTCATGGCGCAGGGCGCGGGCATGGCGATCGAAGATGCCGTCGTGCTGTCCCGCGCGCTCGAAGGCGTGTCGCCATCCGGGCTCGGCGCTGCGCTGCATCGCTATGAGAATGCACGGCGCGAACGCACGGCCCGCATTCAGGTCGGCTCGCGCGGTAACAACTGGCTCAAGGAAGGCGGCAACGCCGACTGGGTCTATGGCTACGATGCCTGGACCGTTCCTCTGGCATGATGCGGTCCATTCTTCCGGCAATGAGCGTGCTCGAGCCATGACCGCATCCCATGAACGACCGGCCGATACATCGGGCTCAGTCGAACGATCGCTGCGTTTGCTTCGCTTCATCGCCGAAGGCGGGTCGACGCGCAACATCAGCGAGGCGGCGCGCCGCATCGGCGTGAATCGCGTGACGCTGATGCGGCTGATCGCGGTGCTCGAGCAAGCCGGCATGCTCGTCGCCGATGCCGCCGGGCATCGCCTGGGGATACCGTTTTTGACGCTGGCGTCCGCTGCGCTCGGGTCGTCGAGTCTCATCGCCCGGGCGCGGGAGGTGTTGCCGGGTCTCGCGGCATCGACGCGCATGTCGGCCTATCTCGCGGTGCGCGAGGGACACGAGATCGTCTACTGGCTCGCCGAAACGCCGGATACGCCGCTCGTGAGCCAGATTCGGGTAGGCAGCCGTCTGCCTGCGTACCGTGCGACGCCGGGTCTCGCGATGCTCGCCTTGCTGGGTGAGGAGCAGGTCGAGCGCATGTGCGAATCGTCCTGGCAGGAGCCGGACGCACCCCTGTTCACAGACTTGCGGACGCGGCTTCAGCGAATCAGGGCCGATGGCTGTGCGTGGAGCCGATCGGGCCTCGAACCGGGCATCGATTCATGCGCCGCGCCGATCGTGACCGCCGATGGCCGCGTGCTCGCGGCGTTAAGCGTGGCGGGGCCGTCGCAGATGTTTTCGCACGGGTCTGCAGGTTCGGAGGCCCTGGCAAATCAGGTGATCTCGACTGCGCGTCAGATATCAAGACTGGTGACCTGAGGGCTAACAGCCCGAGCGGAGGCGCACCGGCGAGGATAGGCGGCTGCGCCAACTACTAGGGCGCCCCCGCGATGAACCCTTCGAGAGTCCCGGCAGTACACGCCGAACGACGCAAGTGCCGGCCCGGCTCTCCGTTGTGACACCGCGTCTTCTACGCAGCCGGGTCCGGTTAGAGACTGACGCTGGATCCGCTGTGACTCAACTTCCGGCGCACTCCGTAAGGCGATGTCGAAACGGCGTCTTCGAGCGGCGCGATGGGCAATTGCGACCCGCAGCGGCCCTCTGGCCTGCGGATCTTCAGATGGCCGTATCGCGCCGAGAATCGGACGTGGCTGCACAGTACGCGTCTCTACTATTCGGCGCGCGCACTTATTTCATAAACCCTTAATTCCTCCGTCGAAAAGCCGTTAATCACCTTACAGCCGCCAAGGACGTTCGTCCGGTGGTTTTCTTTGTGTCCATTGTCACCGGGTCCACGTCCGCTTCTTGCAACGAGTACCGGGATAAGACGAAGTCGGTGTCCCCGAACGGACACAGTCGAAAAGACGGAGCGATTGAAATGCGTATCACAAACCTCAGGATCGGAGTTCGCCTCGGCTGCGCGTTCGGCGTGGTCGTCGCGCTGATGATCGGCACGGCGGCACTCGGAACCAAGCATCTTGAAGCGAGCAACGAAAAGATGGACAGCGTCGTCAGCGAACATTATTCGCTGATTGCGCTGAGCAACACCATTAAGTCCAACGGCTACAAGGCCAATGGCATATTGAGCAAGCTACTGCTTGCCACCTCGGAGGATCAAGCGAAGCAGTTCATGGACGAATACGTGGCGATCCGCACCGCCAATGCACAAGCCTATGCAAAGCTGGAGAAACTTCTGTCGAGCGATGAGGGCAAGGCGCTCTTCAAGGAGCAGATCGGCGCGCGTACGGTTTATGGCGCGAGCGTCCGTAAGTTCTTCGATCTCGTCAAAGGCAATCAGCAGCAGGACGCCCGCGCGCTGTATCTCGGCGATCTCGCGCGTCAACAGGACGACTACTACCTGCTCGTCGACAAAATGGTCGACTATCAGGCCGCGCTGATGCAGGCAGCCGTGACGAAGGCCGCGCAGGACGGCAGCGACGCGCGCATACAAATGGTGCTGCTCTCGCTCGGCGCGATACTGGCAGCGATCGGCACGGGCATCGTCATCACGCGCAGCATTACCCGGCCTATTCATCAAGCCGTGGTCCTGGCCGAAGCGGTGGCGGACGGCGACCTGACGCATCGTCTCGAAGTCGCGTCGAGCGACGAAATCGGCAGGCTGCAGGGCGCGCTGAAGCGAATGATCGAGAACCTGCACGGCATCGTCGGCAATGTGCGCATGGCGACGCAAACGATCACGCACGCGTCGCACGAAGTCGCGAGTGGCAACATGGACCTGTCGAGCCGCACCGAGCAGCAGGCGAGCGCGCTGGAAGAGACCGCGGCCGCGATGGAAGAGCTCACCTCCACGGTCCGGCAGAACGCGGACAACGCGCTCGAAGCCAACCGCGTCGCGTCGGATGCCTCTGTCATTGCAGGCCGGGGCGGCGAGGCGGTGAACCGGGTCGTGGATACGATGGGTGCGATCAATGCATCGTCGCGCGAGATCGTGAACATCATCGCGGTGATCGAAGGCATCGCGTTCCAGACGAACATTCTCGCGCTCAACGCCGCAGTCGAAGCCGCGCGGGCCGGTGAACACGGACGCGGCTTCGCCGTCGTCGCGAGCGAAGTGCGCAGCCTCGCCCAGCGTAGCGCGGTGGCTGCGAAGGAAATCAAGACGCTCATCGACAACTCGGTCGGCCTCGCGGATACGGGCAGCCAGATCGTCGGCGAAGCGGGGCAGACCATTCGCGAAGTGCTCAGCAGCATTTCGCGCGTCACGAGCATCGTCGGCGAAATGAGCGTGTCGAGCCGCGAGCAGAGCGACGGCATCGAGCAGATCAATCAAGCCGTCACGCAGATGGACCAGGCCACGCAGGAAAACGCGGCGCTCGTGGAAGAGAGCGCGGCCGCCGCGCAGTCGCTGCGCGATCAGGCCGCTGAACTGACGCACCTCGTCGCCTCTTTCAAGCTCGACGGCACCACCCCGCCGAAGTTCGCGCGCGCAGCGAGCCATGCGGACGCCGCGCCTGAATCCGCCATGCCGATGCTTGCAACGAGCTGATCGTAGTAGTGCCGTCACGCACCGGGCCGGAGCGGCATTCCGGCCTGCGAACGAGCCGAAGGGCTGCGCAAAACTGGGCGCTTTCCGAGCCGGCTCGCGGTCTGTCGACCGCGCTTCTTCCCTAGCGTCGCCGGAACTGCGTTTCGACCGGGCGCGGGGAAAACAGCGAAACACAAAAATCCGTTACCCGATATCCCGCCCCTAGCATGTATCAAAACCCTAACGACGAAGCTGTTGTTCTCGAACCCGCCGCCGCGCGTTCGAGCGACGTTGAAGCTGCCGCGAAAGCGGCGGCGGCGCTGATCGACGCTTACCGCAATCACGGCCATCTCGTTGCGACGCTGGACCCGCTCGGACTCTCCGCGCCGGGACACGCGCCGGAGCTGTCGCCGCTTTATCACGGGCTCGGCTCGTCGCAGACGATCACCGCTGGCGTCGCGCCGTTCGCGCCGGCCGCGACGGTCGGCGAACTCGAGGAACAGCTCAGGCTTGCTTACTGCGGCGCGCTGGCGCTCGACTGCAGCGGCGTGCGCAACGAGGCACGTCGTGCATGGCTGTTTCAGCGCATGGAACGCGACGCGGCTCTCCCCGCGCCCACGCAGCAAGAGCGTGAGGCGCTGCTCGCGCGTCTGCTCGACGCGGAGGCTTGGGAACGCCTCGTCGCCGCGCGTCACGGAGATGCGAAGCGCTTCTCGCTCGAAGGCTGCGAGAGCTTCGTGCCGCTTCTCGATGCGCTGATTGCTAGCGCCGCAAGCGATGGCACGCAGCAGTTGTTTCTCGGCATGCCGCATCGCGGACGCCTGAACGCGCTCGTCAATGTCATGGGATTTTCCGCGAAAGGGATGCTGGATCGCCTCGATCCTGAATCGGATATCGCGGCCGCTGAAACGGACCTGCCCTACCATTTAGGCGGTGAGGTCACGAAGCGCACATCCGATGGCGACGTCGCCGTGCTGCTCGCGCACAATCCTTCGCATTTGCAGAGCGTTTATCCGGTCGTCAGCGGGATGGCGCGTGCATGGCAGGACGATCATCCGGGCGAAGACTGCGTGACCGTCGCGGTTCACGGAGACGCCGCTTTCGCCGGTCAGGGCGTCGTCATGGAAACGCTGAATATGACGCGCAAGGACGGCTATGATCTGCGCGGCACCATTCACGTCATCCTGAACAATCAGATCGGCTTCACCACGCCCAACAGGATGAACGTAAGCGACCACGCTTACTGTACCGATATCGCCCGCATGATCGATGCGCCCGTGCTGCGCGTGAACGCCGATCATCCGGAGGACGTCGTCCGCGCGGCACGGCTTGCGTATGACTATCGCAAGGAGCACGGGGCAGATGTCGTGATCGACCTGATCGGCTATCGGCGGCTCGGGCACTCCGAGCATGATGTCCCGGAAGTGACGCAACCTCTGTTGCAGATGGCGATCGACATGCATCCGACCGTCACGGAACGGTATTACATCGCGATCGGTGGCGGCACGGCGCTTCCCGCCTTGCGCGGCGATGCGCTGCGCAAGCTCGAATCGGATGCGGCCGTTGCGGACACCGCGCCGCTCGGCAGCAAGGAGAACAAGCCGGCCGTTCGGCCCGGCGCGCAAGTGTCGTTGAGCCGACTGCGGGCACTCACTGCCGCGATCACGCGCGTGCCGGAGAATGTGCCGCTGCATCCGATCGTTTCTTCGATGCTGGCGAAGTGGCGAGACACCGTCGCCGACGAGAACCGTGCGGCCGACTGGCGCTTCGCCGAAAACATGGCGTATGCCTCGTTGCTCGAAGCCGGCCATGACATCCGGCTATCGGGTCTCGACGTGGGACGCGGCACGTTCATGCATCGCCACGCCGTCTGGCATGCGCAGGGCGCGCACGAGGTGCCGGGCCAGCGTCATGTGCCGCTCAGTGCGATCGCCGCGGAACAAGGCCGGTTCGACATCGTGAACTCGCCGCTCACCGAGGAGGCCGTGCTTGGATTCGAGTACGGCTACAGTGTGCAGACGAAGGCGACCATGACAATATGGGAAGCGCAATACGGCGATTTCGTCAACGGCGCGCAGGTCTTCATCGATCAGTACATCGCCGCCGGCGAGTTCAAATGGGGCTATGAGTCGGCGCTTGCGGTATTGCTACCGCATGGTCACGAGGGCGTCGGTCCCGAGCATTCGAGCGGGTATCTCGGCCGTTTCCTGCAGCTCTGCGCCGATGAAAACATGCGGATCGTCGTGCCTTCGACCTCGGCGCAATGGTTTCATCTGCTTCGCCAGCAGGCGATGGCGGAGCGCCGGACTCCGCTCATCGTCATGTCGCCGAAGTCGAAGCTCTACGGTAACGTCGCGTCCCATGCGCCGCTGCGCGAGATGGTCGGTGGCGCGTTCCAGTGCGTGCTCGATGACGAGCGCATCGCGGATGCGGCTGCTGTCGAGCGCGTCGTGCTTTGCAGCGGCAAGTTCTTCTACGAATTGCGCGACGCTCGCGAAGCCGCCCGTGACGAATCGACGGCAATCATCCGCGTCGAGCAGCTCTATCCGTTCCCGCACGACCAGCTCAGGCGCGCGCTTGCCCGGTTCACCCACTTGCACAGTGTCGTGTGGGCGCAGGAAGAGGACTCCAATCAGGGCGCATGGCGATTCGTCCGCGATGAACTGGAGCGCGTGCTTCCGGCCAATTGCGCCTTGCGCGATGTCTGCCGCACCGCGACTCCGGCGGGCGCGCATTCTTCGTTGTCGGCGCATCGTCGCGAACAGGAGCGGCTGGTCACGACCGCATTAACGACGGCTGCGCGGTAGCCGGAGACATCATCGCTCGCATGCCTTAGCCCGGGCTTCGTTCGGGCGTGCTGCGTCCAAGCGTTCACAACTGCCTGTAGCCGACCGCAAGAAAGGCACCGGCCAGTTGTCGGGCATCCGCAGCATAACGGCCACTCGTGCGGTCAATCTCGGAGCATCGGTTACCGCCCCGACCGGCCGATTGGATAGGGTCGCCAACGGCCGCTTTACAGCCCTTGCGTTCGCAAACCTCGATTCGACTGACTAGCCGCTTCAGAGACGGCCGTCTGACCGGAGCGGCTCCAGATGCGGCAGTCGGCTCTCCGAATCCACCGCCGAGAGCGGCATTGGCGTTTTCGCTGGCCGAAGACAGACAGTGGTCAACGCGCGTTTCCCGGCCCGTCTGTGCCCTTTGATCTTCGGGACACTGAAGCTGAGGGAAGGAAGCGGCGGTCCGTCGCGTTCTCTGGTTCCGACTCGTAGCATCTATCGACGCTAGCTCTCATCGCCGATTGATCTCCGCTTTTCGCGACGGACTTCATCGAGACGATGCCGGTCTGAGCAGCTGGCCCGCGCAGTCGACATAGTCGCGTGGCCGCGAGCCGATTCCAGCCGCCACACTCACGCCACCCGCCGAAGATCGTCAGCGTTCGCCTGTAGGCTTCGACGATTTGGCGGAAGGCGCCCTGAGTTGTCGGGGAGAATAGATGAGCCGTTGTCCCTGCGCGGCGAAGAGCAAATAGTCGGCTTGGCTGGCGGCTCCGCAGTCGAGTCTTGGACGAGGAAGTTTGCACGTCAGCTGAGGCAGGTCGCGAGCACATGCGGTTGGGCCAAGCGGTGATGGTCCGTTTAACGAATAGACAGGAGCAATGAAATGGAACGAGGCCAGTTAGCTGGAAAGGTCGCAATTGTCACCGGCGGCGGTCGCGGACTGGGGCGTGCGATGGCTCTCGGGCTCGCCGCAGCCGGCGCGCGAGTAGTCATATCGGCATCGAGTGACGCGACGGAGATCCGGCAAGTTGCCGGGGAGGCGACTCAGGCGTCAGAGGCCGGCCGCATCCTCGCAGTGCGAGCAGACGTCACCCGCGAAGATGACTGTCACCAACTAGTAGAGCGGACGATTCATACCTTTGGCGGACTGCATATCCTGGTCAACAACGCCGGCCGTGGTATGAAATTCGTTAGCGACCGTTTCCTGACGGAGCCGACCCGGTTTTGGGAGGTCAATCCGGACGTCTGGCGCATGATCGTCGACACGAACATCAACGGTCCCTTTTTGATGGCGCGGGCGGCGGTGCCTCACTTGCTCGCGCAACGATGGGGCCGGATCGTCAACATCACCATGAATCAGGAGACCATGCGGCGCACTGGCTTTTCGCCGTATGGGCCATCAAAGGCGGCTCTCGAGTCCGAGACCATTATCTGGGCGCAAGACCTGGCCGGCACGGGAATTACGGTAGATGGGCTGCTGCCCGGCGGCGCCTCGGCCACCGGCATGATTCCGGACGGGGTGCCAGCAGCCGTGCGCCAGCAACTGATCCAGCCGGAGGTCATGGTGCCGCCCCTGCTATGGCTGGCTTCGGAAGCCGCCGGCGCGGTAAGCGGCAAACGGCTCGTGGCCAGCCGCTGGAATACGGCCTTATCCGCGGCGCAGGCCGCCGCGGCTGCGACGGACGACGCCGGCTGGGCGATTTGAGTATTGACTCGACTATCGAGACCAAGCCGCAAGCGGTCGATGACCTTTCACATGAGCACCGCGCGTGTCCACTCGTCCCCGGCAACCTCGTCGCCGTCAGGAAGCAATGCCCAAGAGATTCAAAAAACGACACGCTTAACGGCGTTCGCGGAATCAGTGATGTCGCGTCCGAAACCAGCGACCGTGTTACAACCGGATAAACCGACCAGCGCCAAGACGAGGATTAGTGAAGTTACAAAACGTCCGACCATTTCCATTTCCTTGTACAGTGACTGTCACTATAGCGCTCCCGCTTGAAACCATCATCGTGATGCTTGATGGCTGCCCGATTAATGCGCGCGCTTCACCGTTTGCGCGGAATCGGTGATATCCCGTCCGGCACCTGCGACCGTGTTGCAGACCGCGAGGCCAAGCAGCGCCGCGGCCACCGCCATCAAAACAACGATACGTCCGATCATCTTGACTCCCCTGCTCACCCATCCCTGTTGTCGCGCATGCATTTCACTTCAGAAGATGCATGCCCGCATCCTTCGAAGTCGCAACATCGAAGGTGGCGATGGACTCGCATTCGGCAACGTGGCCCGACCGCTCGATCACGCAGTCTGCACAATTGGCTTTGCTTGATGCCGCGGATACGCGAAGTGCCTTTCGCATGGTATCGGCTCCGCGATGGGACGAGTGAGTTTCATAGGATGCGTCTGCATCAAATGCGACATATATGGTCCCATCAGCGCCTGCTTTGTCACGGCAGATACAAATGTCGTGTTTCTGCTGAGTAGAGATGTCGCATTTTGCCGTAGGTTCGTGGCCAGACAAGCGTTTCCGGAGCGCGGACCATGAACTCGACTGGGACCATCACGATGTCGATGTGCGAATGGGACCGATCAAAGGTAATCGAGGCGGTCGTTCAGCCGGGTTCGAAGCCTTGACGCTCGGCGCGGGCAATGGGTGGACGATCAGCACGAACGGGGCATTGCCTGCCGCGCTATTTTGGAACATCGCTCACACTGGCTGCTGGTTTGACTTCGAGGTCACCCGCGCCACGGACCGCAGCTTCTTCCGGCGCATCGCGGGACGGATGGAGACGGGCCGTCATTCGGTGACCGACCCGGCGACGAGCATGGCCGATAGCTTCTGAAGCAGAACGCGATGCGCCGGTTGTGAGGCCGGCGCATCGCGTTTGTCGATAGCCGCTAAAGCGCGGCTTGCCAGCGGCCCTGTGCATAAGACCGCCGAGCGCTGGCAACTCACTACCGCACCTTGCCTGCCTTCCAGGCTGACAGCAGTTGCTCATACTTCACGGTTTCGCCCTTCGGTTTCTCGTTGTCGAGCCGCTTCCAGGGCGCGTGCTGGTCTGACAGCCACTTGGACGGATCGCTTTGCGGATTGAGTTCCGGCGCGCAAACCTTCATCCCCGCTCGCTGCAAGCGGGCCAACACCTGATCCATTTCTTTCGCGAGGTTGTCCATTGCAGCCTGCGGAGTCTTTTCACCCGCGACCGCGGTGCCGACGTTCTTCCACCAGAGCTGCGCCATCTTCGGATAATCGGGCACGTTGTTGCCGGTCGGCGTCCACGCGACGCGCGCCGGACTGCGATAGAACTCGATCAGACCGCCGTACTTGTCCGCGTTTTTCGTGAAGTAGTCGCTATGAATATCGGAGTCGCGAATGAACGTGAGACCGACAATCGACTTCTTGAGCGACACGCTCTTCGACGTGACGAACTGCGCGTACAGCCATGCGGCGGCTCGCTGCTTCGGCGGCGTCGACTTGAAGAACGTCCACGAACCGACATCCTGATAGCCGTTTTGCATGCCGTCCTTCCAGTAAGCGCCGTGCGGTGACGGCGCCATGCGCCATTTCGGCGTGCCGTCCGCATTCGTGACATTGCCCGGCTTGAGCATCGACGCCGTGAACGCCGTGTACCAAAACACCTGTTGCGCAATCCGGCCTTGCGCGGGCACCGGGCCAGCCTCGCTGAAGGTCATGCCCGATGCTTCCGGCGGCGCGTATTTCTTGAGCCAGTCGATGTATTTGGTCGTCGCATAGACTGCTGGCGGGCTGTTGGTGCCGCCGCCGCGCGATACCGACGCACCCACCGGATGACAGCCGTCGGGCGTCACGCGAATGCCCCATTCGTCGACGGGCATGCCGTTCGGAATGCCCTTGTCGGCTGCGCCCGCCATCGAGAGCCATGCGTCCGTGAAGCGCCAGCCGAGCGACGGGTCCTTCTTGCCGTAATCCATATGGCCGTAAACTTTCTCTCCGTCGATGTTCTTCACATCGTTCGTGAAGAACTCGGCGATGTCTTCGTACGCGGACCAGTTGACCGGCACGCCGAGATCGTAACCATACTTGGCCTTGAACTTGTCCTGCAGATCCTTGCGTGCGAACCAGTCCGCGCGGAACCAGTAGAGATTCGCGAACTGTTGGTCGGGAAGCTGATAGAGCTTCTTGTCGGGCGCGGTCGTAAAGCTCGTGCCGATGAAGTCTTTCAGGTCGAGCCCGGGGTTCGTGTATTCCTTGCCCTCCCCTGCCATGTAATCAGAGAGGGGAACGATCACGCCATAGCGATAGTGCGTTCCGATCAGATCAGAGTCCGAAATCCATCCGTCGTAAATGCTTTGCCCGGATTGCATCGAGGTCTGCAATTTCTCGACGACGTCGCCTTCCTGAATGATGTCGTGCTTCACCTGAATGCCGGTGATTTCACTGAATGCGGCAGCGAGCGTCTTCGATTCGTAGGTATGCGTGTCGATGGTTTCCGACACGACATGAATCTCCTTGACGCCCTGCGATTTGAGTTTCGCAGCGGTGTCGATGAACCATTTCATCTCGTCCATCTGCTGCTGTTTCGAAAGCGTGCTCGGTTGAAACTCGCTGTCCACCCATTTCTGCGCCTCGGGCGTGCCCGCGAGCGCCTGATTCGCGAAGGCACCTGACACGATGCTCGCCAATGCCAGCGTGACGATCCGTCTCCTCTGATGCATGGTGTTCTCCTGTTTCTTCCGTGCCCCTTCGACCATGTCGGCGCCCGCTGGGGGCATCAGCGGAACCGGCAGTTGCCCGTCTTCATTGCATGCGTCCGCTATCTAGCCCTTCCACATGATCGCGAGCAGTATCAGCACGGAGGCCGCGAAGCCCGGCCAGGAACTGGCGCCCTCGTCGCTGATTGCGAGCCACGCGAGATTGATATACGCGGCAGTCAACAGGCCGATGAATAGCCGGTCACCGCGAGTCGTCGGAATAGGGAGAAAGCCCTTGCGTTCATGAGTGGGCGAGCGCAGTTCCCATACGGTCATGCCGCCCAGCATCACGACGATGCAGGCGAAGAAAATCGCCACCTCGGGGGTCCAGTACATCCAGGTGAACATCACACTCTCCCCATCGCGAAGCCTTTCGCGATGTAGTTGCGCACGAAGTAGATCACCAGCGCGCCGGGAACGATGGTCAGCACGCCCGCCGCCGACAGCACGCCCCAATCCATGCCTGCCGCCGACACGGTCCGCGTCATCACCGCAGCGATAGGTTTCGCGTTGACCGAAGTCAGCGTGCGCGCGAGCAGCAGTTCGACCCAGCTGAACATGAAGCAGAAAAAAGCCGTGACGCCGACGCCCGATTTGATGAGGGGCAGAAAGATCTTCACGAAGAATGCGGGAAACGAATAACCGTCGATGTACGCCGTTTCGTCTATCTCTCGGGAGACGCCCGACATGAAACCTTCGAGAATCCACACGGCAAGCGGCACGTTGAACAGCATGTGCGCGAGTGCGACGGCAATGTACGTGTCGGTCAGGCCGACGCTCGAATAGAGCTGGAAAAAAGGCAGCAGGAATACGGCGGGCGGCGTCATGCGGTTGGTCAGCAGCCAGAAGAACATATGCTTGTCGCCGAGAAAGCGATATCGCGAGAACGCGTACGCGGCAGGCAATGCGACCAACACCGACATCACCGTGTTCATCAGCACGTAGATGATCGAATTGATGTAGCCCCAGTACCAGGAGGGATCGGTGAAGATCACCTTATAGTTCGCTAGCGTCGCGTGCTGCGGCAGCGTGGCGAACGTCGACATGGTTTCCTCATTCGTGCGCAGCGAGATGGAAACCATCCAGTAAAGCGGAATGAGCGCGAACAGCACATAGACGACGAGCATCGACGTCCGCATCCAGCGGCGCTTATCCTGCATGGTCGGCTCCTTGCGCAGCGGATTCGCCTTTGCCTACGCGGCTCATCCAGCTATACAGAATGAAGCAAAGCAGCAGAATGATCAGGAAATAGATCAGCGAGAAAGCCGCCGCCGGTCCCAGGTCGAACTGACCGACCGCTTTCTGAGTCAGATACTGACTGAGGAATGTCGTGGAATTGCCGGGGCCGCCGCCTGTCAGCACGAACGGCTCCGTGTAGATCATGAAGCTGTCCATGAAGCGCAGCAACACGGCGATCATCAGTACGCCGCGCATCTTCGGCAATTCGATGTAGCGGAATACCGCGAAGCGGCTCGCGCCATCTATTTCCGCGGCCTGATAGAAGGCGTCCGGAATCGCGCGCAATCCTGCATAGCACAGCAGCGCGACGAGCGGCGTCCAGTGCCAGATGTCCATCACGAGCACGGTGATCCATGCGGCCGTGGGACTCGCCGTGTAGTTATAGTCGAAGCCGAGACTATTCAGCCAGTAGCCGAGCAGTCCGATATCCGGCCGCCCGAAGATCTGCCAGATCGTGCCCACCACGTTCCATGGAATCAGCAACGGCATGGCAAGCACGATGAGCGTGGCCGATGCCCGCCATCCGGAAGCCGGCATCGACAATGCGAGGCCCACGCCCAATGGAATCTCGAACAGCAGAACGCACGCGGAGAAGATGACCTGTCTGCCGAGCGCCTCGCGCAAATCCGGATCGGTCATGATGTTGCGAAACCATTCCGTACCGACGAACACGTGCTGGGTCGGCCCGATGATGTCCTGCACCGAATAATTGACCACCGTCATCAGCGGCAGGATCGCGGAGAACGCGACGCAGATGAACACCGGAATGACCAGCAACCATGCCTTTTGATTGACGGGCTTGTTCATCGCGCGGCCCCTTCCAGAATGCGGGTTTCGATTCTCTCGTCGTTGCAGAAGAACACGGTTTCAGGCGCGATGAGATGCAGCCAGGCAGGGCCGTCGACGACCCTTAGATGCGGCTCGAGCTTCGCATTGAAAACATGGCCGTCGCATTGCAAGGTGACCAGTTGATAGTTGCCGAGCTGTTGCGCGCGCAGCACTTGCGCGGCGACCGCGCCGGCTTCTCCTTCCTGCGAGAGGCGGACGAACTCAGGGCGAATGCCCAGCTTGAGCGCGCCGCTCGACTGCTGATGCGCGGCCCGTAGCGTCGCGAGCGTGCCGGCGTCGAGCGGCAAACGCTGCGAGCCGATTCTTGCGCCGTCGGCGTCGAGCTCGATCGGACACAGATTCATGCCCGGACTGCCGATGAAGTAGCCTACGAAAGCATGATCCGGCCGCAGAAAGAGCGCATCGGCTCCTCCTTTCTGAACGACGCGGCCGTTCGTCATGACCACGACTTCATCGGCGAAAGTCAGCGCTTCTACCTGATCGTGCGTCACGTAGATCAGTGTGAGCTTGAGTTGCTGATGAATCTTCTTCAACTGGCGGCGCAACATCCACTTCATCGCCGGGTCGATCACGGTCAACGGTTCGTCGAAGAGAATCGCCGCGACGTCCTTGCGCACGAGGCCGCGCCCGAGCGAGATTTTCTGTTTGGCGTCGGCGGCCAGATTGCTCGCCTTGAGCGGCAGGTCGCGCGTCATATCGAGGATGTCCGCGACTTCGTGCACGCGCTTTTTGACCTCGGCGTCCGGCAGCTTGCGATTACGGAGCGGAAACGCGAGGTTCTCGTAGACGGTCATCGTGTCGTAGACCACGGGGAACTGGAACACCTGCGCGATGTTGCGCTGACGCGCGCCGAGCGCCGTCACATCGCGTCCGTCGAACAACACCTTGCCCTCGGACGGCCTGACGAGCCCCGACACGATGTTCAGTAGCGTGGTCTTGCCGCACCCCGATGGACCGAGCAACGCATAAGCGCCGCCGTCATTCCAGACCATGCTCATGGGTTGAAGCGCGTAGTCGTCACGCGTCGCGGGACCTGCTCCATAAGCGTGCGCGAGATTTGTGAACTCAATGCGCGCCATGGGCTGCCTCCGGGCTGGACACCAGTCGGGTATCCGCACCGAACACGAACAGTTCTCGCGGGTCGATGAAAACGTCGAGCTGCGTGCCGAGCTCGATCTGATGCACGCCTTGTAACTGCGCAACCAGATTGACCGCGCCGGTCAGCGTACGCAAATGCAGGTACGTTTCGGAGCCGCTCAGTTCAGCGAGTTCGAGCCGGCACGGAACGGCAACGGCATGAGAGGCCTTTGCCTGAAGCCGCAGATGCCCCGGCCGGATGCCGATGCGGCACGCGCCGTTCACAGCGTCCGCGTGCTGGACCGGCACCTCCACGCCGATCGGCAGACGCGCGCGGCCGTTGCCGCAGTCGCTCGTCAGCATGTTCATCGGCGGGTCGTTGAACACAGCCGCAGCCGCCACGTTGATCGGGGCGTTATAGACATCGAGTGTGGGACCGAACTGTAGGACCCGGCCCTTATCGATGATCGCCGTATAGCCGCCCAGCAGTAACGCTTCGAGAGGTTCGGTGGTCGCGTACACGACGGTGGTATTGCCGTCGGCGAAGAGCGTAGTCAGTTCCATGCGCAATTCCTCGCGCAGCTTGTAATCGAGATTGACGAGCGGCTCGTCGAGCAACACCAGCGACGTACGCTTGACGAGTGCACGCGCGAGCGCGCAGCGCTGCTGTTGGCCGCCTGACAGTTCGCCGGGCCGCCGCTCCAACAAATGATCGATATGCAATTTGCCTGCGACTTCCTGCACGCGCCGGCGGATCTCGGCAGCGTCGGTCTTTTGCAGGCGCAAAGGCGAGGCGATGTTCTCGAATACCGTCATCGCCGGGTAGTTGATGAACTGCTGATAGACCATCGCGAGATTGCGCTGGCGCACGCTGACGCCTGTCACATCGTGGCCGTCGACGAGCACTCGGCCGTCGCTCGGCCTGTCGAGACCCGCCATGACGCGCATCAGCGTGGTTTTACCGGCCTGCGTGGGTCCGAGAAGCACATTGATGGCGCCTGGGACGAGGCGCAAATCCACGCCGTACAGATGCGGTTGCCCGCCAGAAACGACACTGACTCGCTCCAGTTCCAGGACCAAATCGCTCTCCTTTGCGGCGTGCGCGACGCCAGTCGCAGAGGCGGGGCTTCAAGGCGTCGATTGGATTTCGCTTGGATTACGTGCAGCAGCCAGAATGTCCCTTTTGTTGGATTTCGTTTAAATCGGGGTAAACCTTACGACAGGAAAAAAGGGAGAGGACGGTCGGCGGGCAGAGCGACAGTTGGGCGTGTCAAACGCACGATCATTTGTGGATGTCGTGGACAGACGGGATTACGCAGACTGGGCCGGAGGGGCGGCTCTTGGGTTGTCGCTGGCGGGTGTGGTGGTCGTCAGCGAGGTGGCAATGCAGAAAGACGGACGCTACAGGAAAGTCATGGGCTAGCGGGGTCGTACAGTCCGACTTGGACAGCGATGCGAAACACCGCCGCCGCGACCGCTTGCACGGATGCAACGAAACACAGCACCTTGTCGGGCCGACCGTCAGACACCCACTGTTCGGCGGGTTTGTAGTCGAAAGCCGGCAGAGTTTCGTTCCGATGCCCAAAAAGGCGTTGGACACGTCACCGCCGAGGTCGGTCGCTGCGCGGATTACCGGTGGAAGCGTTGAAGCTTTTCCGTGAGCGCATGCGGATGCACCTGCGCTTGCTGCGCGGGAGAATGCGCAACGCTTGGCTGAATCGACGTGGCGACACAGCGCATCTCAAGTACTGATCCATGCTCCGCTAGCGCGTGCAGCGATACGGATGAAATGGTTCAGGGCAGAAGATAGCTACCGGCTTTCTTCCCGATGTAATGGTAGGACCCTTTCTCGGCAGGCAGCACTTGAACTTGTTGCCAGTCGAACTGGCCTTGTATGCCCTTGAACTTACCCGTGCCGGAACTCAACGTCCCCTTTCCGGACGTTGAGCCCGAAGCATAGCTGTATGCCTCGACGAACTTGTCCCCATCCTTATCGGTGTACACGCAGTAGCCGGTCCCGCTTTGTGCAGTGAAGCCGGCTTCTAGACAATGGGCCGACACGTTGCGCATGAACGGCGTCTTGTTGTCATTTCCCATCAACAGAGTCGACTCGAACAAGTACACAACGTCATCCCCGCTGACGGCGACCTCTTTCACGCCCGTTCCCGCAGCGGTGTACGTCGCGTCGATGACTCCTTTCTTCGGGAAGGTCTGCGCGGCACCGTTAGACGCCGCGACAATCGTGAGCAGGCAAAGCGCTATTTGACCTCTGCGAACTCGTCCGAATGATCTGTTCATTGTCGCCCCCT
This sequence comes from Caballeronia sp. M1242, assembly GCF_017220215.1. NCBI lineage: Bacteria > Pseudomonadati > Pseudomonadota > Betaproteobacteria > Burkholderiales > Burkholderiaceae > Caballeronia > Caballeronia sp. M1242. Next base: position 883,204 of record NZ_CP071131.1, on the reverse strand, counting down.
TCCGATGAACCCTTCTAGCAAACGAGCCGACAACGCGTCGCTATGCTTCGGATTCCTATGCTATCAACGCGTCTGACAAAACGAACGATCCTCGCGTAACTCGTTCGAAAGGCTTCTCCAAGGTTATAGAGGGTTTCTCTGCGAATATCAAATGGCCTGCTTCGAGGCTGCTTGTAGGGACACGACAATCTCACGTCCTAAGCATCCTTTTGGCTGGGATCTCCTGCTGAGGACAAGCGCTGGAAGGGAGCGGGCAATATAGACGCCGCACGGGAGCGACGGGCGATAGCTAAGCCAGATAACTTCGTCGGCATTGTAAGACGGTGCTTTTCCCTTCTCGCACGGCTAACGCCATCGAAAAGGTCTAGTGCAGTCTTGCAACGCTATCTCTTGGCATACCTTAATTCAGCATTTCCCCTTGGCCCAGGTCTGTCGAGCACCTGTTGCTCGGCGTGCTCTGAGACGACGTCGGTTATACAACGGTTGAGACGGTGCCCAGGCGTGTTTGCCACTCTTAGAGCAAGTCTCCGTCACACTCGCCACGCGACTGTCTACAGGGGAATCCCCTAATGCGTTTCTAAAGACGGCGCCCCGGTGTTGCAGTAGGTCGCGGCAGCCTTCCGCCGAGACGTTCACCACCAGGCTGACCCAATTATTCGTATTTCGCAAATGGCGCGTTCGCTGATTGTTCCATACCAAGGACACGCGCCCGCACCCTATCTTTCGATCGTTGCCCCTTTGTATCCGAATCGTGCTCTCTCAAAGGCGGACGACCACACTCGCGATGTTCACTGCGCACAACAGCAACAGAGTCGGTACGTGTAACTGCGCTCATTGCGCTTCTACAAGAACTGGCTCTCTCGGAGACGGAAATGAAAGAAACTGACTGGGACACTTCGTACGAATGGAAGGCAGTCACGCTGCTGGCATTGGGCTTCGGCCTGGTGGGATTGGACAGATGGCTCATCGCGCCGCTGTTTCCGTCGATGATGAAGGACCTCGGGCTGACGGCGCAGGACGTAGGAAACTGCATCGGAGTCCTTGGCCTGTCGTGGGGCGTATTCGCGGCGCTGATGGGAGGCATCTCGGACAAGGTGGGCCGCAGGAAAGTCCTCATTCCGGCGATCATCGCGTTCTCGCTGCTTTCGGGCTTCTCTGGTCTCGCTGGCGGACTCTTCAGTCTCATCGCGATTCGTGGGCTGATGGGCGTCGCAGAAGGCTCTTTCTGCCCGACCAGCTTCGCGGCGACGGCTGACGCATCCCTTCCGCGCCGTCGCGGCCTGAACCTCGGTCTACAGCAGAGTGGTTTTGCGCTCTTTGGCTTGGCGTTGTCGCCCATCATCGCCACGCAGTTACTCGCTTTCGTTACGTGGCGCTGGGTCTTTGCTTTAGTTGCGATTCCGGGCCTGATTCTCGGGGCGCTCATGTTCTTTGTCATTCGCGAGCCGAAAGTCGTTAAGGCGGTTGCTTCGGAACATGCGCCCGCATCGCTAGGCCATGTCCTCAAGAGTCGAAACATTCTTGTCGCCATGCTGGCGTTGTGCTGCGCAATGACGGGTGTTTTCGTGCTCGGCGCCCTGCTGCCCCTCTATCTCACTGGCTACCTGTCGCTCGATACACAGAAGATGGGCCTCGTCGTCTCCGCTATCGGCTTTGGCGGTTTTCTGGGCCAGTTCGGTTTGCCTGGCCTCTCGGATCTCGTCGGGCGCCGACTGGCGAGCATCGTGGGCTTCGCCGGAACAGCCGTGATGCTCTATATCTTCCGCGGTCTCGGCGCTCAGCCGCTCGCGCTGTTCACTGTGCTTTTCGTCGCGTCTTTCTTCACGCTGGGCCTCGTCTCGCTGCTGTCCGGACCGGTTGCGACCGAGGCCGCACCGGTCGGACTCGTCTCGACATCCATTGGCGCAGTGGTGGGCGTAGGCGAGATTTTCGGCGGCGGCATTGCGCCGGCGATGGGCGGCTATGTCGCCACCCACTTCGGTATCGCGAACATCCTCTGGCTGCCGATGTGCGCTGTCATCCTCGGCATTCTGGTCAGCTTGCTTCTGAAGGAGACCGCGCCGGCAGTCGTTCAGCGTCGCGCGGTCCTTCGGCCCGAACTCACCGCAGGCGAGCAGCCGAGGTAAATCAAGCACCATTCGATGCGTCTGCTATGCCGCCTCGGAAGGCATGACGGTTATTCACTCGTTGGCTTCGACAATGGATGTTGGCCTTTTCTCGAAGTCGACCGCCTGCACCTTTCCGCAGTTAAACAAGGAAGACCAGCCAACCATTCTTTCGCAGTCTGAGTCGTCCGGTCCATTTAAACTGGTGTTTTGCACAGGGAAAGCGCCATATGGACCGGTTTCTCAGCATTGAGGCATTCGTGAGAGTGGCGGAAGCAAGCAGCTTCGCCGAAGCGGCAAGACAGCTCGGTGTGACGAGTTCGGTGGTGACCAACCGCATCCAGCAGTTGGAGAAGTTCGTCAATGCGCCGCTCTTCCACCGCAGCACGCGCCACGTCCGACTGTCGGAGGTCGGCGAAGCGTTCTATCGCGAATGTGCCGAGGTCGTGGGCCGCGTGAATGAACTGACCGACCAGATGCGTGAACTCCGCGCGACGCCGACGGGGCGCTTGCGCATTCAGATGCTTCCCGGCTTTGCTCTTGGACATTTCGGCGCGCCGCTCGCCGAATTCAACAGACGCTATCCGGGAATTCAACTCGATATCATCGTGAATGACCGGGTTGTCGATCCAGTCGAAGAAGGCTTCGATATCGCGTTCCAGATTTTTCCTCCCATCTCGGAGTCGCTCATCGAGCGTCGACTATTCAACGTTCGCCGCCTGTTTTGTGCATCGCCTGCTTACCTCGAAAAGCATGGTGCTCCGCAGCATCCGCGTGACTTGCTGCACCACATCACCGCGCTGTATTCCGGATATCCCTCACGAAACCGCTGGACGATGATTCACGGTACGGAGGTCGTGGAGATGGAGTTGCCGGGCATGATTCGCTCGAATTCTGTCCACTTACTGAAGGACTATGCGCTGACAGGCGGAGGCATCGTATGTTTGCCGACCTTGGTCGCCAGCGAGGCGCTGGTGAGCGGGACACTGGTGCCCATCTTGACGGACTATGAACTCTCCACGTTGAACTTCGCAGCCGTCTATCCGGCGACCCAGCGCCAGGCATTGAAGGTCAAGGCGCTCGTTGAATTCCTCATCGAATATCTGGGCCCTGAGCCGTCGTGGGACATGCCGTTGCTCCAGCGCGGCTGGGTGCGGTGAGCCGCGTCGTCGCCGGCCGATTATTCGCGAATCGCAAATGCCGTCGTCGGTGACTCGCAGGTTGTTGCGGCCAGCTGTTGCCCCTAGAGTTGAACGTAACGAGCAGTTCAACACAGGAGACAGCAATGACCGACACTGCATTCCATACCGTTTTTGGCTCCCTCGATAACTTCAAGAAAGGTGGCGTCGAAATCACGAGCGGGAGCGCTCGCCACTACGCCTTCTCGAACGTGTTCGAGGTGGCATCGAAGTCGGCGCCCTACGAGAAGGTCGTCGCCGGCAAGAACCTCGAATACGTGATCGAAGTACTGCGTACCGAGGGCACATCGCCGTGGTACGCATGTGCGCACGACGAATTCACCATTCAGATGGACGGCGAAGTCCGCATCGAATTCATCCAGCTGCACAATCCGCCGACGTCCGGGCGCGGAACCGTGAGCGCCGGCACCGAGCCTGTCGGGCGAAAGATGGGCCACGTGGTGCTGCGCAAGGGGCACCAGGCACTGCTCCCCGCGGGCTGCGCATACCGCTTCACCGCGAGCGAACCGGGGGTCGCGCTCGTGCAGACCGTACTCGGCGCGCTGTCGGTGGAGAAGTGGGCAGATATCTGTCTGCACTAAAAGTCCGACCAGCGATATCCAACGTTCCAGGAGACAAGTCATGGCCACCCTCGACACGCTTGACCATCCCGCAGACTTCGCAGCCGACACCGTGCGCTCGACGGAACCGGACGCCATCACTGGCTACCGCCGCTTTCAGCTCGGCGAATTCGAGTTCCAGCGCGACGAGTATTTCGTGAAAATCAGTTGGCCCGCAAAAGGTCAGACGCGTACGCACGCCGTGCCGGCAGACGCATTCCTGCGCGCAATGATGCGCGATGTGGCATGGGGCTTCTTCTACGGCTGGGTCAACTTCGACCATGTGTTCGGCACGCGCAATCATTACGGCAAGGTGGATGTGTACGCCGGCACCTTCAACGGCATCATGAAGGAAGCGGGCGTCGACTATACGGAGACCTTTGAAACGCCGACCATCATGGCGACGTTCAAGGCCATCCTGCACGACTGGACCAACGAAGGCTTCGACCCGTTCGCAGCGCCGGAAGAAACCGGAACGGCCTTCGGGCGCAAGCATGGCGAGAACGACGCGGCCATCGAACGCACGCGCATTGCGACGCGCCGCATGCCGGGACTTGCGGGCGACTCGCCGCTGCGCAACGATCTACCGGTCAATCGCGCGTTCCTCGACGTCGCGCAGGATGAGCCGGAAGTCCATGTCGAGCCGGGATTCGAAGGCGAGCTTCACGCGTTCAACCTATTCAAATATCTTTCCCGTTCAGATGTGACGTGGAACCCGTCGGTGACCTCCGTCTGCGGCCTTAGCCTGTTCTGTCCGACCACCGAAGAGTTCATATTGCCTGTCTTCCATGGAAACGACCGCGTCGAGTGGTTCTTGCAGCTCTCCGACGAAATCGTCTGGGATATCGGCGACAAGAACACCGGCGCACCGCGCGCTCGAATCACCATGCGCGCCGGCGACATCTGCGCGATGCCGGCCGACATTCGGCATCAAGGCTACTCGACAAAGCGCTCGATGCTGCTGGTTTGGGAGAACGCCACGCCTAATCTGCCACAGCGCTATGAGAGCGGTGAACTTGCCCCGTATCCCATTGCGTTCTAAGCAGAACGAAGTATCGAATCGAGGAAGACTCATGCAAAACCAACTCTTCATTGACGGGCGCTTTGTCCATGCCGTCGATCGCGGCACCATCGACGTGCTCAACCCGCACGACGGTTCGCTCATTACAAAGATCGCGGCGGCGACTGCCGCAGATGTCGATCTCGCCGTCGAAGCAGCCACCCGCGCTTTCCCGAAGTGGTCGGCCATGGCTGCGGCCGAACGCGGTCGGCTCCTGCTGCGCCTTTCCGACGCCATCGAGGCGAACGCCGAGGAACTTGCTCAACTCGAATCGCTCGATACCGGCCACCCAATTCGCGATTCCCGCGCGCTGGACGTACCGCGTACCGCCGCGTGCTTCCGCTACTTCGGCGGCATGGCCGATAAGCTGCAAGGCTCCGTGGTTCCCGTGGAAACCGGGTTCCTCAACTACGTGCAGCGCGCGCCTATCGGCGTAGTGGGCCAGATCGTTCCGTGGAACTTTCCGCTGATGTTCACAAGCTGGAAGATGGGGCCGGCGCTCGCTGCGGGCAATACAGTGGTATTGAAGCCTTCAGAGATCACGCCTCTATCGACGTTGCGCATCGTCGAAATCATGGCTGAGGTCGGCTTCCCCGCAGGCGTCGTCAACATCGTACCGGGCTATGGACACACGGCCGGCCAACGGCTCGCCGAACACCCGGGCGTGGGGAAGATTGCATTTACCGGATCGACGGCGACTGGTCGCAGAATCGTGGAAGCCTCGCAGGGCAACCTCAAGCGCGTGCAACTGGAACTCGGCGGCAAAGGCGCGAACATCGTGTTCGACGACGCCGATCTCGATGCCGCCATCAACGGCGCCGCGTGGGCCATCTTTCACAACCAGGGGCAGGCATGTATCGCGGGTTCGCGTCTTATTCTGCATGAACGCATCGCGGACGAGTTCCTGGAGCGATTCGTTTCGCTGGCCTCTTCTATTCGTGTCGGCAACCCTTTGGACGACAATACGGAAATGGGGCCGCTCACATCGAAGCAGCATCTGGACCGCGTGCTGACGTTCGTCGACGTGGCGCGAGAACAAGGCGGTCGCGTACTCACGGGCGGCAGCGCCCCGCAAGACAGTGCTTTGGCGAATGGCTATTACGTCCGTCCAACTGTCATCGAGGCGAAGAGCGCGTCCGACCGTATTGCTCAAGAAGAAGTGTTCGGCCCGTTTGTCACGGTTCTGCGCTTTGGCAGTGACGATGAAGCGCTCGCTATCGCGAACTCGACCGAATATGGATTGGGCAGCGGCCTCTGGACTCGCGACCTCTCTCGCGCGCACAAGACTGCGTCGCGCATCAATGCCGGCATGTGCTGGATCAACTGTTACAAGCGCGTCAATCCAGGCAGTCCGTTCGGCGGTGTTGGCAAGTCGGGCTACGGCCGCGAGATGGGCTTCGAAGCGATGCACGACTACACGGAAGCGCGCTCGGTGTGGGTCAATGTCGACGGTAACGTGCCGCCGCACTTCAAGCGTTGAGGTCTTCATGAAGCGCTTTGTCTATCAGGGAACCCCTACGCGAGTCGTCTTCGAATGGGGCGCACTCGGTAAGCTGCCCGACGAACTGGCGAAGCTCGGCGCGCGGCGAGCGCTCATTTTGTCGACGCCTGAGCAACGGCATCTCGCTGACCACGTGGCGGACGTCCTTGGCGAGCGCGCCGCAGGCGTTTGTGCCGAGGCCGTCATGCACGTTCCTGTCGAGGTCGCCCGCGCGGCTTGCGCCACGGCTCGCGACATGGATGCTGACTGCTGCATTGCGATTGGCGGCGGCTCCACCATCGGACTAGGCAAGGCGATAGCACTCGAGTCGTCCTTGCCCATCCTCGCGGTGCCAACCACGTACGCAGGCTCTGAGATGACGCCGATATTTGGACTCACCGAAGGCCGTTTGAAGCGCACTGGCCGCGATGTTCGCGTGTTGCCGCGCACCGTCTTGTATGACCCGTCGCTAACGCTGTCGCTTCCTGCCGACATCTCGGCCGCTTCCGGCGTCAACGCTCTGGCGCATGCCGTAGAGGCGCTTTACGCTGACGACGCCAATCCTGTCATAAGCCTAATGGCTGAGGAGTCAATACGCGCGCTCAGCGAAGCGTTGCCGGTGATAGTGAAAACGCCCGGCGACCGCGACATGCGCAGCCGTGCGTTGTATGGCGCGTGGCTCGCAGGCACCTGCCTCGGCGCGGTCAGCATGGCCCTTCATCACAAGCTATGTCACACGCTAGGCGGCACGTTTAATCTTCCTCACGCACAGACTCATGCGGCGATGCTGCCTCATACGGCGCACTATAACCATGTTGCTGCGCCCGAGGCGTTGCTTCGCGTCGCCCGGGCGCTCGGCGGAAGAGAAGCGGCGCAGGCTGGCCCGCTGCTCTTCGCGTTGAACGAGAAGCTCGGCATTTCCGCGGCGCTGGCCGATATCGGCATGCCATATGCCGGGCTCGACGAAGCAGCGGATATCGCCTGCAAGAACCCGTATGCGAATCCGCGGCCGATTGAACGCACGGCGATTCGTGCGCTGCTTGAAGACGCGTGGGAAGGACGGTCACCGCATTGAGCGGCGGCGAATACACATGGAGACAGACGTGACAATAGCAATCGACGACAGCGATGCGAAGCTGACCGTTCAGGTCGTTGCCAGCTTCGCCAATACACCCGATTTGCGCCTGCGGACATTGATGCAGAGCCTCGTGCGACACATGCACGCCTTTGTCCGCGAGACGCAGCTTACCGAGCAGGAGTGGCTGTCCGCGATTCGCTTTCTCACCGAGACCGGGAAAATGTGCGATGGCGTCGTGCGTCAAGAATTCATCCTCCTGTCGGACACCTTGGGCGTCTCGATGTTAGTCGATGCAATCAATCATCGGTTCGCGAGCGGAGCAACGGACACGACAGTGTTTGGTCCGTTCTATATCGAGGGCATGCCGGAGCGTGCCTATGGCGAAAACATGGCCTCGACGCCCGGCACGCCAGCTGTCGTGCATGGGCAAGTACGCAGCACCGACGGCACGCCGATTGCCGGCGCAGTGCTCGACGTGTGGCAAACCGCTGAAAACGGCATGTACTCCGGCCAGGACGCCGACCAGCCGCTCGGCAACCTGCGTGGCCGCTATCGCACGGATGCCGAAGGCCGCTACGCGATCACCACGATTCTGCCTGTCAGCTATCCGATTCCAACCGATGGTCCCGTCGGCAAGATGCTCAGTGCGACAGGTAGGCACCCGTGGCGGCCCGCGCATTTGCACTTCATGATCGACGCTGTGGGGCACCGAAGACTCGTGACTCATATCTTCGACAAAGACGACGAATATCTGGAGTCCGATGCGGTCTTCGGTGTGAAGACGTCACTGACGGTTTCTTTCCGTGAGCGAGCGGCCGGCGATGAACTCGCTCGTCGTTTCAATGTGCAAGGCCCGTATCGCGAGGCGAACTACGACTTCGTTCTTGACCGGAGCTAACAAAATGCGTCGCTATTTCGCAGTCCTTGCCACCGACAAACCGGACATGCGCGAGGTCCGTGAGCGTGTGCGACCCAGCCATCGACGCTATTTGCGCAGTGCGTCCGAGCATGGCGTTCACGTGCGCCTCGGGGGCCCCACCCTCGCGCCGATGTGCAACAAGATGAATGGCACGCTTCTGGTTGTCGAGGCCGACGACATCGACGCTGTCATGCGCTTTGTAGGCGAGGATCCGTACATGAAAGAAGGATTGTTCTCGCGCGTAGAGGTCCGTCCGTGGGACTGGAGCCTCGGAAATCCCGAACAACGAGCCTGAACGATGAACGCAAGTCAGTTGTGTCGTCTCGACGAAGTGCCGGATGGCGGTGCTCGTGTCGTTCAACAAGACTCCGTGGGGCCTTCCATCGTCGTGGTCCGCCGTGGCGATCGGGCTTGGGCATATGTCAATCGCTGCCCGCATTTTTCGGTATCACTGGACTTCGTGCCTGGGAGCGTTTCGTGCTATCGGTCGCAGGTCTTGATGTGCGCTCATCATAGTGCGCTGTTCAGGTTCGATGATGGGAGGTGTATCGATGGGCCGTGCAAGGGCGCCGCTTTGGACGCGCTGCCTGTAGAGGTCGACGGTAACGCATGCGTGGTACTTGCCGGTACATCGGCGTAAGTAGTCAGCCTTGGTGATTACTGCGCTGCCAGAGATTGGATAGCCTCGGCATGCAACTCCGGTGTGGAATTAGCGCACGCAGCGACTATGCACCGGCTCCAGAACACAACAGAGAGCGGTAACCGTCGATCAGAAAACGACGGCCGACATCCGCAAGCAGAAAAAAAGCCCGCGCGGGGAATGGGCGGGCCGAGGTCCACGTCCGAGAGAGAGGGGAAGGACGCGGAGGAGACAAGGCCTCTTCTGCAATCGTCATACCTGAGCGTTACTGCGCCTCCAGCACAACCGCTGCGAGATTCGTCGAGCCTTGGAACGTCGAGGCCATCTAGGCTCACACTCCGCCAGTCGGTTCCGACGACGGATGCTTATCGGTATCTATTGCCCGCGTGGCCTCAGGGGAGCGAAGAATTGCTCGGGTGTGATGGCGATGTGTTGGAACCTATTCCGCTCGAGATGCAAGATTCATCGACATCTTCAGCGCTCGTGAAAGCGTGTTCGATACGTCTTGGCGAGCACCAGACAGGCCAATCCCCCGCACGACTGCTAGAATCGGCGCTTGTATTCTAGGTACACGGACATGGGATTCGAACAACTCGCTGCTCTCAAACAGCAGCTCGCGCAACAGACCAAGGGCGCCGCTAAGCAGGTCGCAAAGAAGCAGGCTTCGCAGTCGAACCGACCGCCACGGACCAACGCTACCGGGCCAGTCGACCCGGCCGTGCATACCATCGGCAAGCTACAGAAGCGTTTTCCGAACGCTTTCCCGAAGAACCCGGCACCGAAAGTCCCGCTGAAGGTAGGTATCTTGCACGATCTTCTAGCGCAGAAAGCGGACCTTTCCTTATCCGAGAGCGAACTGAAGGACGCAATCAAGCTCTGGTGCCGAGGGACCCGGTACTGGAGCAGCCTTGTCGAAGGCGCGCCTCGTGTCGACTTGACGGGTAATCCGACTGGACAAGTAACGACAGCGGACGCGGGGCGCGCGCGGCAATTGCAGGCTGCAGCGAGGCCACGCCGGAACTCAGCGGTTCGCGCTTCCGAGAAGAAATCCGAATCCGGTGGGAAGTAATTGTCGGAGATTGCCGGGCGGCGATGTTCGGTGCGTCCACGAAGACGCGCACTGTTCGACCGCTGATTGCCGTTCACTCCTTCGTTCAAGAAAGCACTGAGCGTTCACTAGATCGGGGCGCTCAGACAACGATCTCGAATTCGCGAGACCGGCTGTCGGAATGAGTCGTCGCGTAGCTTCGAGAACCGTCATCCTGTCGCGGTCGGCATAGCCGCGAATCGCTTTGTCGAACGTACAGGGGAACGGCAACGGCTCTCGTCGCGGCGGCCCACGGCCTTCAGCCGCTCACTCACAGCATTTCCAACTTCCTGATGCGAACCAGTGCGGCCAAGCTGACAACGGCGGCCGCAATCAAGTAGAAGCTGGGCGCAAGCTGGTTTCCCGAGAGACCGATAAGCGACGTGATGATGAACGGAGCGAAGCCGCCGAACACGGTGACCGAGACGTTATATCCGACGGACATGCCGGTCGTGCGATTCCGTGTCGGAAAGAGGTCGCTAAGCAATGCAGGCAGCGCACCGAAGTAGGCCGCGTTCGCCACGCCGAAGAAGACCTGGACCCAGACTAGCGCGGGAAACGTCGGGTGGTCGTGCAGTAGTCGAAACGCTGGGTAAGCGGCAACCAGAAAGAAGGCTCCCGCTACCATCATTACTTTGGTTCTGCCCACGCGGTCGGACAGATGGCCAAATACGGGCGCGCCGATCATCTGAATGACGCCAGTCGCGATAGTCGCAGTAAAGGCAGCGGCGGCGGGCAATCGTAGTTGCTTGAACGCATATGTGGGCATGTACAGGATGAGATACGTGGCCACTGTCCCTAGAACGACCGCGCCTATGGCCAATACAAGGCGCTGTCCTTGATTCCTGAACGTGTCTGCTAGAGGATTGCCCTCGGTCTCCGTACCCACGAATTCGGGTGTCTCGTCGACATTGCGCCTGATGTAGTAAGCCACGGGCCCGATCAACAACCCGAGAAAGAACGGAAGTCGCCATCCCCAGCCGAGCACTTGCGCCGGGGTGAGAGCGGTCGTCAGCCAGGTTCCCGCGAGTGCTGCGAGCAGCGTCGTGAGGCCCTGACTGGCAGCCTGCCAACTCGCGAAAAATCCGCGACGATGACCGCCGTGTTCTGCGAGAAACGCAGTCGCGCTGCCGAACTCACCGCCTGCCGAGAAGCCCTGAATCATTCGGGCGAGCACGATTCCGACTGGCGCGAGAACACCAATCGTCGCGTACGTTGGCATGATCGCGATGAGCAACGTGCCGATCATCATCAGAAGGATGGAAAGCGTCAGGGCGGCTTTGCGGCCCGCCTTGTCCGCATAGACACCCAGCACGACGGCTCCGAGCGGGCGCATAAAGAACGACACGCCGAAGGTTCCAAGCGTCAGCAACAGGGAGATGGTCTCATTACCGTTGGGAAAGAACAGCTTCGAGATCGTAACGGCGAAAAACCCATAGATGACCAGGTCGAACCATTCCAACGCATTGCCGATGGATGCCGCAAGTATGATGCGCCATTTGCGCCGATCTGCTGCCTCTCTCTCGAGCGAAACGCCCGGCACATCAGTCATCGAAATGCTCCTTCCGTTTAATCAACCCGCGAACTTTGTCTTCTCTTCAGATTATGCCTTGGTCTGAAAGCTAGTGACGTTGTGGTGCCACTCGGGGGAGTAAGACGCCGACTGTCGGACTTGTTACAGCAAGCCGAGTTGCAAGTGATGCAGCGTGGGCGCCCTCTGCTTTCGATCTGCATTTCGTTCCGGGACTTGCAGTAACCAATTTCTCAGTAGCGCGACACAGGCGTGCCTCGAAGCTCCCCAGGGTAGTCGCGTCAGCTTTGTGGTAACGAACCGGGGCGAACGTACGCAAACATGTGCGATACGTAGTCCGCCTTTCCCAGTTCGACGCCATGGTGCCGCAGTATGGCGTACGCGGTCGTGAGGTGAAAGTAAAACTGCGGCAGCGACCAATCGCGCGCGTATTGCTCGCCGGTCATGTCGAAGACGATGCCATCGGGCAGTTTCAGAGCAATTGGCAGCGTGGCGCCTTCGTCCAGTGCGTCGGATGCAAGCGTGCTGAGAAACGATATCGTGTCGGCGATTCGCGCTTGGGCATCCTGCAACGAACCCGGCTGAGCGTCGGCGTTCCACCCTTCGCGCTGCAACTTCCCGAGCGCCTCAGGGAGCGCCTCACCCCGCAGACGATAAGCAGGCTCTAGTGCCTGAAAGCACGCAAACCGTACCTGAGAAGCAAGCGGATACATGTCGGCAGCGAGCCGTAGCGATACGAGTGCATCCGAGTCACCGCACGATGCTCGCTCATGAGCCGCTGCCTTCTCGAGCCAGGTCGACAGCGCGCGCAGCATCTGTGTGAAAGAGGGAACGAGAAGCCGAGTCAGTGACATGCATGGACTCCGAGTGCGTTTTGACCGAATGCCAACAAGCGATTGCAGAAGACGAGCATTGTCTTGCGCATCAGTATTGCATAGTGGAAAGCATGGGGACGAGGCTGCGACGGTGATTGGGCAACACGACTGCTGCGGACTTGATATAGCGCGACTGAAGCGGACTAGCTCAAAAATCTGTTCGAAACGGGCAGACCAGCTACGGCGGTGTCGCAGACGGCTCGTCGGCTTCGGGCGGCCCGGCATGCACCGGCAACAGCGTCGCACGTGTCTATTTCGGCCACTGATCCCGGCTGCACCGCATAAACGCAAGATCGACGTGTTAAGAGAATCTGCCGCTGTCGGACGCGACGGACCGCCAGTTCGAGGAGGATGCTAGAAGACAAGGCGGCGATGCAGAAGGTCGCTATTCTGTTCGGCGTGCGTGGCGGCAATCGAACGCGACGTGGCCATCGCACAGAATTCGAAGCGCAAGTGAACGTTTTGGAGGCGATCGTGCGCACCAGCGAATATCGGTTCGTCACGTACTGGACGATCAGGGCGCCGCTTCGCGCGGTATGGGACGCTATTCATGATCCGGCTGCATGGCCGCAATGGTGGACATGCGTCGAGCATGTGAGCGAAGTCGAAAGCGGTGCGGCCGATGGCGTCGGCGCACTGCATCGTTATGTCTGGAGGGGGCGCCTGCCGTATCGCGTGCGCTTCGATATGCGCGTCACGCGCGTCGAGCCGCTCGCGTTGCTCGAAGGCGTGGCGAGCGGCGATGTGGAAGGCATAGGACGCTGGACGTTCTCATCGAACGATGATCTCACCGCCGTGCGATACGACTGGTGCGTGCGCACCGGCCGCGGTTGGATGAATCTGCTCGCACCCGTGGCGCGGCCTCTGTTCGAATGGAATCACGACTATGTCATGCGGATAGGCGGCGAATCGCTCGCAAGACGACTCGGCGCGACGCTGGTGAGCGCCAGTCATCGCGAGCCGAACAGATGAGACGAGAGCCACGCAATAGCGGTCGTTTGTCGAGTGCGACGTCTGTACTCGGGTCAAGTACGGCATTACTTGAAAGGTCCCGTCGTGAATAAAGATGATCGAAACCCGCAACCCTCAGGCGACGTCGCCGTACCAGACCGGCAGAAAGCTCATTTCCAACCTGCCTACTGCCGAAGCATTCGCGCGAACTCACATCGCGTCCGGCAACAGCGCATCTCCACGCCTGAATGCGTCCGTGAACTGATCGAGTCCGTGCGACCCTCCGTTCACCAGCCTGCGCGCGTGGGCCATGTCGCCGGCGACGAGCGCCTGCTTGATCGCGATCTCCTTGTCCGCGAGAAAGAGCGCAAGGAGATTCGCAGCAATGTCCCGCTCGCCCGCGCGCTCGGGCGTCTCGACAAGGTCCACCTTCGGCGACAGCAGCGCACCGTATTTCGCGTAGTTCGCGCGTCCCGTTAGCTGGACGTATCCGCGCCCTTTGAACCGGGCGCCGTCCGGCTTGCCATGATTGCCGAGATCCTTGCGCGCGTCGTAGAGATCGAACGGATGCGCTGACGGGGACGTATTGAAACGCGACTGTCCTTCGTCGATGGGCATGAAGCACTCCACTTCCGCGCGCACGGTCGCAAGCGCCATGAGGACCATCGGCTTGTCGGAGAGACGGTGCTCGACGAGCGAAGAAAGAATTCCCGGCAGGTTAGCCCTGATATTGCCGATGGGCGTCCACGGAAACATCTGGCTGACCACTTGCACCGTGACCGCGGGAATGGCGCTTGGCAGTGTGTCGTCGGTGGCAAGTCCGAGCGCCGTCAAGGTTCGCGGACCAGCGATTCCGTCGACGAGCATGCCCGAGCTTTTCTGAAACGCCATCACTGCCGCGACGGTGCCCTGCCCGTAGAACGAATCGACGTCGCCCGGATTGAAACCGTGTTCGAGAAGTGACGTCTGTAATTTCCGGACATCGCTGCTCACATCGCCTTGCTTGAGCACGCTGGGGAACATGTCTGTCTCCTATCTCACTGGAAGGGCGCCGCCGGTAGCGGCAAGAATCGTCGTTGCCGAATCGAAACTCGGGCTCGGTTACCGTCTTGACTGAAACCCTGGAGGCTGCCGGACGGCCTGCGCGGAATCGAGCGCAGCCCAGGTCCTCGGGCCGACGATGCCGTCCGGCACAAGATCTCTGCCGCGCTGAAATGCCCTCACTTTTGCTTCGACATCCGCATCGAAGAGGCCGTCCGCCTCGATGCCCAGCTTCATCTGCATCTGCCTGACGAAGTCGCCCGTCGTATTGCGACGCAGCGTTGGACGGCTTTGCACGCCAGGGACTTCCGGTTCCGCACCCGGAATCATCGGACGCGGCGCAGCCGTGCGATTCAGAAAGCCAGCGACCGTCGCGCGAAACTCGTCCATGTCGAAGCTCGGATCGCTTTTGCGGCCATGCGGCAGCGCGTATTCCTTGTGACCGACGCATGCGCTTTCATCTCGACCGACATGCGCGAGAATCGCCGCCACGCACCGCGCGTAGGCGTCCATCTGTACGTCGGGCCACGGATCCGACGGCACGCCGCGGTTCTCCGCCTCGATGCCGATGAAGTTCGTGTTGCCCGTCGTGACGCCGCGCCACGCGCCGTTGACCGCATGATTGCAGCGGCCCGCCGCGACGACGTAGATGGTGCCGTCCCGGCCAACGCCGAGTTGCGCGAGTGGACCGCGCAGGTCGCTGCGTCCATCGATCAGCGTGCGCAGGCTCGGCATGTTGCCGTCGCGCGCGGTCGCCGTGTGATGACAAATGACGCCGGCGATCGCGCCCATGTGCGCGCGCCCACGGCTTTCCCAGCCATCGACGGGCGCGACCTTTAGCCCGGCGTTCCTGAGCACCGCCGGCAACCATAACAGTTCGTAGACCATATCAAATCACGCCTCCCTGCGCTGCGGGCAACTCGTTGTCGGGCGTGGCGTCCGTGACCTCCACCTCGCAGCCGTCATCGTGACTGTCTTCCGACGGCTCCAGCTCGGCCGATGGAGTCGGCACGCTCGTTGGCGGCGGCATGATCTGGATCGTCGCCGGCGGCGCGCCCGGCATGCCTGCCGCGCCGCTCTGACGGTCCTCCGACGATTCCCCCCAACTTTTCTCGTGCGGCTTCACGGTCGAGCGGATCACCATGAACTTATTCAGGATGTCGAACCAGAACGGCGCGCCGAGCGTGATGGCCACCGCCGTCAGCAGCCAGCCGAGCGGCTTCATCAACCATGCGTGATACTTGTCCCACGCGGGCCTCAAATCGTCCACGAGCGTGCGACCACCGGGCGGCGCATAGTCAAAACTTTGCTCGGCCGCTAGCCTCCTGGCGCTGTCTTTCGAGCCCTGCTGAAAGAGAAAATCCCAGCCGATCGGAAGCTGAAGGCTCGCGATCTGATTCTTCACATCCTCGTAGCTGCTAGCCTGTCCTTTCGCATCCCTCGCGATCGAACCGGCCTGCGCGACAATCGCTCCGCGCTGCGTCTCGTTGCGATACAAATAGTCCGCCAAGCTGATCGTGTCGACGTTGAAGCCGACCGCGACGAAAAGCCCGAGCCAGAACAGCACGCCCTGCGTCGAACGCCGGTAGCGGCCGGATATTCGGTCCATCGCGCTGTCGTACCAGTTCTCGAGGTTCTTCTTCGCCTTCTCGAGATCGCCGCTCGCGGTATCTAGCGCGGTGAGCACCGCACGCTGCACCGAAGGATTCCCGATGGTCGCGATATGCGCGCGCACGTCGGCGATGCTGATGGGATGCGTCGCTCTGGCGTTCGGATGCTCCTTGCCGTCGCCTGTGGCGGCTCCATCGGCGGGCGACGGCCCGCGTCCGATGATGTCGATGAGCGCCGCAGCGAAGTTGGCGGAGGGAATATACGCGGGCAGCTTGTGGCCTCTCGTAAAAAGACCTGCGGTCTGACCCGACGCCGGTGACGCGTAGCTTCCTGGAAATAGACTGTAGACGAGCGGGTGTTCATAGAGCAGCTTGGCGAGACCTGTGCCCTCGGAATCGAAGAGCAGTTCGCGAATGCCGTTCTCTAGGTACGACGCGCGGGTTCTGAGCCATCCCTCGATACCTTCACGCAGCGCCGTGCACATCAGGCTCAGCAGCAGATAGATGAAAACGATACCGATTGCGACTTCGAGAATGGCGGAATCGAACATGGCGTGCCCCTGTGATAACGGCGAGATGCGTAACCACCGTTTGCCAAAGCAGGTTGGTCAAAACTTCGAGAAAACCTTCCGAAGGCGATGTGCGCTATGCAGCAGAGTTCGGGGCGACCGCCGCGAATGACTTACCGTGCTTTTCGTTGCGCGCCGCGTGCATTTTTTGCGCGGCTTCCTCGAACGCTTCGGGATACGAATCGTCGTAGAGGTCGCCGCTTCCGCCGCTCCGGATCTGAGACGAATCGCGCAGGCGAGTTTTGAAGGGAAAGAGCTTGGTGGGCATCAATGCCGGCCCCGCCAGTACGACGGACGCCGCTCGCGACACCGCCTTGCGAACCGGCCGCGACAAGTTCATCAGCCGCGCGTGTGGATCTCGGCAACCTGTGGCCACTCAGGAGTTTCTCGAAGGCCTACCACACCGTCAAAGCGCCGCCCGCACGTTACGCTACTTCCGCGACAAGATCGATCTCACGTCGGCGAACTGCGAGGCTCCTACCTTCGAACATTCGCCCGGCGTGTGTGCCGTTGCTGTGTCGCAGCAACGCGGCCGCCCGCTAAAAGTGCGTTCCACGCGCGAAGCCGCAGTAACGCCGGCCGCGCAGACGACTCTTTGCCGCTAGACGGCTTCAGCGGTCGCGACGAGCGCACTTATTCACCGCAGTTACCTCAGTGCGAACTCGCATGTGAGCGTGTCACGCTGGGTCGCGTCCGGAGCCGGTAAGGTGACCGCGCGCTTCTAGGTTGGCGTGCTTGGCGCTCGGGGGCGAGCAGCGTCGAGGCACGCCGCTGCACGGCACCGCGTTTTCTGCGACGTGGCTACCGACACCGCCCGCGATCCGCACCGTGCTGCCTTCGATGAAGGTATGCAATGGATCGCCGAATTCGAGGCGAAGCTGATCGACTCATGGTCACTAGACGCGGTGCCCGACGCATCGATGCTGCAGCGCACTGTCGACGCGCTCGTAGCCTCGCGCAGATCGGTTTCGTACCACCGCCTCTACGACTTTCGATGTAGACCGTCCGGCCGATTTTACGCGTCCCCTCCTCCCACTATTTTTGTAAGCGCCGACTCGCACGCGCGGCTCCAAAGCCGAGCGCCGCGGGCCATTCGCCTGGCAGCGCACCGGTCTCCCGAGGAGGAGCCATGAACAAGCCCGGTTTCACAGTGATGCGCGCATCTTGCGGCACCACGGTTTCATGCGACGAGGTGCAGTCATGGACGTGCTGATCCATCAGGACTCCGGCGTCTTCGCGCGGGAAAGTTGCACCCTCGCCGATCTCTGGCATCGCCGGGCGACACTCTCCGACATCGAGATCGGGTATATCTACAGGATGGTGCTCACCACGCTGCAGTCCTACTACCCGCCCGAACTGCGCGGCTTGCACGAAGACAAGGAAGAGCTGATCTCGCAGTTCTTCTTCTCGCGCGTCTTGCGGCTCGACGCCGAGCAGCGGCCGTCGCACGCGTCGCCCGAGAGCGCGCCGTCCACAGCGCATGCGCTCTGCGCATACTTCCGTCGCTTTCTGATCGATTGCCTGCGCAGCGCGAGCCTGCAGCGTAATCTGTCGCTCGAGATCGACGGCGTGCAGGCTGAAGTCGACTCCCGCGCGCATGCGCCCGACGACCCGGTGCATGCCACGCTCGCCGAGTTCGGGCTGAGTGAGGAGCGGGTGCGGGCATTCGCACGCGTGTTCATCGCAAGTTGCGACGGTCCCGACCGGCTCCTCCTCGCAGGCAGCCTCGGCGCGAGCAGCGAAAGCAAAGGAGGCCTCAAGGGCATGGCCGATCGATATGACGTGCCTTCGTATCACTATCGCGCGCGCAAACTCGGCGTGACGATGAAAAAAGACGCGACGCCGGCGTGCTTCGCTGCCACCAAGATCGGCCGATGGATACATCAGACGCTCGGCATCGAGATCACGCCGGAAAATCGCGACGCGATTCTGATCGTGCTGAACCTGCTCGGGCTCGAAGCGCACGAATGATGGTTTCGGCCGCCGCTGCGCGCGGCCGATGTTTCCGATTGCGAAACGCTTAGGGCCGCCGTTCCTTGTCGGCTTGCAGGCGACCCGCGATGAGTTGCACCAGATAGAGCGCGAATTCGGGCTCCTGATAGTACAGGCGAATGGCCTCGTCGGCGGAAACCGTGCGCATTCCGCAATCGGTCTTGCAAATCACCGTGGACGTGCGCCGGCGCTCAGGCGTGAAGAGCCCAATCTCGCCGAGCACCGCGCCCGCGCCTAACTCGATGCCGAGTTCCGAAAGCTGCACGGCGCCCGATTCGACGTAGAACATCTGGCCGCTCGGGTCGCCCTTGCGAAAGAGCACTTCGCCGGCGCGAAAGCGCTGGCGCTCCATCTTCCCGAGCAGCCGCGCGATCGGCAGATGGCCGTTGACCGCATGGCTGACTTGCGTGTCGCGGATCTTTTCCATGCGCGCCGCGACCGCGCTTGCCTCGCCACGGCTCGACACATTGAGCGCCTTGAAGATTGTCGTCAGATGAGTCTTGACCGTGGCTTCGGTGACATCCAGCTCCCGCGCGATCGCCTTGTTGGAGCGTCCGCGCGCGAGGAGCGCGAGCACGTCGAGTTGGCGCGGCGTCAGATGCAGGTTCGGATTGGGCTCCGGCACGCGTGCCGACAATGTCGACGGCGCGTCCTGCCTTGCTGCGAGCAGCGAACGCGGCAGCGAAACGCCGCCCGCGAGCACGAGACTCAACGCGCCGGTAAGGAGTTCTGCAGACGCGGATTTCTCGACGCATCCCGCGACGCCCGCTGCGACCAGCTCATCGACATACTCGCGCTTCGCCTCGCCGAGCACCACGAGCACGGGCGTGGTGCGTGCATGCCCGCGCAAGGCGTCGAGCTCGTCGCGCGTCTCTCGCAGACGGTCGCCGTCCATCACGATGCAGTCGGGCTTGCGGCCGTCAGGCCACTCCGCGGGCAGCCGGTCGCACCGTTGCACGTCCGCATCGGGTACGAATGCGCGCAAGAGCGCCGCAACGCCGTCGCGAAACAGGCCCGCGGGTCCGATGAGCAGTATGTACATGCGATGCATGCTATACCGACTCGCGCGTCCACGCCCGTTGTTTCAGCTTTCCTCACAACATCGACCGCGGCAAACGTCACACGCCAAAAGAGCGCGACTCAACTTTCTGCTCGCGTGACCGATCGTCCGCCGCGCCACTCGCTGTTGCGCTACTCGAATTGGCTTCGCGCGTCACATGGATGACTGGTTGGAAGCGTCCATATCCACCATGATCTAATATGGCAGACGGAGCGCTGGCGCCAGGTCGTCTTTTCGGATCGACTCGCCGATGCAAGCGCGAGTCGCAGCGTGCCGACGGCCCGCGCGCCCGTTCGCACAGAGGAGTCGCGTGATGGATTCGCTTTCGACCTTGCTTGGCGAACTTGGCCTCGAACGTTACGCGACGGTTTTCGAGGCCAATGGCGTGGACCTGGAAACGTTGCCGCTTCTGAGCGATCGCGATCTCGCCGAACTCGGCGTGCTGCTCGGCCACCGCCGCCGCCTGCTCGACGCCCTCTCCCATCCGCGACGCGAAGCCGCCCGACCGGCGCCTGCGCCTTCCCGGTCGAATCGTCCGCCGGGGGAGCGGCGTCAGCTCACGGTGCTTTTCTGCGACCTCGCCGGTTCCACCGAACTCGCGCAGCGCCTGGACGCCGAAGAATTGCACGAAGTCATGCGCATTTATCAGGAGACCTGCGCGCGTGTCGTCGCACGTTACGAGGGACACGTCGCGCAATATCTCGGCGACGGCGTGCTCATTTACTTCGGATTCCCGCAGGCGCGCGAGGATGCCGCCGAGCGCGCGGTGCGCGCCGCGCTCGACATCGTCGCGGAAGTCGGCCGGCTCTCCGCCAGCGCGCCGTTGCGTGTGCATATCGGCGTCGCAACGGGCGCGGTCGTGGTCGGCGAACTCGAAGGCCAGGAATCGTCGCCCTTCGATACGGCCGTCGGCGCGACGCCCAATCTCGCCGCGCGCCTGTGCGCCCACGCGGGCCCCGACGAAATCGTCATTGCCCCGAGCACGCGCCGCCTGCTCGGCGGCACGTTCGAGCTCGAAGAACTCGGCGAGCACGAACTCAAGGGAATCAGCACGCCGGTCAATCTCTCGCGCGTGGCGGGCCTCGCGCACCGCGAAAGCCGCTACAGCGCGTTCCACCCGAATCGCGCGACGCCGTTCGTCGGCCGTGAACACGAAGTCGATCTGCTCGTCTCGCGCTGGATGATCGCGCGCGACGGCGAGGGTCAGGCCGTATTGCTCATGGGCGAGCCGGGCATCGGCAAGAGCCGCATTGCCCACGTTCTGCGCGAACGGCTCGCCGGCGAGCAGCATCTCACGCTGCTGTACCAATGCTCGCCGTTCCAGTCGACGTCGTCTTTCCACCCGATCATCGGGCATCTGTCCGAAATGAGCGGCTTCCAGCGCCAGGACTCGCCCGATGTGCGCCTCGACAAGCTGGAAGCGGCGCTTCGTCTCGAACCCGGCGAGCGGGACGAGGTCGCGCCGCTCTTCGCCGCGCTGCTCTCGCTGCCGACCGACCGCTATCCGCCGCGCATGGATTCTCCGCAGCGGCTGCGCGAAGTGACCATCGAAGCGCTCGTCGAACAACCTATCCGCCTGTCGAGCGGACAGCCGCTTCTCATCATTTTCGAGGATGCGCAGTGGGCCGACGCCGACACGCTCGAAACGATCGCGCGCTTCATCGACCGGATCCGGCACTGGCCGATCCTGATGCTGATCACCTGCCGCCCCGAATTCATGCCCGCGTGGACCGCGCACGGCAACGTGACGCTCCTGCATCTGAACCGCCTCGCGAGGCGCCAGGGGGCGCAAATCGCGGCGGAGCTGACCGCCGTCAAGCCGCTGCCACCCGACGTTCTGGAGCAGATCCTCGAACGCGCCGACGGCGTTCCGCTCTTCGTCGAGGAACTGACGCAGACGGTGCTCGAAGCCGGGCTGCTGCGCGACGCCGGCGATCACTGGGAGACGAACGGGCCCACCGCGCCGCTCGCGATTCCGTTTACGCTGCACGACTCGCTGATGGCGCGGCTCGACCACCTCGCGCCGGTCAAGACGATCGCGCAGATCGGCGCGTGCATCGGCCGCGAGTTCGACCATGCGCTGCTGGCCGCGATCGCGCCCGTCGACGGTACCAGGCTCGCGGAGGCGCTTGCATCGCTCGAAGCGAGCGGGCTGGTCTTTCGGCGCGGAGGCGGCGCAGACGCGGTATACCGCTTCAAGCATGCGCTCGTCGGCGATGTCGCCTACGACAGTCTGTTGAAGAGCCAGCGCGTGCGCATCCATGCGCGCATCGCGAAGGCGCTCGCGGAAGTGTTTCCGGAGCGCGGCAAGGCGAGCCCCGAGCTGCTTGCGCTGCATCTGACGCGCGCCGGCATAACCGACGACGCGCTCGCGCAATGGATCTCGGCGACCCGGGTCGCGATGGCGCGATACCGGCATCGCGAGGCGCTCGCGCATGTCGATTCCGGGCTCGCGCTCGTTGCGCAGTCGAATCCGGCGCGGCGCGCGGACTGCGAGGTCGCGCTCCTGGTGATGGGCGCGGCGTGCCACTGGGCGCTCAAGGGTTACGCGTGCCAGGAATGCGCTGCGCTGTGGACGCGCGCCGAAGCGCTGCTCGACGGCGTGACGCAGGAGCGGCTGCGCGTGCTGGCGCTCGTCGGCATCAATAATTTTGCTTACGCCGCCGCGGACTCGCCGAAGTGCGTTGCGACATCGGAACGGCTGATCGAGCTCGCCTCGAATACGCAGGACACCGACAGCAAAATCGTCGCCTATGCGGCGGTCGGCCCGATCCTCTATCAGCAAGCCCAGTTCGAGCGCTGCGCCAAGCTCTTGCAGTACGTGATCGACACTTACGACGTCGCGCACGCCACCGGCTACGGGCGCTTCAACGACGCCAAGGTTACCGCGTGCTGCTGGCTGGGCTATTGCGAGCTGGTGGCGGGGCGCTTCGGCCGGGCACGGTGGCTTGCGCGAATGGCGATCGATCACGCCGACGCGCTCGCGCAGCCGTTCGTGCTGTCGCAGGCGCTGGCTGCCGGAGCCCGGCCGTTCGTCGAGTCCGGCGACATCGGCGCCGCGCGCGAGCTATGCCGCCGCTGCATCGAGCTGTGCGACACGCAGCGTCTGCCGTTCTGGAAAGGCTGGGCGATGGTGTACGAGGGCGTCGCGGCGGCGACCGAAGGACAGTACGCGAACGCGCTCGCGCGACTGACGGAAGCGGTCGAACATCTCGCGAACAACGGCGGCCACAACGATCTCGCCTACGTGCAGGCGTGGCGGGCGCAGGCGCTCGCGCACCTCGGCCGCCACGACGACGCGCGGCAGTGCATCGCCGCCGCGCGCGCCGATAGCCTGCGCACCGGTCAGCGGACCGGCCTCGTCGATCTGGCCTTTGCGGCTGGCGTCGTCGAGAAAGCCGACCCGGGCGCCGATCCGAAACTTGCACTCGATTTGCTGCGCGCGGCGGCGGGCGAGGCGCGCGCGCAGAACCTGCGGCTGCTCGAACTGCGCGCGACGATGGAGATGGCCGACGCATTGCGTACGGCCGGACGCCGCGACGAAGCGAGCGCGTGTCTCGGGGACGTCGTGGCCCGCTTCGCCGAAGAGCACGACTGCGCGCTCGTGGCGCAAGCGCGGCGGTTGCTGTCGCTGTGCGAGACGCCGGCCTGACGCGCGGTGGCGCGCTACCGCGACGCCGGCGTGTTCTGCACGATAGCGTCCGCAGCCAACTCCGATGCACAGGGCAAGCTCTGTCCGACGAGTCGACGCGTGCGGTCGTCCATCAACTGCGAGACGATCACCTGCGCGCAGCCGAGATTGTTCCGGTAGAAGCGGCGCTTATCGAAGGCGATCGGCGCGACCGCATCGTTGACATATAGATAGAGCCGCCCTTGCGTCTTCGCGGTGATCTGCGAGACGAGAATCTTACGGCCGGCGGGCGTCGGATCGCCACTCACGACGCACGCGGCCTGGTTCTTTCCCAGCGGTTCAAGATGCGAGCCGCTGACATCGCAGAGCGGCGGCTTCGAGCTCGCCGCGATCACACCGCCTGCGCGATGATCGTTCGCATATCGATAAGATGCAAAAGGCGCTTCCGGCTCGAGCACATACTCGTCGTGCCCTTTGTCGCCGATTCGCGCAATCGGCTTGAACCAGTCTTCGAACCACCAGCGCTTGAGCCCTGCCCCGGCAAAGTGGGCGAGCGTGTTCGTCGGAAAACCGCCCACGTCCGCCCGTTCGCTGCGGTCTAGCCAGTCGCCGTCGGTCACGAGCACGATTTCATAACGCGCGTCCTTCTCGAGCGTCACGCCGGAGTCCCAGCACAGGTCCCGCGTGCGGAACGCGGCGCCGGTCGCCTTGCCGGGATCGGCTCCGGGCTCCACGGTCTTTTGGAAATTGCACACCTCGCCGACCGCGCTCAGCCCGTCGAAGAGCGCGCGATTCGCGACGGCAAGGGCGAGCAGCCCCACGAGCATCAGACAGGCACCTGGCAGGATCACGCATTCGATCTTCTTGCAGACGTAACAGAATGCGGCGTTCTCGCGCAGCCTGCGCGCGAGGCTCAGCGCGAAACCGCCTTTCATGGCCTGCGCCATCGTCTTCGATGAAGCCTCGGGCCGGCGCACGGCGCCGTGAATTTTGTCGAGCCGTCGGACGCGCATCTGCCGCCAGGACGCGAGCGCGAATAGCACGACGGCGACCGCGGTCAGTTCCATGGTCGTGCTCTTGTTTCCCAACTTGCTCCATGCGAACGCCCCAGCCAATGCGAACACCACCCCGCCCAGCAGCACCATGTTGCGGCTGCCTGCCTCGGACCGCCGGCGCCAGTCGAGATAGGTGGTGCGAAGCTGCGGATGCCATGCGAGCCAGGCACGGTCATGCACGCGCTTTCGTAGCACGCCGCCGAACTGCAGCGAGGCGAGCCAGATGAGCAGTGTCAACGCGAAGACGCTGGAATGCGCGCCGAACGCGCTCGTCCACGGAGAACTCCACGACGGCAACATGCCTTTGATGAAGGTCAGCGCCGTATTGAGCACGTCCGCTTCCCATTGCGCAGGATCCGAACCGCTCAACGCGCCGCCATGCCACTTTTCCAGCCATTCGATGCCGCCCGTGAGCCAGGGAAACAGAATCAGCAGCGCCGAAATGACGAGCGTCGCGAGATAGGCGCCGCGACGCCAGAACACCGTGTCCCAGGCAAGGCCCATCGCAACGGGGTCGCGCTCCTCGAGCACGTCGAGCGCCTGGCGAAGCGCCGCCTGATTCTCCTCGAGACGCGGCGCCGCTTCGCTCGCTGGCTTCGCGGCGGCCTGCGCCGGGCGCAGCAGTGGCGGCGCGGCGACGCCCGGATTCGCCGGGACCGGTTCGAGCGTGCCGTCGGGCCTCAGCACCTGAAAACTCTCGGGCAGCGCGACGGGTGCGTAACGGTCGGTGCCGAACGCGACGCGCACCGGCACGCTCCAGTGCACGATCGGCCAGACCGGCTTGCCGCCCTTTGCCACGCAGGGCAACGCCAGCCGCGGCAGGTACGGATAGCCGCCCGCGAGCCCCTTGCGCGAATCGTAGATACGCGCGAACGGCGACTGATTCGCGACGACATCGGCCAGCGCCGACGGCAGCACGCGAATGCCCACCGCGATGGCCTCGGTGAGAATCCAGTGCAGGGAAACGAGCGAAAGCTGATCCTCGGGATAGCCGCCGCCGACGTTGCAGTGCACGCCGGGGAACCATGCCTGCGTAATGCGTCCCGGCTCGATTCGGCCGTGGGCGGCGCCGATCTGCGGCTCGTCGGTTTCATCCCACAGCAGCGGATGGAATGTCGAGCGTTCGTCGTCGAGCGACAGTGCGTGGCACGCGCGCTTCACATGCGGCGACAGCTTGAGATCCCCGAACATCATCGGCCAGATGGTCGCGTCGATCGCGCGTTTGAGCGGCAGGATCGGCACGCCGTACGCGGAGACGGTGTCCCACAGGCCGAGGAAGCGGATCGGAATGTTTCTGCGCTTCTCGACCTGCGCATAGTGCGGCCGCCGCTGTACGCGGTCAGACGCCCACAGCACGCCGTCGCGCAGCGCCCGCAAGCCCCGGACGATCGGACTTTTCGACGGGAAGCGAGCCGACCGGTAGTGCCGATAAGCCCGGCGGGCGTCGCGATCGAGGTCCTCCTCGGACGTCGCCTCGAGCAACCCTTCAGAATCGATCAGCCCGACCAGCACGCGGATCGTGAAGGCGCCGCGGCTGAAGCCGAACCCGCTGATGTCGTCGCCGGGCCGATAGTTGCGGCAGACGAACTTATAGAGATCGATGACGTTGCGCTTGAGGCCGTAGCCGAATGCACCGCCGACGAGCGCGAGATACTTGTTGCTCGACGTGCCGACGCCGTCGTCGTAGAACGCGATCTGATCGCTGGCCGACTGGTCGAGCGCCTGGAACATGCGCCACACGTTAGTGCGCTGCGCCTTGGCAGAACTGTTGCCGGTACCGTCAGAAAGAACCACGATATTGGTCATCGCCGAGCTCCCGTCGATTGGGCAGGCACGCGTTTTACGGCGTTTGCACCGATTGAATATGTGATAGGCGCAGCACGTCCTCCCGACAGACGTTAGGAATGCTACGCCATCCGTCCGTGCTATTTCGGACCGGTCATGGCGAGAAAACGAAGCGCACTGAGCCGGTTTGAAAACCGGAATTCCGTGCGGTGTCAGAACCGGTAGCCGACGGGCAGCGAGAAGACGAGGGGATCGAGCGTGAGCCTGGCGTCGGAGAGGCGGGTGATGTAGGACTCATTGACGCCAGCGTTCAAGGACGCGACGCCAGGTATGGGTTCGCCGACGGATCGGCTTGCGCGAGCAACGCGGCCGACCATGGCGCGCCCGACCCGAGGTCGTAGGTGACATCCGGATCCAGCGCATCGCGTGCGATCGGCGGGCCGCGCCGACGGCGGACCTCTTCTCCGAACAGATCATCGAATGGATCGTTGGGCACCGCCGGAAACAAAGCGGCAAGCCGCAGTAACACCGCGCGCAGCCATCGTTCGAAACGCGCCGGTTCCGGCAGCACATGCATGGCAAGCCGCGTCAGGTACTGCAAGGCGTCGTCGATCTCGAGCGGATAGTCGTCCCCGGCGGCGATCGCCGGACGCAGCCAGGTCATCGCGCACCACAACGGACCGCGGACAGGGCCTGTCCAGTCGGGCCGGGTGAGTTCGAAGAATCTCAACATGCGCGGATCGATCGTCCCGCACCATGCGGCCTGCGCCACCTGCCCGGGCACCGGATCGTCGTGCAGCGGCGCAAAGCGCCATAGCACCCATTCGTACAGTCCCATGCACAGAACCATCTGCGCGCGAGTCGACATTCGCGCGGCGGCTTGCGGCACCCAGTCGGCTCGAGTGCGAAAGTCCCTGGAAGCACGCGTGTCGTCCCAGACGTACCGAAGCGGCACGAGCAGATGCGGCTCTAGCTTGACGTAGCTCGGGCAGGTTCCTTCAATCATGGCCGTGAATAGGGTGTGCTCATGACGCCGAGCTGGCGAAGGCGCGCGACGCTCACGAGATACGGATTGGTATCGGGATCGAGTCCTTTGACGAAGGCGTCCTGCAACGCCGAAGCAGTCGCGGGATCCCAGTCGTCGGCCAGTTCGAACAGTTCGCGCGGAACCGCAGGCTGCTGAACGAGGGGCACGTCCATCGCAGGCGACTGCGCATGGCAGCGCTTGCATGCCTCCGACAGCCATTTATCGAACTTCGCGTTGTCCGGACAGACGTGACGTGCCAGAAGCGCCATCGAAATGCCCTGGGCGCGGTCCATCGCGTCGCACTGTCGGTAGTACTCGAATCCGCTCGTGAGCAACATCCGAGCAAGCATCACGGGACCGTGCGCGTTCTGCAGATCGTCGGGGAAAGGCTCGTCCGGCGTCGGCAAAACGGCGTACCGTGGATCGACGAGCGCGGCATAGCCTGCCTCGATGCGATGGAGGATATCGCTGATATCGACGATGCCTTCAAAGCGCCATGCCACCCACTCGGCTTGCGCCAGTGTGAGGGCAAATGCAGCGCGCACGCTGAGCTTCATGAACGCCTTCATGAGGCGCGGATGCTCCTCGAACAGCGGATGGTGGATCGAGCGCGAAACGAAGAGATCCCATTCGTAAGTCATGGGCGCGCCGGCAATGGCCGCATCGCGAATCGGTTGGAGAATGTTCATCGTTAGCTCCGGCAGTCAATTCGGTTCAAAGCACCACGCCCCTTCCCGTCAAAGGGTCCTCGCCCATGGCCCTGTCCAGCCTGTCCCAGGAGTCGTCGCGAGGATCGCTTTTCTTCTTTTCCTTCTTGCAGTCTCCGTCGGGGTTGAAGCGAACCGGCTCCGATTTTGCGTTGCAAAGGTAGATGTCGATCCCGCAATCGGTTGCCGCGCACATCGCACGGTAGCAGACCGCGCACGGCATGCCTGATGAGTAGGTGCCCCCTTTCGGGCTGTCATAGTGCCAGTCGGTTCTGAACATGATGGAGCCCCCCGCGAGATTGCGGCCCTTCGCCATCGACGTCACTTCGTTCAGTATCTTGGCCTCGGCGTGGGAACCGAATCCACCGCCAGGATGTGCGTAAGCGGCGTCCTCGCACAAAATGGTTTGCGTACCGGCCCTCATCTCGTCGGTTCCGCCCGGGACGAGCGCGTCTTGCAGGCATTCCTGCGTTTTCGCGTCGCTGCACGCACTCATCATGCCCCTGAGCCGCTCGCCGCCACCAATTCCCACGTCGACGAACGCGGAGGCGAAGGTCATACCGCCGCCGTCGAGTTTGTCTAGCGATTCGTCGATTTTGTCCACGTAGCTTTTCCGGTGCTCGTTCTGCTTCGTTGCTTCGAGCTTTCCGGGCGCATTTTTCCGGTTCTCTTCGTTCCGCTTGGCCATCTCCTTGCACTGCGACTCCCTGGAATCGGGCTCCTGACTGGCCTTGCTGAGCGCGACCGCCACCGTATTTCCCGTCGTCGTCATTCCGCCTCCGTCATTGCATGTTGTTCGCCGTCGTGAGGTCGAGGTGGCGCACGGCGTTCTCACCTTCGAACTTGACGTTGAATGACCACGCGGCGAAATAAGCCGTGTTGGTGATCTGATGGCTCATGACTCCCATGCCGAGCGATTTGGTCGCGGCTTCGTTTCCCTTGCTTTTCTTGTAGTTCGAACTGTCTTTGATGCCCACCTGGCCTCCGCCGATCTGAACCGAACGCGTACCCTCGCTGGTATCGGATGCTTCCGAGAAGTTCGGATACGGAATCGGGATCGGGCCCGCCGGCGGGCTCGGCGGCGACAGACACACGTCCGGCATCGCGCTCAGCGACTCGTTCGCATCCTTACCCGCCGATACTTCCCGCCCGTTGGCGAAGACGTTCTTGCTCATCGGTTCCGTCCTCTCATCTCGACGACCATCGCCGCGCGCAGTCCCGCGTCGCTGCCGACGTGGCACAGCGCCCATCGTCCGGGGGCGTATCCTTCCACGGCGGCGTGCATCGCCTGCGCAAGCAGACACGGCAGAATCGCCGCGCCGATCTCACCGAGGTATTCGATCGGATGCCAGAGCTTGAGCCCGTCTTCGCGCTCGCCACCATTGAGGCGCCCTGCCGCGAAAGCCGCCTCCTTGAACTTGTAGTGCTCACCTGAAATATCCGTCAGGCGGTAAGCCACGTCCTTAAGCCTGATACCCGCGCCATCGAGCGCCTGCCTGACCGCCGTCGTCAGACCCTGTGCGCGCGAAGGTTCCGTGCCGTCGATGCAGCCGCTCTCGCTTGACATGCCGAAGCCGCGAATGACGAGCGCTTCGCCGTCGCACGTATCGGCTGCGCCGACAAGCACGGCACAGCCCGCCTCGCCGGGAAAGAAGCCGTTGGAGTTATCCGGCGTCATGAGGCGGCGACGTTCGATATAACTGTTGAGCATCGGCTTATGTAGAAAGCTGTCGACACCGGCGACGATGACCCGCGGCACACCTCGCTCGCCGAGCATCGCCTGGGCGACCAGCAGAGCCTGCGCGCATCCGGCCTGATCGAGCGGAAACAGTTGCGAGCGTGGATGCAGTGCACAGCCGAGCCGAGCCTCGATCTCCAAGAGCAGGTCTTCATCGAGTCGCGGCGTTCGCGCGGCACGTTCGGGCGACGCCACGCCGATCAGCAGCGGAATATCTGACGAACAGACAGGCGATGCCGCTTTCAGACATTCGTCGATGGCGGGAGCGATCAGGTCGGCAAGTTTGCCGAGACCTTCCCACCATTGCGGCAGCGGGACTTTCGCGCCACATAGGAATCCACCGGAGGCGAAGTCGACCCACGGCGTTCTGCGCACGCCGCTGATGCCGGCGCGCAGGGCGGCCAGCGTGGCGGGCGCGTTGAAACCGACCGCCGTGACCATGCCGCTTGCCAGAATGGCGAGCTCGCGCTTCATGATGTCCGGGGCCGGCCTTTGCGCGCCCGCACCGCTTCGTCGAGATTTCTGTACCACGTCTTGCCGGGGAACCGGCGAGCCATGTGCCACGCCCGCGGCATCTCACCCACGACGGTTTCCTTGACATCGAACACACTTTTTCCGAGCGGCAGAACGACACGCCAAGTCAGCGTGAAGCGCCCTTCGTCGGGTTCGAGCAGGATCGTGTCGAGGGATGCATCGCGCTGCGCATCGCGCCCCTGATACGGGACAAACGTCACCGGAATGCGTCGCACCGGCAACCGAAAACGTCGATCGCCATCGGGTGTGAGATTCAAGAGCCGCATAGTTAGATCGCTAGACGGAAACGGCATGATCTGGTCCGGCGGCGCAGCCTGGAAGTATCGTTCGTCGAAATCGGCGGGCCACAGCGGAGCGGTGGTTTGCATCCACTGCTCATCGTAGGTGCCCGCGTAGAGGCGGCGCGGCAGCCAATTGCGGCCGACGGGAGAAAACGCCATCGGCAGATAGTCGCCGGACGGATCGGTGATCGCTCGGCCGGATTGCTCGGTGAACGGCAACGGCTGTCCCTCCAGGTCGCGGCTGTTGCGCCAATACCCCTTCCCGACTGGATTGCGCTCGTACGTATGGGCGCGCCCTTGCGCTGCTTCCGTGGAGTCGACGCCGCCGTAGGCGGTGTCGTAGCTGATCGGCAAACGATCGAAGTACTGTGGCTCCGAAGGACTGGCCACGCCGAAGCGCTTCTGCCAGCAACGCGGACCGACAACAGTAAACTGCTTGACCATGCCGCCCACCTGCATGCCGACGGCGAGTCGCTTCACCGGGCGTCCACGCGGCGCATACGCGCTTCCGAGCAAGAGCACGTCGCAGGCCGGCTTGCAATGCGCGTAGTCCGTCTCGTAGGTCGGCGCGGTCAGGCCGGGCGCGCCGCTGAAACAATCGGCCTTGATGAGAGGCAGTTGGATGTCGGCCAATACGGCTTGCTCGCCCGCCGTCGGCAGTACATAAGTCGCCTTGACGATCACGATCAGCCGCTCGCGCCCGCTGCGCTCGAAGCCTAGGGTCCAGCTCGCGGGCAAGCCGGTCTCGTTGGTGAATCTCATGCCGCGAGCCTCCTGCGCTGCCAGTCCGCGCGCTCGTGCACAGGGAACATGGGCGAGGCGCCCGCGGCCCGGACCAGTTCGATCGATGCGGCCGCGCGCTGGCGCTGGAAGCCGTCGCGCAGGACTGTTCGTGTGGCATCGGCCGAAATGAGCTCGCCGCACAGGTAGCGCCGGCCCGCAACGAAGCGCTCGCGCTGCTGCATCCACCACGCTCGCGTCGCCGCCGGATCGGGCCAGCGGAGCGAATCTTCTTCGGGCTCAGAGGTTTCGGCGTTCGGTGGCGGGTCGCGGTCGAGGTCCAGGTATTCGAGGTCCGCGCCGGTCAGCGTCGAAAAAGCCTCGCCCGCTGCGCGCGCATGGAGCGCATCGTCGAGATGATCGAGCAGCCACGGCACGACTGCCGGATCGCCCAGTGCGCCGGCGGCCCTGATCGCGTCGCGAAGTCCGTCTCGCGACGCCGCCAGTTCACGGATCACGTCACGCGCGCAGCCCTGTTCGCTGCACCGCACTGCTGTTTCCAGCGCGGCGGCGCGGCGGTCGATGTCCGTCATGATCACGTCGATCAGGGCGGGCGCGCCCGCCGGATCACCGAGGAGCGCCATCGACCAGGCGGCCCAGAATCGGCACGCGGGATCGGCATCCCGCAGGCCCGCTCGCACAAGGGTCAGTCCACTCCGATCGCCCATCTCGCCGACGCTGCGCATGGCGCGCGCGCGCAGCGCCGGATCGGCGTCGCCCGCCGCTTGCGCGATTTGCACGGCAACCATGTTTCGCCGAGCGGACGCCACCGCCAGCGCGATGCGTCGATGCGATGCTTGCGCCGCGCGCGTCAGCCTGATGAGTACAGGCGTCAGCACTGCCTCATCCAGCCATGCGAGCCCCGCACGCAGGGCTGGTTCGAGAGCTGGTTCAGCGAGCGCGAGCAATAGCAGCTTGTGCATTTCCTCACCATCGGACCGCGAATATGCGACGAACGTCGCGACGAACATGGCGCCCGGGCTGACGTCGCCGAGCAGCGTCTGCGCCGCGCGCCAACCATGTCGCCCGGCTACCTGCAGCCCGCGCAGATGGGCGAGAAGCCGCATGTCGAGCTTGGCCAGATGCCTGAGCCTGTACTGAGGCGCCCGCACTGCCTTTTCGCGCAGTCGCCATAGAAACGCTGCTTCTGTCGCGTGTTCTTCCACGACGCTTCGGTTGACCAGCGACGAGATCTCGCCGGGCGCGAAGCCAATGATGACCCGCGACGACCGCGGATGCGGATGCGCGTTCATGTCAGTTGAGGTGAACCGACCCGCCGCGAACGCGGTTGGGACCCGCCGCCTCGCTTACGATGGTTTCGCCGGTCAACTCGATGTGGCCGTCCTTGCTCATGACGAGGCTCGACTTGCCGCATTGCAGGACGAGCTGCTCGCTGGCACCGACAATCAGGCGTTCGCCCTCTCCGTGCACGTCCAGGTGTCCGGCTCGCTGGTCGAACGGCCATCCGCATTTGCCGCGCAACACGCCCATGACGATGGGACGACTCGTGTCCGCCGCTTCGAATGCCAGCACCACCTCGCGACCGACATGCGCGGCGTGAAGATCCACGATGGTGCGTGCGGGCAGAACGGCATCGCCGAGAGCGGCAGCGCGGATGAGCGGCACCGCGCCGTCCGCGATGATTCCGATGAGCTCGCCGACGATGACCATGCCCGCCGCCGGACCGGTAGCGGCAAACGCCAGCGTCGGGCTCGATGCTCGCAGAGAGTGAGTGGACTCATCGATGTCACCGCCGACAAGCGCTACTGCAAGTTCATCCCGACTGCCCATCGTGTCCTCCGCTTTCGCCCTTGCTTCTCTCTCGATAAGACGAGACAACGCGCGCCTCTTTGAACGCGATGATCAGTTCTGCAGAATCTTGCTGCCCTTGATGACGACATCGCCGTCCGCCGTGCAGTTGACCTTTCCGCTCCCGATGACCGAGATATCCTTCCCCTTGATCTGGATCGTCCCGTCCTTCTTCATGCTGAAGCTCGCGTCTCCGGTCTTGATGACCACCGACTCCTCCGCCTCGATGACGAGATTCTTACCCACCTTGAGCACATCGTCCTGGCCCACTTTCGTGGTGCGCCCCTTCCCCACCTTGTTCGCCTGTGCACCGTCGATCGACTCGCTTGCGTCCTTGGCGACCGACAACGTCTGCCCGCCGCTCACACTCACCGCCCGGTCCCCGCCGACCGTCGTCGACTGCTTCCCGCCGACATTCACGGTCTGATCCGAACCCACGCTCACGCTCTGTTTCGACCCGACACTCACCGTCTGACTCGCCCCGACGGTCTCCGTGTGATAAGCCCCCACCGTCACCGCCCGATAAGCCCCGACGGTCACCGCCTGAAACGCGCCGATCGTCACTTCCTGCGCGGCGCCCACCGTGATCGTTTCGTTGATACCCACGCTATGCGTGCGCTGGAGATACACCGTCGCGGTCTCGCTCGCCTTCACGGTCTTGGTCCGGTTGGCCCCGATCGTGATGCTCTCGTTCACGCCCACCGTCTCCGTGCGGTTCATCGTCACGTCGATCTTCTCGTTGTTTCCCACCGTCTCCGTGCGATCGTGCTTTACGACGGTCGTCTCGTCATGGTCGATGTTCTTCTTGCGATCATGACCGACCCAATGCGTCTCGTCCTTCTCGACTTCGATATCCTGATTGCGCTCCGCATGTAGCAGCACCTGCTCCGCGCCCTTTTTGTCCTCGAAGCGCAGCTCGTTGCAGTTGGCGGCGCTCCCGCCCTTGCTCGAGCGGCTCTTGATGCCCGACTGCGTCATGTTGCCGGGCAGGTCGTACGGCGGCATCTGTTCGGCGTTGTAGACACGCCCGGTAATGATGGGCCGGTCCGGATCGCCTTCCAGAAAATCGACGATCACCTCCTGCCCCATGCGCGGTATCGCGACCGCGCCGAAGCCCTTTCCCGCCCACGGCTGCGACACGCGAATCCAGCACGAGCTGTTCTCGTCGCGCTTGCCTTGCCGGTCCCAGAAGAACTGCACCTTTACGCGCCCGTACTGGTCCGTATGGATCTCATCGCCGCCGGGTCCGACCACGACCGCCGTCTGCGGCCCCTGCACGAAGGGCCGGCGCGTCACGCGCGCGGGAGTGAATGGCTGCTTCGCGTCGATCGCGGAAAACCAGCACTCGCAGCGGTTGGACTGCGCGCCGTCGAAGGCTTCGTGATCGGCAAGATCGATCTCGTACAGCGTGCGCGTGACGAGATACTGCGCGTTCTGATCCGCGCGCGGGTGCCGCGTGAGCTTCAGCAGCGTGCCGGCGCGCACGCTCTTCGAGTTGCTGCGCGCATCGACCTGATGCCAGTTGATGGCGGGATCGTCGGTTACGCTCGCCTCGACGAATCCCTCGTCCGCGCGCGACTTCGCCCGGCTCTCGCCGTGATCGGCCTCGACATAACCGCCGGGATAATCGAAGTGTTCGAGCCCGGCGAACGCGTCGAAGCCTGGCATCTGCTTGACGGCCTGTTTCTGCAAGGGCCGCGACGGATGCTTGAAATCGTAATCGGTGAGTATCCAGTTCCGCGTCTCTATCATGTGATTCACGCGCCACTCGCTCACGTATTCGGTGCCGGGCGCGGCGCTCATTACCGCGCCGTACGGCAGCGCTTCGCAACCTTCCACGCTCTCATGCGCGGCGAGCGTGTCCGTAAGAACGAGCGACTCGCGGCCGTCCTTGTCCTGAAACCAGTAGTAGATGCCTTCGTCTTCCAGCAGGCGGCTCACGAAGTTGAAATCCGACTCGCGATACTGCACGCAATACTCGCGCGGCCGATGCGCGCGCGAGTTGGCCTTCCACTTGATCTCGCCCAGTTCGAGCTGCTTGTAGACCGGATCGGCGAAGATCGCCTTCACGATCTCTTCGACCGTCTTGTTCTGGAAGATGCGGCAGTTGCTGCGCCGCGTGAGCAGCCACAGCCACGGACGCACCGCCGCTTCATACGCGTACAGGCGTCCGCGCATGCCGGTCTGCCGGAAGCTCACCACGTAGCCGCCGAACACGCGCGGCTTGGCGCCATCCACGCGCAGCGAGACCTTCACGTGTTTGCCGAGAATCCTGCTGAAGTCGATATCCGCGCGCTTTGACACGAGCGTGAGTTCGCAGCGCGGCATGCGCCCGAGCTCCGCGCTCGCCCGCAGCGACAGAAAACGCAGTTCGTCTGCGAGCGGCGTCTCCACGCTTGCGAGCGGCGGCGCTGTTGCGACATCGGTAGTGGACATCGGCACACCCGCCTCTCAAAGGTCAGCGCACTTCGGTGGTACAGGCGTCGTACCCGAACTTGACGGCGCCGCCTAGCGCGCCCTTGTCGTCCTGCGGCTTGTACTCGAACTCGATGTCCGCATAAAGCAGGCTGACGTTCTCGTGCAATTCGCCGCCCATGCCGCCGCCTAAGCCGACGTGCGTCACGGTCACCTGCTTCATCGTGACGGTCAGGAATTCCTTTTGGCCATCTCCCGACTTGCTGACGGTGAGCTTCGCGTTCGCGAGGTGCTTGCCGCTGACGCAGCTTTTCGCGAGCGTGGGCGAGGCCTTGTCGTAGAAATGCGAGAACGTGAACATGCCTGGCTTCGCCTTGCCCTGTCCGCTGCCGCCGCCGACCGCCGGACTGCCCGCGTTGGTCACGTCCCAGTCGAAGGACTGCACCTCGATCTGGTTCTCCGCGCCTTTGTGCTTCGATTCCCCTTCGATTCCGTCAATCTTGAGATAGCAGTCGATGGTAGCCATGTGGTCCTCCGTGGTGGTCCGGCTTCGCGTCCGCGCGAGTTCGCGCTTGCAGTCAGAACGAACGTAGTCCGCCGATTTTCAAAATCGCGCGGCGGCCGCCGTCTTATGTTCGACGAACGATTCTCCGGACCCAAGCGATGCCATCCGATCCGCGCGAGCCGCGCCCGCACGACTGCCTTTCGCCCGACATGGTGCGACAGTTCGATCTGCTCGCCCTGCCGGAGCCCAACGACATGCTGCTGCAGATCGTGCCCAGGCGCAGCAACACGCCCGTGAAGGGCGAAGCGAGCAAGCGCGGCGACTGGGACACGCCGATGCAGATTCACGGCTGGCGCTGGGCGCAGGGCTACGACGCGGTCCAGCACAGCGCCGCGCTCAATGCGAGCGACATGCGCGTCGCCGCGCTCGGCGTGATCCGCACGGTGGATTCGGCGTCGCCCGTCATCGCGAAGCTGTGCGCGCAGGCGGAACTGCTCGCGCTCGCGCATATCCGCTGCTTCAAGTCGGCGGGCACCGATCACGGCGTGCAGATCGAATTTCTGTCGATGAAGCTCGAACAGGCGTATCTGCGCAACTATCAGATTTTCACGAGTCCGCGTTTTTGCCGTCCGTGCGAGATCTTCGAACTGTCGGCGCAGCAACTCACCATGACCTGCGCGCCGCAAACCGAAAGCGGCGCGCGCGGCGCGGAAGTGACCTTCGCGCTCGACGTGTCCACGCGTCGCATTGGCTGAACGCTCATGTCGATGAACACCGAGCGCCTCCAGCCCACGCTGCTCGATCGCCTGATCGACGACGATCCCGCGTCGCGCACCGACCCCGCCGGCGAGCGCTTTCTCTCCCATCGCGGCCTGCGCGCGGCGGTGCTGCGCGACGTCTCCTGGCTCTTCAACACGACGAATCTCGGCGGAGAAATCGACGAGGACCAGTTCGCGCATGCGTTCGCGTCGGTGCTCAACTACGGCCTGCCGTGCCTATCGGGACGCTTCGCATCGACGGTCGATACCGTCGTGCTCGAACAGGCGATCCGCACGGCGATCGAGCGTTTTGAGCCGCGCATCGATCCGTCGACGCTGGAAATCGAGCCGGTCCTCGACCGCTCCGTGCTCGACATGCACAACCAGATCGCGCTCGTGATCCGCGGCCTGTTGTGGGCGCAGCCGGTGCCGCTCGAATTCGCGCTGCGCACGCAGATCGATCTGGAGGAAGGCGGCATCACGGTGATGGAACTGCCGCACTGACATCGCATACGGAAAAAAAATGGACCCGCGCCTCTTGCGTCACTACAACACCGAGCTCGCGCATCTGCGCGAGATGGGCGCGGAGTTCGCCGAGCAGTTCCCGAAGATCGCGGCGCGTCTTGGCATGAACGGCATCGACGTGGCCGATCCGTATGTCGAGCGGCTGCTCGAAGGCACGGCGTTTCTTGCCGCGCGCGTTCAGCTGAAGCTCGAAGAAGAGTTTCCGCGCTTCACTCAGCAGCTCACGCATGTCGTGCTGCCGCAGGCCGCGTGCCCCACGCCCTCGATGCTGATCGCGCGTCTCTCGCCCGATCTCGCGAATCCCAATCTCGGCGATGGCTTCACGGTGCCGCGTCACACTGCGCTCTTTTCGTTGCGCGGGCCCGCGCAGACGACGCCATGCGAGTTCCGCACCGGCGCCGCGCTCACGCTCTGGCCGGTCGAGGTGACCGACGCCCGCTATCTCGCCCAGACGCCCGATCTGCCGCTCGCCACCGTGCCCGCGACGCGCACGCTCGCGACGCAGGTGAAGGGCGCGCTGCGCATCCGGCTCGCGACGCCGGAAGGCTTGTCGTTCGACGCGCTGCGTCTCGATACGCTTTGCCTCTACTTCGCAGGCGGCGACGACATCGCATTCCGGCTCCACGAGCTCGTGCTGGGGCACACGTTGGCAATCGTCGTGTCGACGCCGGAACGGCCGACGCGCACGCTCGCGGTGCTGCCGGGCGAGGCGGTCGCGCCCGCCGGATTCGCCGACGACGAAGCGCTCTTGCCGGTCACGCCGAATGCGTTTCAGGGTTACCGACTGCTGCACGAATACTTCGCGCTGCCGCAGCGCCTGCGCTTCGCGCGCATCGAAGGCCTCGCGACCGTGCTGCCCCGCTTCACCGCGCGCGAGATCGAACTCACGTTGCTGTTCGGCGCGGGCGATGCCACGCTCGAACGCATCGTCACGAAGGAAAACGTGCTGCTCGATTGCGTGCCCGCCATCAATCTCTTCGCGCGACACGCGGATCGCGCGCTCGTCACCGATTCCAGCGCGCGGTTTCACGTGGTGCCCGACCGCACGCATCCGCTCGATTTCGAGGTGCATTCGGTCACGGGCGTGTCCGGCTACGGCGCGCACGACGACAGCGAGCAGACCTTCCATCCGCTCTACGCGGACTATCTCGCCGACCGCCCCGCGGACGCCGCGTACTTCACCACCGAGCGCGAGCCGCGCCTCGTGCCGGCCGCGCGGCAAAAAAGCGGCGCGCGCACGGACTATGTCGGCAGCGAAACATATGTGTCGATCGTCGATCCGCGCGCTGCGCCGTATGGCGGCTCGCTGCGGCAACTGTCGTTCGCCACGCTTTGCACCAACCGCGATCTGCCGCTGATGATGTCGCGAAGCGGTCCAGGCAGCGACTTCTCGCTCGACATCGCCGCGCCGGTCGCAGCCGTGACCTGCGTGAGCGGCCCGTCGCGGCCCGCGCCGGCGCCGCTCGATGCCGGGCGGACGTGGCGTCTGATCGACCAGTTGTCGCTGCACTATCTGTCGCTCTGCAACGGTCCGCGCGAAGCGGCGGCGGCGCTGCGCGCGCTGCTGATGCTGCACGTCGCGCCCGCCGACCACACCGGCCGAAATCAGGTGGCGGGCGTCGTCGCGGTCGATGCGAAGCCTGTGGTGCGCCGCCTGCCGATGCCCGGCCCGATCGCTTTCGGGCGCGGCCTCGCGATCGACGTTCTCGTCGACGACCTCGCGTTTCAGGGCGGCAGCGCGTGGCTCTTCGGCTGCGTGCTGGACCGCTTTTTCGCGCGTTACGTGTCGATCAATTCGTTCGTTCAGACGACGTTGCGCACGGGCGCGCGCGGCGAAATCCTGAGCCTGCCCGCGCGATGCGGCACGCGAGCGATCCTCTAGCCGCGGTGCGGCCCACGCCCTCCGAAGCGCCCGCGCACACGCGCGCGCTTCTGGAACTGTTCGACGCCGTCGCCGCCGAGCCGCATCGACACGACTTCTACCGGCTAATGCGGCACGTCGAGGCGCTCACTCCGGACCTGCCGCGCCTCGGCACAGGCGCGCGTCCCGCGGACGAACCGTTGCGGCTCGCGCAGGACGTCTCGCTCGCGTTCGCGCCCGCGCCGCTCGCCGGGCTGTCACGCGATGGCGACGGACATGCGCCGCGCCTCGCGCAGCGCTTCTTCGGCTTGCTCGGCCCCAACGGGCCGCTGCCGCTGCATCTGACCGATTTCGCCCGCGAGCGCGCGCTGCATCATGGCGACACGGCCTTCGCGCGGCTGCTCGATATGCTGCTGCATCGCTTCCTGCTGCTGTTCTATCGCGCGTGGGCGCAAGGCCGTCCGGTCAACGGGCTCGATCGTCCGGCGCAGGATCGCTTCGCGTTCTATGCGGGCGCGCTGATCGGCCACGCCGATCCGGCGACGCAGGGGCGCGACGCCATCTCCGACCACGCGAAGCTGCACTTCGCGGGCCTGCTGAACATGCAGACGCGGCCGGCCGACGTGCTCGAAGGCATGGCCTCCGCGCTGCTGCGCGTGCCGGTGCAAGTCGAGCCGTACCGCGGGCACTGGATGACGCTGCCGCGCGACGAGCGCACCGCGCTGCGTTCGCGCGCGGGACGATCTGCGTCGCTCGGCCAGGGCGCGGTCCTCGGCGCTCATGTGTGGGACCGCCAGCATGCGTTCCGGCTCGTGCTCGGGCCCCTCACGCTCGCGCAATACGAGGCGTTTCTGCCGGGCGGCGGCGCGCTGCCGACGCTCGTGGCGCTGGTCAGACGCCATCTGAACGGGGAACTTGCGTGGGATGCGCAGCTCGTGCTTGCCGCGAAGGAAGTGCCTACCGCGCGGCCGGGCCGCCACGGACGCCTCGGCTACTCGGCGTGGCTCGGCACCGCCGAGCGCACGAGCGATCGCGCCGATCTCGCGCTCGACGCCGATGCGCTTTGCAAAAACGCGGCATGAGCGCCGTCTTATCGGAAAGCCGCGCCTCCGGTCGGCTCGCGGGCGTTCAAAGGAGTCGGACGATGGCGGAAATCAGTCGTGTGGCGCTGTTCGGCAAGCTGGACAGGCTCGGCTACAAGACCGTGGAAAGCGCGACGGTCTACTGCAAGATGCGTGGCAACCCGTATGTCGAGCTTTCGCACTGGCTCATGCAGATACTGGAAACGCCGCGCTCGGACATGGAGCGCATCGTCGCGCATTACGGCGTGGACGCGGCCACGCTCGCGCGCGATCTCACCGCGTCGCTGGATCGACTGCCGCGCGGCGCCACCGCGATCTCCGATCTCTCCGAGCACATCACCGACGCGATCGAGCGCGGCTGGGTGTACGGCACGCTGCTCTACGGCGCGACGAAAGTGCGCACGGGCCATCTGCTCGTCGGCATGCTGAAGACACAGCGGTTGCGCAATGTGCTCATCGGCATCTCGCGGCAGTTCGAGCGCATCAAGCCGGAAGATCTGTCGGACAACTTCGCGCGCATCGTCGCGGATTCGGTCGAGGAAGCGGAAGACGAGCCGCATGCGCAGGCGCCCGCAGCCGGCGACGAGACCGCGCCCGCGAGCAGGGGCCGCCAGGAAGCCTTGCACAAGTACGCCACCGATCTCACCGCGAAGGCGCGTCAGGGCGAGCTCGATCCGGTCACCGGCCGCGACGAGGAAATCCGCCAGCTCGTCGATATCCTGATGCGACGGCGGCAGAACAATCCGCTTCTCACCGGCGAGGCCGGCGTGGGCAAGACCGCCGTGGTGGAAGGCTTCGCGCAACGCCTCGCGCGCGGCGACGTGCCGCCGCCCTTGCGCGAGGTCGCGCTCTGGTCGCTCGATCTCGGTCTCTTGCAGGCGGGCGCGAGCATGAGGGGCGAGTTCGAGCAGCGGCTGCGCCAGGTCGTCGAGGACGTGCAGGCGAGTCCAAAGCCGGTGATTCTCTTCATCGACGAAGTGCATACGATCGTCGGCGCGGGCGGCGCGGCCGGCACCGGCGACGCGGCCAACCTGCTCAAACCGGCGCTCGCGCGCGGCGACTTGCGCACCATCGGCGCGACGACGTGGGCGGAGTACAAGAAGCACATCGAGAAAGATCCGGCGCTCACGCGGCGCTTTCAGGTCGTGCAGGTGCTCGAACCCGACGAGCACAAAGCCGTGCGCATGCTGCGCGGCGTGGCGGCCGTGCTCGAAGGGCATCATCGCGTGCAGTTGCTCGACGAGGCCATCGAGGCGGCCGTGCGGCTGTCGCATCGCTATATTCCGGCGCGCCAGTTGCCCGACAAGGCCGTGTCGCTGCTCGACACCGCGTGCGCGCGCGTCGCGGTCAGCCAGCACGCGACGCCGCCGCAAGTGGACGATTGCCGCCGCCGCATCGAAGCGCTGGACGTGGAGGCGCAGATCATCGCGCGCGAGGCGACTGTCGGCGTGGACGTCGGCACGCGCGCGGCGGATGTCGAGGCGGCGCTCGCCCGCGAACGCGATGCGCTCG
This sequence comes from Caballeronia sp. M1242, assembly GCF_017220215.1. Lineage (NCBI taxonomy): Bacteria > Pseudomonadati > Pseudomonadota > Betaproteobacteria > Burkholderiales > Burkholderiaceae > Caballeronia > Caballeronia sp. M1242. The sequence goes on along the minus strand of NZ_CP071131.1, from coordinate 841,403 downwards.
GCGGACTGGAGGCGCGCTGGAACGAAGAGAAGCGCGTCGTCGATGAAGTACTCGCGCTGCGGGCGTCGTTGCGCGAAGAAGGCGAAGCCGTCGATACGCCGCCGTCGACACGCAGCGATCGCCTCACGCGTCTTTCGCAACTCAACGCGCGTCTCGCCGAACTGCAAGGCGACGCGCCGCTCATTCTGCCGAGCGTCGATGCGGGCGTGGTCGCGGGCGTGGTCGCGGACTGGACCGGCATTCCCGTCGGCAAGATGATGAGAAACGAACTGGCCGCCGTGCTCGGGCTCGCCGACTCGCTGGAGCGCCGCGTGATCGGCCAGCGCCATGCGCTCGACATGATCGCCAAGCGCATCCAGACGTCGCGCGCGCGCCTCGACAATCCCGACAAGCCGATTGGCGTGTTCCTGCTCGCGGGCACCTCGGGCGTCGGCAAGACGGAAACCGCGCTCGCGCTCGCGGAAACGCTGTATGGCGGCGAGCAGAACGTCATCACCATCAACATGAGCGAGTTCCAGGAAGCGCATACCGTTTCCACGCTCAAGGGCGCGCCGCCCGGCTATGTGGGCTACGGCGAGGGCGGCATCCTCACGGAGGCGGTGCGCCGCCGGCCGTACAGCGTGGTGCTGCTCGATGAAGTGGAAAAGGCGCATCCCGACGTGCACGAGATCTTCTTCCAGGTCTTCGACAAGGGCTGGATGGAGGACGGCGAGGGACGCTACATCGACTTCAAGAACACGATCATTCTGCTGACTTCGAACGTCGGCTCGGATGTCATCATGTCGATGTGCCGCGACTCTGCGGCCGCGCCGTCGCCCGAAGCGCTCACGGCCGCGCTGCGCGGACCGTTGCTCGACGTCTTTCCCGCCGCGCTGCTCGGACGGCTCGTCACGGTGCCGTACTACCCGCTCTCCGACGCGATGATGGCCGACATCGTGCGGCTGCAACTGAAGCGCATTCAGAGGCGCGTGGCGGACAATCACGGCATTCCGTTCGAATACGACGACGACGCCGTGCGGCTGATCGTGTCGCGCTGCACGGAGGCGGAGTCGGGCGGGCGCGTGATCGATGCGCTGCTCACCAACACCGTGCTGCCGCGCATTTCCACGGAGTATCTGACGCGGCTCACCGAAGGCGGCGCGCTCGGGCGTATTCGTCTGTCGGCGAGCGCGGGCGACTTTATTTACGCGTTCGACTGAACCATGCTGACACTCACGGTCACTCGTCACAATGGGCAGCCGCCGCGCACACCGCTCGCGGCAAGTTTCGATGCCGAGGGCGGCACGATCGGGCGCGCGCTGACGAACCGCCTCGTGCTCGACGACGCCGAGCGCACCGTGTCGCGCATGCACGCGCAAATTGCGTGGCGCGACGGCGCCTACCGGCTCACGGATCGCGGCAGCAATCCCGCGCTCGTCAACGGCGTGCCGCTCGACCCCGGCCAGGAAGTGCCGCTCGCGCATGGAGACGAGGTGCAGATCGGCGGCTATCAGCTGCGCGCCGAAGTTTCCGCCGAAGAGTGCACGGAGACGGCGTTCGAGGCATCGCACGCGAGCGCCGCGGCGCCGGACGATCCGTTCGCGGGCCTGTTCGATGTGCCCGCCGCGGCTGAACCGCTGGCATCGCCCGAGGACCGTTTCGACTTCGAGTTCGACGATCCCGCATCCAGGCGCTCCATCGACGAACTGTTCTCGCTTGCTCCGTGTGGGTCCTCGGCGGTGAGTCCCCTCATCGAACCGATCACGCAGCCGAACACCGCCCATGACGACGACCCTTTCGCGAGTCTGACCGGCGCGGCGCGGCCGGTCGCGCCGCCCGCCACGCAGTCCGACGCCGGCGCTGAGCTGCACAGCGCATTCACGCCGCCGGGCGCGCGCGCCGCGCCTTCGCCTTCCCCTTCGCCAGCGCCAGTCGTGCAGGACGATCAGCGCGCGCTCTTGGATGCACTGCTGCAAGGCCTCGCCGCCCCCGGCTTGCGCATCGAAGCGCTCACGCCCGCGCTGATGCAGCTCATCGGCGTGTTACTGCGAGAATCGATCCAGGGGACGCTCGATCTGCTTTGCGCGCGCGCCGCGTTCAAACGCGAGATGCGCACGGACGCGACGATCATCGCGGCGGCGGACAACAATCCGCTGAAGTTCTCGCCGAACGTGGACGCGGCGCTTACGCATCTGCTGAGTCCGCCGGTGCGCGGCTTCATGCCGCCCGCCGCCGCCCTCGCCGATGCCTGCGCCGACCTGCGCGCGCATCAGGTCGGCATGGTCGCGGGCATGCGCGCGGCACTCGACGGCGTGTTCGAGCGCTTCGAGCCGCAGCGCATCGAGGCGCGCCTGCCCGCTCGCTCGCGGTTCGACGATCTCATGTCCGGCAACAAGCGCCGCGCGCGCTGCTGGGTTCTCTTCACGGAACTGTACGGCCAGCTCTCGAGCGAGGCGACCGAGGATTTCCACATGCTGTTCGGCCGCGCATTCGTCGCCGCTTACGAAGCGCAAATCGGCGAACTGAAACGCCGCGCGCGCCGATAACGCGCGCCGGAGAACCGACATGCAACTGCAAACCGCGAGCGTGAGCGATGCCGGCGGTCGCTCGCGCAACGAAGACGCTCACGGACAATGGCGGCACGCGGCGCTGTTCGCGTGCGTGGTCGCGGACGGCGCGGGCGGTCATGGCGGCGGCGACACCGCCTCGCGCATCGCGGTCGAGACCGTGCTCGCCGAACTCGCGCGGATCGCGCAGGCGGGCGTCGCGCTCACCGGGCCAAACCTGTTGCGCGTGCTGCTGCGCGCGAACGACGCCATCATCGACGCTCAGGAACACGACGGCAAACTCGCGCAGATGCGTTCCACGGCGGCGCTGCTCGGCATCGACGAGGCGGCGGGGCATGCGTCGTGGGCGCATTGCGGCGACACACGGCTCTATTGTTTCCGGCGCGGCGCGACCGTCGTGCAGACGCAGGATCACAGCCTCGTGCAAAGCATGATCGACGCGAATCTCCTCGAAGCGCGCGACGTGCGCAGCTACCCGCGCCGCAACGTGCTGTTCTCGGCGCTCGGCACGGCGGATGATCTCGACATCGCGGTGTCGACCGAGCCCTTTCCGATCGCCGATGGCGACGCGTTCCTGCTCTGCACCGACGGCTTTTGGGAGTATCTCGACGAATCCGTGATGATCGACTCGATCGGACGGGTGCCGACTCCCGCCGCGTGGCTCGATCTGATGGTCGAGCATCTGCGCGAAAGCGCGCGGCCCGGACACGACAATTTCACCGCAAGCGCGGTGTGGGTGGGCGATGCGTCGGCAACCACGGTATTGCAGATGCCCGCCGTGTGAGGCGGGCATCGACCGGCACAGCCCAAAGTCAGGCCGCTTCCTTCTGCGACGGCAAACGCGACACGAGCCGCAGCGACACCGTCAGCCCTTCGAGCTGATAATGCGGACGCAGATAGAACTGCGACGTGTAGTAGCCCGGCGCGCCCGGCACTTCCTGCACTTTCACCTCGGCGGCGGCGAGCGGCTTCTGCGCTTTCGTGTGCTCGGATGAATTGGCCGGATCGCCGTCCACATACTGCGTGATCCACTTGTTGAGCCACGTCTCCATGTCGGAGCGTTCCTTGAAGCTGCCTACCTTGTCGCGCACGATGCACTTCAGATAATGCGCGAAGCGGTTGCACGCGAACAGATACGGCAGGCGCGCGGCGAGCGCGGCGTTGGCCGTGGCGTCGGGGTCTTCGTATTCGAAGGGCTTTTGCAGCGACTGGGCGCCGATGAACGCCGCGAAATCCGAGTTTTTGCGATGAATCAGCGGCATGAAGCCGTTCTTCGCCAGTTCGGCCTCACGGCGGTCCGAGATGGCGATCTCCGTCGGGCACTTCATGTCGACGCCGCCGTCGTCGGTCGGGAAACTGTGCACGGGCAAGCCTTCGACCGCGCCGCCCGACTCCACGCCGCGAATGCGCGAGCACCAGCTATAGAGCTTGAACGAGCGCGTGATGTTCACGCCCATCGCGTAGGCGGAATTGGCCCACGTGTACTTGGAATGATCGGCGGAGCCGGTTTCTTCCTCGAAGTCGAATTCGTCGACGGGCTGCGTCTTCGCGCCATACGGCACGCGAGCCAGAAACCGAGGCATTGCAAGCCCGATATAGCGCGAGTCTTCGGACGCGCGCAGTGAACGCCAGCTCGCATATTCCGGTGTGCCGAATATCTTCGTGAGGTCGCGCGGGTTGGCAAGCTCCTGCCACGAATCCATCTGAAGCAGACTCGGGTCGGCTGCGGCGATGAAAGGCGAATGCGCCGCAGCCGCGATCTTCGACATCTCGCCGAGCAGCTCGACGTCCGGCGGCGTCTGATTAAAGTAGTAATCGCCGATGAACGCGCCGAACGGCTCGCCGCCGAGCTGCCCGTATTCATGCTCGTAGATCTGCTTGAACAGCGGGCTCTGGTCCCACGCGACGCCCTTGAACCGCTTGAGCGTCTTGCCAAGGTCCTTCTTCGAGATGTTCATCACGCGAATCTTCAGCATCTCGTCGGTTTCGGTGTTGTTGACGAGGTAGTAAAGGCCGCGCCACGAGCCTTCCAGCTTCTGGAAGTCGGGATGATGCATCACTTCGTTGACCTGGTCGGTGAGTTTCTTGTCGATCTCGGCGATCATCGCCTGAATCGAGCGGATGGCGTCGCCGGAGATGATCTTCGTCTGCGAGAGCGCCTGCTGCGCGAGCGTCTGCACCGCCGCCTGCACCGCGGTCTTCGCTTCGTCGCTCTTGGGGCGGAACTCGCGGTTCAGCAGCGCGGCAAGGTCGTCGCCTTCCAGCATCGCGCCCTGCAGCTCGTGTTTGGCTTCCAGCGTTTGAGGTATGTCGGACATGGTGGTTTCTCACTCGGCGGCGGGGGTCGAAGATTCGGCGGCGGCAGCGGCGGCGTCCGGCGTGACCGTGGCGAGCGTCTTGAGCAGCGCGGGGTCGTCGAGCACGCGCGCGATCAGTTCCTCGGCGCCGTTCTTGCCGTCCATGAAGATGACGAGATTGGCAAGTTGCGTGCGCGCCTCCAGCAGCTTCGCGAGCGAGTCGACCTTGCGCGCGACGGCGGCGGGAGAAAAATCGTCGAGCGTATCGAAGGTGATGTCGACGCTCAGATTGCCTTCGCCCGTCAGCTTGTTGGGCACCTGAAACGCGACGCGCGGATGCATCGCCTTCATGCGGCTGTCGAAATTGTCGATGTCGATCTCCTGGAACTTGCGCTGATCGACGGGCGGAAGCGGTTGGGCGGGCTTGCCGGAGAGGTCGGCCATGACGCCCATCACGAACGGAAGCTGGACTTTCTTCTCGCTTCCGTAGGTCTCGACGTCGTACTCGATCTGCACGCGCGGCGCGCGATTGCGGGCGATGAATTTCTGACTGCTGGTAGCCATGAGGCCTCCTTTGCGTGAGCATGAGCCACGCCTGAAAGACGATTCGCGCGCGGCTCGTTTGAAAGCGTCACTGCGGCTTGGTGCCCGCGATCAGGCGAATGTGCGAGAGGCTGTCGGGCGCGAGATCCTGCATCACGGAGAGAAAGTCTTTGCCGAGCCAGCCGCGCGCGCGGCGAATCAATAGCGGCGCGGGATGCGCCGGCTCGGTGCGTTCGAGAAACGCGCAGACCGCGTCGAGCAGCGCGATGGCGTCTTCTCGCGTCGCGATTTCGCCGGGACGTGTTCTCATCGTCGCGACGATCGTCGGGCTGGCTTGTGTCGTGTCGTCGGGCATCTGCGTTTCCTTTTGCGCGACCGCGCGAAACTGCGTGGCCACGAAGCGCGCCGTGTCCATCATCTTGTCGAGCAGCGGCGCGCGTTCCGCGCCGAGCCGCTCCGTCATGACGGCGCCGAGCGCCTGAACCGCGCGCGGCAGGTCGATGCCCGCGTCGAACACCTCGCGATTTTGCGCGAACGCATCGGCGAGCATGCCTTCGACCCGCGCGGGCGTCGCCGCGCTCGCGCCTGCGCCTGCCGCGAGCCTGCCCTGTGCGAGCAGCATGTCGCGCACCGTCAACCGCTCGCCGCGCGCGCGACATACTTCCGTTTCGCGCAGGTCGTGCAGCAGCGTTTCGGCTTCCGCGAAGGGCGTATAGGCGTCGGCAAGCGGCGCGAGGGCGTTGATCCGCAGCACGGGATCGTCGTTGTCTTCAGCGTCGAGCGGCGGATAGAGGCTGTCCCAGTAGCGCTGGAACAGGCCGGTCAAGAGTCGCAGGCCCGCATGAAAACCCACGAGGCCATGCACGCGCGCCGCTGCCCGCGTGTAGACCACGGCGATGCGTAGATCCTTCGACCTCGCCAACAGTGCCTGCGACTCTTCGAGCACCTCGGGCCACGCGGTCGGCTCGGCGAGCGCTTCGAACTGGCGCTCGGGATTGCCGCGCGCGAGCGCTTCGAGAGCGAGGAACGCCGGATCGTATTCGAGATCGACGCCGGCCGGCGGCATCGTCGCGGCGGGCGCGAGCAGCGGTTCTATGTCGATCATCACGGCTCCGTGTTCAGAATTCGCCGCAGCCGTGCTGGCCGTTCACGACGAGACAGTTGTTCAGATTCGGCCGCGAGCGAACGCGCTTCCATTCGGAGGCGAGCGAATCCGTCGGTCCTTCTGACTGCTGCAGCGCGAGGATCGGCTCGCTCGTGCCCACGCAGACGTTGACCCCGCCGAGGTTGCTCTCGTAGACGAAGCTCTGTTCCTGCGCGGTGAAGAGTGGCTGCAGGCCAGTGCGATCGAAGACCGCGCCTTGTATTGGCACGAGGGGGTCCGTCTGCGTGATCGCGGGCGTCTGCCTCATGGGCTTGACCGGCCGGACCGGCTTGACCGGATCGATGGGCTTCACCGTCAACGTGCCTGGAACGACGGTCACGTCGTAGCCGACAGCCGACGAAAACGTGCCGTCGATCGCATAGCGTCCAGGCGGCGAATTGCGGTCCGCCAGTGAGCTCATGGATCCGGTCAACACGCTGGTCTGCTTGTCGCCGTTGGGCAAGCGCTGCCCGAGCGAGTATGCGAAGGGCTGATTGTCTTCTCCGGCGTAACGTTCCTGACTGCCGATCTCGACGGTGACCTTCGGCCGCTCTGTGTACACGAAGTGGTTGCCGTTGCGCGACACGACATCCATCGACTGCCGGCCGTTCCAGCACAGCCCGCCGTACACGCAGCCATAGAAGTTCGGCAGCGCTCCGCCCGGATCGATGCCGTTGCGGTTTTCCCCTTGCCAGTTCGTCGCCCACACGCGCCATGCGTTGGCTGCGCCCAGCGTGCTGCCGAACGGGTTGTCGAACACTGCGTGGTCCATCACGAGGTCGATGCTGCCGCCCGCCCGCAGGTTGAGCGGCGCGTTCTGGGCGCCGAGCGTGATCTTTCCGTTGTCTGAGATTGCGAGGAGATCGCCCGTGAGCGTGCCTTGCTGACCGCCGATCTGCACGACGCGGCCGTTCTCATCGACGCCGTTCGCGTTGCCGGCGCCGATCGTGAAGCTGCCGGCGTTCCTGAAGTTCACCGTCCCCGCGCCCGCGACGACGAGCGTATCCACATCGTTCGGATCGAGCAGATTGAAGACGCCGCCGCCCGCGAGCAGCAGCGTGCTCGCCTGAATGCCGCCAGGATCGTTGACCGTGCCGGCCGTGTCGAGCGCGAGCGTGGCGTTCGCCGGCAGCGCGATGCCCGAAGGCAGGTCGATGCCCTGACTGCCCTCGCCGGTGCTTTCGAGCGTGAGACTCGTCGCCACCACCGGACGCGTCGCGCAACCCGCGCCGCCCGCGCACGGACCCGCCACGGTGATGCGCCCCGTCTGCGTGGGCGAGCCGAGCACGAGGGTTTGCAGCTGGGTCGAGAAGGTCTGGTAGGTCGCATTGTCGATGGTCAGCCCCGGCGCCGCGCTGGTGCCGAACAGCGTGATCGGCACGCCGTCGCGCGCGCTGACTTTGAAGCTCGACGGGTCGACCGATGCAGCCGAAACCGCGAGCAGGCCGCGTTGCGGATCGATCGAGCCCGCGCCGCCGCGGCCGAGGAGGCTCGTGGCCGTGCCGTTGTTCGACGCGCGCAGCGAGATCACGCCGCCCTGACCCGTGGTGATCGAGAACGGTCCGGCGCTCAGCGGCGGGAAGCTGGCAAGCGGCACGGCGCCGTAGGCGATGCCCGCATCGGCGGTGGACGTCGAACCGGCGATGGATACCGCGCCGGACGGCGCGTTCGCGGCGATGGAGCCGTTCAGCAGCAGCACGCCGTATGTGGGCGAAGACCTGCCCGAGCCGGTGATGTCGTAGGCGCTCGCGGTGCTGCCGCGTATGTCGATGGCGCCGCCCGCGCTCGTGATCGACGAACCGTTCCCCACCGTCACGCCGGCAAAGCCCGGGCCGCTACCGGCGCCGTAGATGCGTATCGCTCCGGTGCCCGTCATGATGTCCGCGGGGCCGCTCACGCCGCTGCGGAACTGCGCGGCGCTGCCCAGAACCACGCCGCCGCCCGGATCGACGCCCGGATTCAGGCTTTGCCCGATGAGCGTGACATCGCCGCTGCCGGTGGTGATGGTCGCGTCGTTGACTTCGACGCCCGCGCGCGTGTCCTGAAACGAGCCGTCGTTGCCGCTCGGCGCGGGCATGGTGCCGCGGATCGTCACCGCGCCGCCCGTCGACGACGGCGTGCCGCTCGCCGCGCCCGCGCGCGTGTCGATGTCGGCGAGACGCAGCACGACACCCGCGCCGGTGCTGTACGAGGGCTCGTCTGACGTGTTCACGGTGGCGCCCTTGCCCGTCAGCGTCACGTTGCCGCCGTTGCTCTTGATGGAAACGCGCGAAGCCGCTCCGTCATCGTTGGGAAAGCCGCCGACGAACACTTCGTTCGCCGCGGTGGCGACGAGATCGAGCGCGCCCGCCGTCGACGTGATGTCCGCAGCGATACGGAGGAAATCGGCGCTGCGCAGATCGACGGTAACGTCGTGACCCGACACGATCTCGAGCGGCATACCGATGTCGACCCCCTCGCGCGTCGATGTCAGCGTCAGGTCGCCTGCGAGCGTCGAGCGCGTGCTGCCGTCGATCGTCCGGAAGGCGTTGGTACCCGCGTCGAACACGGTGCCGCTTCCGCTCGAGACGTAAAGCTTCGTGCCCGCGAGCGTCGTATTGCCCACGCCGACGAGCGCGACCCCGCCGAAATCGTTGTCGGGGTTCGTCAGCGTGAACGTGCCCGGCCCGCCGAGCAGCAGCCCGCCAGCGCCGATCGACGCGCTCTGCGACACGGGTCCGGCGGAATCGAGAATGAGTTGGCCGCCCAGCGAAACGCGGGAGAGCAAGGCAATGCCCTCGCTCCCCGCGCCTTCGTTGGCGACCGACAGATTACCGAAGGTCGGCAGGCCCGCGCACGGCGGCGCGGCGCAGGTCGCCCCGACCGCGATGTGCCCGATGTGCGACGCCGAGCCGATATAGACGTTGTCCACGCTCGTCAGGAAGCGCGTACCCAGCGAACTGTCGATGGTGAAGCCAGGTCCGGTCGCTCCCGCCACGCCGATGCTGACGCGCGCGGCATCGTCGACGGCGATGTCGAACGTGGTCGCGGACACGCTGCCCGGGGCGAGCACCAGCGTGCCGTGAGGCGCGGCGAGCGTCGTGCGCGCATCGAGTGACGTCGAGCCGGCATCGAACGCGATCGACGACGTACTCGCGGCGTTATTCGAAGCGCGCAGCGTCAGCGTCTTCGTCGCCGTCGAGCCCACGCTGGAATCGATGATCTGCAGTCCTGCCTGCTCCACCGTGCCGCCGCTCGCGACGGAGCCGGCGAGCGTGATGTCCGAACCGTCGAGGCTCGCGTTGACGAGCTTCGCGCCGGAGTGATAGGCGCTATCGGCGCCCGACGCGGTGACGATCGCGCCGTTGGTCACGCCGCGAATGTCGATCGGGCCGCCGGTGCCCTTGCCGTCCGATGCGACGAACGAGACGGCTCGTCCACTGTCCGCGCCGTTCCCCACGAGGTAGAGGCCTCCGTAGCCGTAGTCATAGATCGGAGTGCGGGACGGGCCCGCGCTCACGTAGACGCCTTCGTAGCCGTTGCCGCTGCCATAGACGCGAATGCCGGGCAACCCCGCGCTTAGCGTGACCGTGCCGCCCTCGCCCGCTGCGGCTAGGGTCACGCCGCCGCCGAGCGGACCATCGAGCGCGGCATGGCCGCGGATGGTGATGCCGCCCGTCGTGGTAATCGGCATGGCGAGGAGCGAGACGCCGTCCGCGCGTGCGACCGACCCGGAGGTAAGCGCGGTGCCGTCGATAGTGACGTTGCCGGAGCCGGCCTCGATGCTGCCGTAGTTCGCGCGCACGCCGCCCGCGCCGCCGTGTCCCGTCAGCGAGAACGCGCCGCCGCCCGAGGCGAGCGTCGCTTGATCGAGCGCGACGCCGACGCCATCCGCCGACGTGCCGTCGATGGTCACGTTGCCGGTCGCAGAGCGCAGCTCCGTCGCGGAAAGCGTGAGGCCGCCGGTACCACCTGTGCCCGTCACCGAGATCGCGCCCGTCGTCGTTCGCAGCGTGGATCCGCCTTCGACGTTCACGCCATAGCCGAGTGCGCGCGCGTCGCCGATCGCGTCCACCGGCCCGTAACCGTCAATCGCGATCCGCCCGCTCGGCGCATCCGTGCCGATCCGGTAGTCCGGCAGTTCGGCTCCGAACACGCTCGTGCGCGTGCGCGTGTCCACGTCGACGTGGTCGAGCGTGACGCGCGGCGAGACGCCACCCTGCGGCCCGCCGATGACGACATCGCCGCCATTGGTGAATAGCTGAAACGCCTCGGTCCTCGCCGATCCACGCAGCAGGATCTCGGCCGAGCCGTCCTTGTACCCGGCGGTGTTCGCGGTCAGCACGACCGACAGCGGGCTCGCCGTGTCGCTGATGCTCGACTGCGACGCCACGATCCCCGCGTTGCCGCTTCCATCGCTCGTCCGATCCATCAGAATCGAACGCGCGGCGAGCAGCGTGAGCGTCGCCGCGTTGCCCGCGCGCTTCTCGATCAGACCGTCCAGCGTGATGTTGCCGCCAGTTGCCGGACCGCCCGTGCCGGTATCGACGGTCACCGACGTGCCCGCGTTCAGCCGGCTGTTGATGGTCCCGACCGAGATCGTCGAGGCATCCGACGAAGCGGAGAAATTCGGCCCGCCCGTGCTGTCGACGCTGCTCGAGGACGTGATCGTCACGTCGTAGGGATCGAGCAGCCACGTCCCGCCGATGCCGTGCAGCGCCGATGCATCGATGTTCGCGCCCGCCACGTCCAGGAAACGTGCCGACGTCTCGATCAGACCGCCGTTGCCCGCCACGTTCCCGCCGCGCGCCGTGAGCGTGCCGTACACGCGGGCCGCGTTCGTGCCGTCGATCACGACGTTGCCGCCGTCGCCGCGGCCGAGGGCATCCGCGTGGATCTGCGCGCCCGGCCCCATCCAGACGGCATCGGCGTTGCGCATATCGGTCTCTTTGCCCGCCGCGCCGCCGCCCACGCGCACGCGCCCGCCGCCCGGGCCGCCGCTCGCGTCGATATTCGCGCCGTCGTTCACCGCGACGTGCTGGCCCGTCACGTCGATCGCGCCGCCCGTGAAACCGGCGCCGCCGGTCGCGTCGACGCTGCCCGCCACTTCCGTCAGTCCTGCATTGCCGCCGTCGAGCACGATACGCCCGTTGCGCTCGGCCACGCTCTGCGCGCGCACCGTGCCCGTCTGGTTCAGCACGGTCGACGCGAGCGCGTCGGCGGTCTGCACCGACATGAGCACCTGACCGCCGTCGGCCTGAAGGACGCCCGAGTTGCTCGCGAGCGCCTGCGCCGCCGGGCCGTCGATCTTGAGCATGGTGAGGCCGTCGCCCGCGAAATCGAGCGTCATGTCGCTGCCCGCGCCCATCGCGATGGTGCCGAGCTTCGCGCTCACCGTGCCGCGGTTGTCCACCTGAGCGCCGAGCAGCGCGACCGTGCCGCGCTCGGCCGTCGTGATCGTGCCTTCATTGCGCACGAGGCCGCCTGCGTTGCGCCCACTCGTGAAGCGATACTTGCCCGCGAGGAAATCGCTGTCCGAAATGCCGAGCGTCGAGGCGACGATCGAGCCGACGTTCACCGACGCCCCGGGCGCGAACAGCACGCCCGCCGGGTTGACGAGAAACACGCGTCCATTGGCGTTGAGATGCCCGGCGATCTGGCTCGCCTCGCCGCCCGTCACGCGATTAAGCAGCACCGCCTGCGGCGAGGGCTGCGAGATGTTCACGGTCTCGCCCCCGCCGATCGAAAACGAGTTCCAGTTGACGATGCCCTTCTGCGAGCCCTGCGTGATCGCCATGGTCTTCGGGTTGGGCGTGCTGATGTTCACGCCGCCGCTCACGACCTGCCCGCCCGCCGGCAACGCGAACGCGCCCGGCGCGATCACGAGCGCGAGGAGCGGCAACAATGAGGCCGGTTTGAGGTCGATGCCCGCGTGCCGTGCGGCGCGCCGGGCGAGTCGCCGGATTGCACGCTCCCACTCCCGGCGATGCCGGCGGGTCCGAAGGCTGATGTCGTCGCTCATGTCGAACTCCTGTGTGACCGCTCCGATGGGCCGTCGATCGGCTAAAACGATTTGGAAACCTGCACGTACACGCGCGGCACCTTGTCGTCGCCGGTGCTGTCGGCGCGGGTGGTGCGCCACGCCATGCTCGCGTCCACCGTGATGCCGTACGGCGCGTTCCAGAAGAGGCCGAGCCCCGCCCCGCTGCGCGTCACGGTGTTGGCGCCCTGTGCCGGAATCGAGCGCGCGTTGTAGCGGCCAACGCCGATATCGAAGAACGCGGAGAGCGTCAGCGTCGGAATCACGGCGTAACGCAGCGAGGCGGTCGCAACGAGCCCTTCGTCGACGATTGCCTCCGACGGCGAGTACGCACGCACCGCCTTAGGGCCGCCGAGGGCGAAGCGCGACGAGTTGTCGAGGTTCCGGTTCGCCCATTGCCCCGACACGCCCACGAAGAAGCTCGTCTTCGGCGTGATCGCGTTGAGGCGGTTGGCCTGCATGATCAGACGCACGCTGTTGCCCGCCGTGTCGCGTCCGTTCGGCCCCTGGTCGATCTGCTGCGCGGCCGCCGAATCGATGTTCAGGTGCGCGAAGGCCAGCTGCAGATCCGCGCTGTTGAAGCCGCCGCCGAGAAAGCTGTCGCGACTCTCGTACGAAAGCCCGACGCTCGCCACGTAGAGCTTCTGCGGATTGTCGACGCCGACGGCGTCGATCTTGTCCGTGAGCGAGCGATACTCCAGCGCGCCGCGAACAACCAGGTTCTGGCTGCGCGAGCGAATCAGCGGATGCGTGACCGACGCCGTGACAACGTCAGCGTCGCCGTGCGCCTGCAGCGACGAGAAGTTCTGCCCGAGGTAGTAATAGAGATGCGAGTAGGCGATCCCCATGCGCGTGCCGTTGGCGTCGATCGGCGCGTCGTAGCCCACCCGGCCATAGAGCGTATCGGCGCGCTCGGCGCCGAGCAGGTTCACGTCCAGGTTGTCGCCGATGCCGAACGGCGACGCCAGCCGGCCGACCGCGCCGAGGCGCCAGCGTCCGGCAGGCGCGGAACCGTAGTTGTCGCCGGCGAGCGCGAAGTCGTAGCGGCGCGCTGCCTCGACGGTCACGTTCAGATCGACGGTGCCGGGCGCGCTGCCCGACTCGAGCGCGGAGCTCACCTTGATGCCGGGCACGTCCGATAGCAGCAACATCGTGCGTTCGAGCTCGCCCTGCCGGAGCGGCTTGCCCGGCTCGATCGCGGCGAGCCGCCCGCGCACGAGCGACTCCTTGATGGGCGCCCCCGGCGCGATCGTCAGCCGCACGCGCCCGATCTTGCCTTCGAGCACGGTGAGCGTGACGTCGCCTTCGGTCACGTCCTGCGGCGGGACTACGACCTGCGCGAGCGGATAGCCTCGATCGCGGTACACCTGCGCAATGCGCGCGGCCATCGCGTTCAGGTCGTTGATCGACACTTCCTGTCCGATCCTGTCGGCGACGGGCGCGAGCAGCGTATCGGCAGACAAGGTTTCGTTGCCCGCGAGCCGGATGCCCTTCAGCACGAATTTTCGGCCCTCGGGCACGGGCGCGGGCGGCGCGATCGGCGCGGGCAGCGCGTTCGCCCCGACGCCGGGCGGCGGCGCGGTGACGGGCGGGCGCGGCTGCTCGTTGAGCAGCGTGCCCGCGCTCGGCACTTGCGCCGTGCCGGGCAACGGCACCTGCTGCGCCCACGCCGTGATCGCGCTCGCGCAGGCGAGGCCCACTGCCGCCGTGCGCGGGAGGCGGCGCGGACGCAAACGCACGGGCAAGCGCCGGGCGGTATGTTCGGTTTTCATGGCATGGTTCACGGCGACATCCTCAATCGGGACCGCGCGGCGGCATCGGACGAAACTCAGCGGGCGACAGAAAGCCGCCAGTTGCCCATCAGATCGAAGGGCGCCCAGTAGAACGGGTGGGCGAAGCGGCTGTTGGCGAGCACGGCGAGTTGGGCATCGCGCATCGCGTCGATCGCCTGCTCGCCTTTGGTAAGCGAGCCGTAGAAGGTGCGCATCGTGAGTTCGGTCGATTCGTCGGCGACCGGCCACATCGACACCAGCAGCGCCGATGCGCCCGCATAGAAGAAGGCGCGCGTGAAGCCCATGATTTCGTCGCCGCGCCCGACGCGCCCGAGCGCCGTCTCGCAGGCGGACAGCGTGACGAGCGCGACGGCGTCGAGCTTCAGGTTGTAGATGTCGGCGGCAAGCAGCGGGTCGGGCCCATCGGCGGGCTGGCTGGAAGGCGCGAGCAGCACGCGCGAATGCAGCGGGTCGATGGTGTCCGCCTGCGCGTGTGTCGCCACATGCACGATCCGGCCGGCCGGCGCGTTGTCGTCGAACGCCTTGCGCGTCACGTCGCCGCGCACGAAGGTTGCGTTGCGCGCGAACAGCGGACCGATGGCGCGCACTTCCGACTCCGCCGACGGCAGTTCGTAATCCGGACCGATACGCGGATTGCCGAACGCGACGAGATCGCTCGCGATATGCTGCTGGCGGCGCACGAGCTGCACCGCGACGCTCGCCGAAGGCGCGAGGGAGATCGCATGACGCTGGATCAGGAAGCCTCGGGCGTTCTTGAGCGCCTGGAACGGCATATAGTGCAGCGCGCCGTTCGGCACGACGATGAGCCGCTCACCGTCACGCAGGCCGAGCGGCTCGATCAGCAACGCATCGAGCCGGGTGCCGTAAGTGATCGCCTGCGGCTTGCCGCGAATGATCGCGTTGCGGAAGTCGCTCACGGCGAGGGTCATGTCGTGGCGCGCGATCGGCAGCGTAAAGCCCGCGATGCCGTCGGCGCGCAGCACCCACGCGATCATGCGATCGGGCAGGCCGTGATATTGGACGATCGCCTCGCCGGGCGCGAGCGCGCCGCGCACGTCGTCGAGCGCAAGCGTGCGGCCGTTGAGCTGCGTTTCGTCGACGTTCTTGTCGAGCCGGTTGCGCACCACGTCGAGCAGCGCGCGGCTGCGGCTGCGTTCGGACAGCGTCCACGCGAGCCGATAGTCGCCATCCTCGACGACGAGCGCGATGGTTTCCTCGAAGACCGTCTGAACGTCGGAGAAGAGGCCAGTCTTGAACTCGTCGCTGCGAAAGCGCGCGCGGATGGATTCGGAATCGTCGAGCGCGGCAAGCCAGGCGGCGCGGGCCTGCTTTCGATCTCCGAGCGCGAGATAAGCGCGGCCCATACCCTCGTGCGCCCACAGATCGTCGTAACTCGCGTCGGTCCCACCCTTCGCGGCGCTCGCGGAGAACGCGGCGAGCGCCTGCTCGGGTTTGTGCTCCGCGAGCAGCAGATTGCCTTCTATGCGCTTGCCGAGCGGCGCGAGCAGGGTGCCGTCGACGTCTTTCGTCTGTGCGAAGGTCGCGCGCGCGCCGGCCGCATCGCCGCTCGCGATCTGCGCGTTCACGATCGACAGGAGCACCAGCGGCCGATAACGCGGCGACGCCGAGTCGAGCGCCGCGCGATATTCGGCAAGCGCCGCCGCCGGGTCGCTGCGCCGCGCCGCGATGTCGCCGAGCACCTTGTGCGCGGGCGCGAGCACCTGTTGCGGATTGTTCTGGCCCGCGGCGATGGCTTCCTTCGCGTAGCGCCCGGCGTCGTCGAGATCGCCGGCGTAGCTGTAGGCGATTGCAAGATCGCGGCGCGACAACGCGGCGAGACCGGCGTTGTCCGTCTTCGTGGCGACGACCAGCGCACGCGCCGCCGCCTCGATGCTTTCGCGGAAATCGCCGCGCTCCGCCGCCGCCACCGACATGCTGCAGTACGCATAACCGTCGAGCTTGACCTGATCGCGTGCGAGCAGCAGTTGTCCCTCCTTCGAGAGCGCCGCGATGGTTTCGGCGTCGCGCACGCGGGCTTCTGCATCGCGTGCGGCGCTCGTGAGCGGCGCGTCTGGCGATGAAGACGGCGCGTGCGTTTCCTGCGCTTCCTGCGTTTCGTGCGTTTCGTGCGTTTCCTGCGCTTCCGGTGCGTTGCGGGCGCCTCGCTCAGAAGAACGCACATCGATCTGCGCGAGTTGCATGCTCGCCTCTTGCGGCGCGCAAGCCGAATGCGCCGCGGCCTGCGCATGGAGGGCGCGCGGAACGAGCGCCAGCATGGCCATCAGCGCCAGCAGCACTTCGGCGCGCTTGATCGCGCCGCTCATGGGCGCGCGTGCATCGGCCACGACACGGGCCGACGCGATCCGCTCGATCGGTTTCACAGATGCGCTCCTCGATGGACCCCGGCGAAATTCGCCGCGATCAGACGTTCGCGGCGGTGTCACGAGTAGACGAACCACCTCGGCCGGTTTGAAAAATGCACGGACGTGGTTCGTCTGCTGCTGTGTTGGCGGGCATACGGGCGCATCATGCAAAACATCGAGCCGAAATCTTCCTTCATGCGCTTCGCTGCCGCGCTCGTGGTCGTGACGGGAACGCTTGCCGTCGCGGCCTGCAAGTCGCCGCCGCCCGCGCCCCCGCCGCCGACGATCGTGCACATCGACGTAAACGCCATCGACAAGGTCAATCCGGATCACAGCGGGCGTCCGTCGCCCGTTCTCGTTCGGGTGTACGAACTGAAAGCGACCTCCTCCTTCGACAGCGCCGACTTCTTCACGCTCTACGGCAAGGATCAGGCGACCCTCGGCGCGGATCTCAATGCCAAGAACGAGTTCCTGCTAAAGCCCGGCGAGAAGCAGAGCGTCGAGCAGCTCGCGCAGCCGGGCACGAAGTTCATCGCGGTGGTGGCCGCCTATCGCGATATCGAACGCGCGCGCTGGCGGGCCACCGCGCCGGTGCCACCGAACCAGACGACGATCATGAGCGTGCGCATCGACACCGCCGACGTGTCGATCACGGCGCAGCCCGCTCCCGCGCCGCCGGCATCGAAGAAGAAGGCGAAGTGAATGCGTCGGCGCGGCGCTTTCCAAAAATCCGGGCGCCAGATCGTTCTATGAGCGGAGCGCTCGCATCGTCGTCGGCAATGCGCGAGCGTCAGGCAAACAAGCAGAGCGCACAAGGCCACCATGACCTGGCACCAACGCACGATCTGGTCCGAGGGGCTGTTTCTCGAACCGCAGCATTTCCAGCAGCACGACCGCTTCATCGAGCACCTCGTGCGCTCGCACGCGCGCGCGACCGAAGCATGGTCGTGGGGCTGGGCGTCGCTCATGCTCGACGACATCGCGCTCGGGCTCGGCAAGATCGCGCTCGCGCAGGGGTTCGGCGTCCTCCCCGACGGCACGGCGTTCTCCTTTCCCGACGACTTCCCCGCGCCGCCGCCGCTCGACATCCCCGCCGGCACGCGCGACGAAACCGTGCTGCTCGCGCTGCCGCTGGAGCGCGCCGGCGCGAAGGCGTTCGACCCGGACGGCGCAGCGCCCGCGACCGACGGTTACGCCGGCGCGCTTCGCTACCGCACGACCGACACCGCCGTCGCCGATGTCACGACGAGCACCGACCGCGTCGCCGAGATGCGCGTCGGCGCGCCGAACCTGCGGCTCATGCTCGCGCGCGACGCGACGGACGCCTTCGCGACCATCGGCATCGCGCGCGTGCTGGAGCGTCGCGCGGACAACCGCGTGATGCTCGACGCGAACTATGTCCCGCCGATGCTCCACGCGCTCGCCGACGCGCGCCTGCTGAGCCACGCGCAGGAAATCGCGGGCCTTTTGCATCAGCATGCGGACCGGCTCGCGCGGCATATTGCGAACCCGGGGCGCGGCGGCGTCTCTGAAATCGCAGACTTCCTCTTGCTGCAGACGCTGAACCGCTTCGAGCCGCAGTTCGCGCATCTGCTGCAGGTGCCGCTCCTGCATCCCGAGCGCCTGTATGAGATCACGCTCGCGCTCGCAGGCGATCTCGCCGCGTTCGACGAACGCCGCCGCGTGCTCGCCTATCCGCCGTATCGGCACGATGATCTCGCCAGTTCCTTCGAACCGCTCATGCGCGACGTGCGGCAACTGCTCGCGCAAGTGCCGGAGCCGAACGCCATCGCAATCGACTTGCAGAGCAGGAAGCCGGGCGTGCGCGTCGCCGTCATCAATGATCTCGAACTGGTGCGCAGCGCCGCATTCGTACTCGCCGCGAGCGCGCAGATGCCGGGCGAAGCGCTGCGCACGCGGTTCCCGACCCAGGTCAAGGTGGCGCCCGCCGAAAAGCTGCGCGATCTCGTGAATCTCGCGCTGCCGGGCATCGAATTGCGTGCGATGCCCGTCGCGCCGCGCCAGATTCCATTTCACGCGGGTTATTCGTACTTCGAACTGGATCGCGGCGGCGAGCTGTGGAAGGAGCTGGAGCAAACCGGCAACCTCGCGATGTACATCGCGGGCGAGTTTCCGGCGCTCGAACTGGAGTGCTGGGCCATCCGCCACTGATCATTCAGGCATCTCGACGACATGACGAACGACAATCCCTTCGCCGGATTCGAATCCGAGCAGACGATGATCAAGCCCAATCCCGGCGCGCGCCGCCGCACCGGGAGCACGCAGGGACCGTTCACGTCCGGCGCGGCGTCGCCCGATGCTAACGCGCTTGCCTTGGATACCGCCTTTGCGCAGGGTGGCGCGGTCAATCCGCTGGTCGCCGCGTGCGCGCCGCTCTTGCAGCTCGCGCCGCGCATTCGCGCGATGAGCGCCTGCGCCGATCCCGCCGCCCTGCGAGATTCGCTCGCGGCGTGCGTGCGCCGCTTCGAAGCGCAGGCGCGCGTGAACGGCATCGCGCAGGAACAGGTCACGGCGGCGCGCTACATCGTCTGTACCATGCTCGACGAAGCCGCGTCGTGCACGCCGTGGGGCGCGGGCGTGTGGGCGCGTCAAAGCCTGCTGGTCACGTTCCACAACGAGGCGTGGGGCGGCGAGAAGGTGTTCCAGTTGCTCGCGCGGATCGCACAAAATCCCCGGCAGCATCTGCATCTGCTCGAACTGGCGAGCATGGTGCTCGCGCTCGGCTTCGAGGGCCGCTACCGCGTCGCGGCGCAAGGCCGGCAGGCGCTCGATGCGATCCGCGCACGGCTTCATCAACTGATCCGCAAGGAGCGCGGCGAGCCGGAGCGCGCGCTCTCGCCGCACTGGCAAGGCGTGGCGATGACTCGGCGGCGCACCACCGACGTGCTGCCGGTGTGGGTCGTCGGCGCGTTGGCGCTGCTGGTGCTCACGCTCGCCTTTCTGACAATGAGCTTCCGCCTCGGGCAATTGTCCGATCCCGTGTTCGACACGCTCGCGTCGATCCGCGCGGGCGCGCAACGGCCGCTCGTCGTCGCGCCGGCGGCGCGGCCGCGTCTCGCCGAATTTCTCGCGCAGGAAATTCGCGACGGCCAGCTCGCCGTCGATGACCGCGTCGACCGCTCGGTCATCACGCTGCACGGCGACAACGTCTTCAGGGCCGGCAGCGCAGAAGTGTCGGAACAAGTGCGTCCGCTCATCGCGCGGATCGCGGCGGCGCTCGCGGCAGTGCCGGGCAACGTGCTCGTCACCGGCCACACCGACGACCGGCCGATTCGCTCGGCGCGTTATCCATCGAACTGGGAACTGTCGCAGGAGCGCGCCGCGAACGTGCGCGACCTGATCGCGGCCACGGTGCCCGCCGCGCGCCTGAAGGCCGAGGGCAAGGGCGAAGCCGATCCCGTCGCGCCGAACGACTCGCCCGCCGGCCGCGCGCGCAACCGGCGCGTGGAAATCACCCTGTTCGCGAAGCCCGGGTCCTGAACATGAAAACGCTGCTCAAGATCATCTTTCATCCGCTCCTGCTGCTCGTCGTCGGATTGTTGTTCGTTTCGAGCGTGATATGGATCGCCGGGCCGCTCGTGTCGATTGCCGGCAAATATCCGCTCGAAGCCCGCGAGGCGCGCTTCATCGCGATGGGCTGCGTCGTCCTGCTGCTCGTCTTGCGGCATGCGTGGGTCGCGTGGCGCGCGCGGCGCACGCAGGCTGCCTTGTGCGCCGGACTGGCCGCGCCTCCTAACATGGCGCGAGCCGCCGCCGCGCCCACGCCCGGCGAAGCGGAAGTCGCGACACTCGCAAAACGCTTCGACGAAGCGATCGCCGCGCTGCGCGACGCCCGCATCGCCGCGTCGGGGAGAAAACCGGGCTGGCGCGACCTGATCACGCTCTCGGGCAAACAGTATCTGTACCAGTTGCCGTGGTACATGTTCATCGGCGCGCCGGGCGCGGGCAAGACCACGGCGCTCGTGCATTCGGGCCTGCGCTTTCCGCTCGCCGAACGCTTCGGCACCGACAAGATTCGCGGCGTCGGCGGCACGCGAAATTGCGACTGGTGGTTCACCGACGACGCCGTATTGATCGACACCGCCGGCCGCTACACCACGCACGAAGGCGACCGCGAAACGGATCAGGCCGCGTGGCAAGGCTTCCTCGCGCTCTTGCGCAAGACGCGTCCGCGCCAGCCGATCAACGGCGTGCTGCTGACGCTCGCCGTGCCCGACCTGCTTGGCGCGTCGCCGGCGGGCATCGAAGAAGCGGCGGCGACGCTGCGCGCGCGCATGCGCGAGCTGATGCAGGCGTTCCGCACGCGCTTTCCGGTCTACGTGCTCGTCACCAAGACGGACCTGCTCGCGGGCTTCAGCGAATTTTTCGCGGACATGTCGAAAGAGGAGCGCGCGCAGGTCTTCGGCTTCACCTTTCCGTACGATCCGAAGCGCCCGCTAAGCGAAGCCGAATTCGCCGCGCGCGTGGACGCCGAGCTCGACGCGCTCGAAGCACGGCTCGTCGCGCGCCTGCCCGAGCGCATGAACGCCGAGACCGGCCTTGCGCAGCGCGCCGCCATCATCGGATTTCCGCAGCAGTTCGCCGCGTTGAAGCCGCTGCTCGCGGAGGCATTGCGCGCGACCTTCGTGCAGTCGAAGCACGACGACATTCCGCTCGTGCGCGGGGTCTATTTCACGAGCGGCACACAAGAAGGCACGCCCATCGACCGCGTGATGGGATCGCTCTCGCGCGCGTTCGGCATTGACCGCAGCGTGCCGCCGGCGCGAACCGCGAGCGGGCGCAGCTTCTTTCTCGAACGGCTGCTGACGCAGGTCGTGTTCGCGGAGCAGGGCCTCGCCGGGTCGAACCTGCAATGGGCGCGGCGGCGGCATCTGCGGAGGCTTTCAGCCTACGCGTCGATCGCGGCGGTGAGCGCGTGCATGCTCGTGCTGTGGGGCACGAGCTATCTGCGCAACCGTTCCTACGTGGCGGGCGTGGAGCAGACCGCGCAGCTCGCGAAACAGGCGGCGGCGGGCACGACCGCGGCGAACGCGAGTGTCGTCGCCCTGCTGCCGCTGCTCTCGGCCGTGCGCAATCTCGCGTCGACTCCGCAGGTCGATGCCGCTCATCCGCCGCTCGCGATGCGCCTCGGCCTGTGGCAAGGCGCCAAGCTCGACGCCGCCGCGAACGACGCCTATCGGCGCCTGCTCGACGATCTGTTCCTGCCGAAGCTCGCGGCGCGCATCGAGGAACAGGCGCGCGGGGCGAATGCGTCGAATGCGGGTTACGCGTACGAATCGCTCAAGGCGTATCTGATGATGAACCAGCCCGATCATCAGGATGCCGACGCGCTCAAGACATGGATCGTCACCGACTGGGACAGCGGCTTGCCGCGCGAAGTCAGCAATGAGGAGCGCGTCGCGCTCGCCGCGCATCTGGACACGCTGTTCGCGCGCGGCGTGGTGCATCCGAACTTGCCATTCGACGACCGCCTCGTCGCCCACGTCCGGGCGATGCTCGCCACCAGCACGCTCGCGCAGCGCGTGTACGGGCGCGTGAAACAGCAAGGCGTCGGCGCGGACTTCCCGGAATTCACCGTGGCGCGCGCGGGCGGCCCGAACGCGTCCCTCGTGTTCGTGCGCGCGAGCGGCAAGCCGTTGACGAGCGGAGTGCCCGGCCTGTATTCGTTCGACGGCTATCACAAGGCGTTTCTCAAGGCCGTCGATCAGGTGTCGGCGCAACTCGCCGCCGAAGAGCCGTGGGTGCTCGGCATTCGCGACCAGACGGGCCTGCCGCGTGGCGATCCCGCGGCGATGCAGCGTCTGACGGAAGACGTGCGGCTGCTCTATCTGCAGGACTATGCGCGCGCGTGGACCGACTTCCTGAACGACGTGCGGATCGTGCGTGCGGACAACCTGACTCAGTCGGTGCAGATCGCACGTATCCTGTCCGCACCGGATTCGCCGCTCGCGATGCTCGTCAAGGCCGCGTCGCGCGAGACCACGCTCGCTGCTAAACCGGACAGCGAAACGACGGTCGTCGACCGAGCCACCGACAAGATCAGCGCGGCGCGCGAGCAACTGCTGAAGGTCATCGGCGGGCCGGACCCGACGCGCATCGCGCCGGTCGCGCCGGGCACGCGTCTGGAGAGCATCGTCGACGATCGTTTCAGCGGACTGCGCGCGTTGGTGACGAGCCCCGGCGCGGGTCAGCCCGCGCCCGTCGCGCAGATGCTCGCGTCGATCAACGACATGTACACGTACCTGAGCGCGACCGACGAAGCCCTGCAGCAAAAAACCGCGCCGCCGCCCTCGGACGCGCCGGCGAAGCTGCGCACGCAGGCGGCGCGCATGCCCGAGCCGATCCGCACCGCGCTGCTCGACCTCGGCAGCCAGGGCGCCGCGCAAACGCAGCGGGTGCGGCGCGCCAACATGACGGACGACCTCAAGGAGTCGATCTCGGCGTACTGCGTGCGGGCGGTGGGCGGGCGTTATCCGTTCAACCCCGCTTCTGCGCGCGACGTGCTGCCTGAAGATTTCGGCACGCTGTTCGCGCCGGGCGGCAAGTTCGACGACTTCTTCCAGAAGAACCTGGCGCCGGAAGTCGATGTCTCCGCGAAGCCTTGGGCGTTCAAGAAATCGGATTCGTCGGCGACGCAGATCAGCCCTGCCGGGCTTGCGCAGTTCGAGCGCGCCGCGACCATCCGCGGCGTGTTCTTCGCCGCGGGGGGCAAGACGCCCGCGCTCACGCTGAAGTTCAAGCCGCTCGACATGGACCCGACGATTCTCTCCTTCACGCTCGATGTCGACGGGCAGGTGCTCACCTACGCGCACGGCCCGCAGATCGCGACGACGATCCAGTGGCCCGGCGCGCGCGGCTCCCAACGCGTGAGCCTGCAACTGACGCCGCCGCCCTCGAGCAGCGCGAGCAACGTGGTGTTCGAAGGCCCGTGGGCGCTCTTTCGCATGTTCGACCGGCTCGACGTAGAGCCGACCAGTCAGCCCGAGCGCTTCATCGTGACCTTCGACGTGGAGGGCCGCAAGGCGCGCTTCGAAGTGACAGCAAGCAGCGTCGAGAATCCGTTCCGGCTCGCGGATCTGCGCAAGTTCTCCTGTCCGGAACGCCTATGAGCGACGATCACGGCGTCACGCCGGGCGACGGGGGCGCAGCTATCGCCGGCTGGTACGGCAAGTTGCCCTCCCTCGGCGACTTCGCCGCGCGGCGGCTCTCCGACGCCTTCGTCGCGCCGTGGGACGCATGGCTCGCGCAGCGCGTCGCCGAAACGCAGCACGCGCTCGGCGCGGACTGGCTTTCGCTCTATCTCACGTGCCCCGTCTGGCGCTTCTTCGCGATGCCCGGTGCGATCGCGCCGACGCTCGCCTCGTGCTGGACGGGCGTCGTGATGGCGTCGGTGGACCGCGTCGGACGGCATTTTCCGCTGACTATCGCGGCGGCGTTGCCGTGCGCGCCAGCCACGGGAAACGAGATCGCCGCTTTGTGGCGATGGCTCTCCGCGATCGAGAGCGTCGCGCTCGTCGCGCTGGATTGCGACCACAGCATCGAGCGCCTCGACGAGCAACTCGCCGCGCTGCCCGTGCCGGCGCCGTCGTCGCCGTGCGCCGCGACGCGCGCCGCCGTGCTCGACGCGCCGTGGGTCGTGCCATCGCCCGAGGCGCTGCCCGAAACCATCGCGCGCAGCTTTGCGCCGGCGTGGCAAAGCGAGGTCTACGGCATGAGCATATGGACCTCGGCGCAGGCCGCGAGCGCCGCCGATGGGCTGGAGCGCGCGCCGCGCCCGTTCATCCTGTGGCCCGTGTACGGTCTGCCGGACACGGCGCTCTTCACCACCTTGTTGCGGGATTGCGGATCATGAACGCGAGCGACGACGACCGCGAAGATGGCCCGACCCAAGACCACGGCGAAGCCGACCGGACGGTGATCGTCAGCGGTTTCGGGACGCAGGGCGCGCCGGTTGCGCCCGAACGAGCCGCCGCGCACAACGTTCTGCCGCCGGGCACGCGGCTCGGCGAGTTCGAGATCGTCGGGCTGATCGGCGAAGGCGGCTTCGGAATCGTCTATCTGGCTTTCGATACCTCGCTCGACCGCCATGTCGCGCTCAAGGAATACATGCCGTCGGCGCTTGCCGCGCGCGTCGGCACGACGCAGGTGCAGGTCCGTTCGGCGCGCTACGAGAGCACGTTCCGCGCCGGGCTCAAGAGCTTCATCAACGACGAAGCGAGGCTGCTCGCGCGCTTCGATCATCAGTCGCTCGTGAAGGTGTATCGCTTCTGGGAAGCCAACGGCACCGCCTACATGGTGATGCCGTACTACAAGGGCGTGACGCTCCGGGACGCGCTCAAGAGCATGCAGAAGCCGCCCGACGAAGCCTGGCTGCGCGCGCTGCTCACGCCGCTCGTCGACGCGCTCGCCGTCCTGCATGCGGCCAACTGCTTTCATCGCGATGTCGCGCCGGACAACATCATCCTCCTGGAAGAGAGTCACCGGCCGGTGCTGCTGGATTTCGGCGCGGCGCGGCGCGTGATCGGCGACATGACGCAGGCGCTCACCGTGATCCTCAAGCCGGGGTATGCGCCGATCGAACAGTACGCCGAAGTGCCGTCGCTTAGACAAGGACCGTGGACCGATCACTACGCGCTCGCCGCGCTCGTCTACTTCGCGATCGTCGGGAGAACGCCGCCGCCGTCCGTCGGGCGAATGGTGAAGGACAGCTATCAGCCGCTCGCCAAGCTCGCCGCCGGGCGTTACTCGGACCGCTTCCTGAAGGCGATCGATCACGCGCTCGCCGTGCAGCCCGCGAACCGGCCGCAGACCGACCGGCAGTTCGCCGCCGAACTCGGCATTGCACTAGACGAGGATGCAGCAAGCGCCGGCAAGCATGGCGCGACGGCGGCGCCGCGACGGGGCATCGGCTGGATATCCGGCGCGGCATGCGGACTCACGGCGGCCGCGGCGCTCGGCTTTTTCGTGCCGAAGTTGCTGTCGCACGCGCCTTCCGCCGCTGTCGATCGCGCCGCGAAGATTGCGAGCGCGCCGGTTCCTGCTGTCGCCGCGCCTGCTTCGGCATCGTCCGCGGTCATTGCGGCGGCCTCCGAGGCGCAGGCTGCGCCCGCGCTCGCGCCATTTACGCCCGCCGATGAATTCGCGCGCATCGTGTCGCTCGCGGACCCGTCCATCGTCGTGAAGGCGGAGGTGCCGCAGCCGCGCGCGGTCATCGGGCATGACCGGCTGCGCTTCTCGATCACGAGCAATCGCGATGGGTATGTCTACGTGTTCGTCGTCGATCCGGCGAATCAGTACCTGCAACTGTTCCCGAACGAGCTCGACGAGGACAACCGCATCGGCGCGAACAAACGTCTCGTGCTGCCGCGCCCGGCCTGGCCGATGCAAGCCGGCGAGCCCGCTGGCGCGAACAATTTCATCGCGATCGTGTCCAGCGCGCCGCGCGACTTCGCCACGCTCGACATGACGCACGATTCCGTCTTCGCGAGTCTCTCGCCCGAGGGCCAGCACGCGGCTGCGGCGCGGCGCACGCTCACGGCGTCGCCGTTCGCGGGCGTACCGTCGTGCGGCAGCGCGGCGCCCTCGTGCCCGGTCGCATTCGGTGCGGCCGCTTTCAAAATCGACGTCGTCCATTCGTCCAGATAGCGAAGCGCGCGTCATGGCCTTCGGCGCGTGACACAGAAAGCCCCTGAAGCTGGACGAGGACATCATGGCACCACGTATGCGCGGCCAGGCCGCCGGCACTTTTCGCGCAGCACCGTTCGCATGCGGGAAGGTCACGCTGAAGTTGCTTTGCACGATGCTCGCGGGCGCGCTCGCCGCATGCGCGAACTCGCCGACGCCGCCCGCGCCGCAAGTCGCACAGGCGCGCGAAACGGCTTCCACGGGCGCCACCGCCGACGAACTCGCCGCAGAGGCGCCGATCGTCAGCGCGGCGGCGTCGGGGCGCGAGCCCGGGATTCTCAATCCGCTTCCCGCCAGCCCCGCGGCCGCGCTTTCCGCCACCGCGACGCCCTTCGCCACGAAGAACGCGCTCTACACGCCCGTGCCGTTTTCCAGTGTGCCAGGCTGGTCCGGCGACGACGTTGCGCAGTCGTGGGACGCGTTCCGGCGCGGCTGCTCCGTGCTCGCCGGTAAAGCGGCTTGGGCGGCGCCGTGCGCGGCGGCGCGCCGCATCGCCGCGAACGACAACGCCGCGGTGCGACGCTTCTTCGAGGAGAACTTCACGGTCTACCAGATCCGCAACGTCGACAAGACTTCGCGCGGCGTACTGACCGGCTACTACGAACCCGTCCTGCGCGGCAGCCGAACCTACGGCGCGCCCTACGTCTATCCGGTCTACGGCGTGCCGCGCGACATGCTTTTCCTCGATGCGCGCCGCCTGCCGCCGAACGCGCGCAACGAACCGGTCATGGCGCGCGTCGAAGGACGCACGGTGATTCCGCTCGCGGCGATCGCGACCGGCAACGCCAAGGGCGTCTACGCGCTCGAACTCGGCAACAGCGCGCCCGATATCCGCGACAAGAAGGTGCGGCTGCGACGTGAGGGCAATCGCATCGTGCCGTACTACTCGCGCGCGCAGATCGAGCGTGGACGCATCGACGCGCCGGTGCTCGCCTGGGTAGCCGACCCCGCGATGCTCTACGCGATGCAGCTGCAGGGCGCGGGCAAGATCGTGCTGCCGGATGGCGCGGGCGTGATCCGCCTCGCGTACGCCGAGCAGAACGGGCTCGCCTTCAATCCGCCGGTCGCAACGGCGTCGAGCAAGGGCCGCAAGGTGCTGGTGCGCGGCGTCGAGATCGATCTCGACGAAGGCGATGTCAGCACGCAAGCGGACGCTTCCACCTCCGACGACACGCCGAAGTCCGCGCTATTGCGCGGCGCGCAGAACGCCGATCCGCCCGCCGACACGTCAGCGCAACCCGATGGCCCGCCCGAATCCCCGCTCTTGCGCGGCTTCACGCTCGCGAAAGGCGCGACGCCCGCCGTGCGGCCGGCGCGCGTGAGCACATCGGCGGCGGCTTACCCGGCACCTCGGCCCGTGGCGTCCGCCACCGCTGAAGCCACCGGTTCGTCCGGCGCGCCGACGCCGCCGCTCGGCTATGCGTTCGCTTCCTCGGACCCGAGCTATGTCTTCTTTCGGACCATCCCCGATTCCGCCGCCGGGCCGATCGGCGCGCTCGGCGTGGCGCTGTCGGCGGAACGCTCGGCGGCGGTCGATCCGCGCACGACGCCGCTCGGCGCGCCCGTGTTCGTCAACGCGAGCGAAGCGGGAAACGGCTCTCAGGTCGCTCGGCTCTTGATGGCGCAGGACGCCGGCGGCGCTATTCGGGGCGCGCTGCGTGCCGACTATTTCTTCGGCACCGGCGAGCAGGCGCAGCAGAAGGCGAGCCGCATGAAGCAGCCGGCGCAGATGTGGGTGCTGCTGCCCAAGGGCCTGCGCATCTCGGCCAGGGAATCCGCAGTGCGCGTGCGCGGCGGCCCCGCGATGCCGGGCGCCGATTGCGTCGTGAGCGACCCCGACCTGTGCGTCGACGATATGCCATCGACCGCGCCGTGAATGGATCGAACATGAAATTTCTCGTCGCCGACGACCATGAACTGATCCGCCAGGCCGTCAAAACGCTGTTGCGCGGCCTCGATCACGACGCGCAGTTCGACGAAGCGGACAGCTGGGACACGCTCGCCGCCGCCGCGCACCCCGGCGCGAATCACGACCTCGCCATCGTCGACCTGCACATGTCGGGCATGGAGAGCGCGTCGTCGCTGGCGGCGCTGCTGAAGGCCAATCCCGCGTTGCCGCTCGTCGTGCTGTCGGCGGAAGAATCGGTCGACGAAATGCGCGCCGTGCTCGCCGCCGGCGCGCTCGGCTTCGTGCCCAAGCGAGAGCCCGCCAACGTGATGCAGAAGGCTTTTGAACTGGTGCTTTCAGGCGGCGCCTACGTGCCGGTCGAGGCGCTACGCCTCACCGACGCGACGCAACCGCTCGGAAACGCGCGCGCCGCGCCGCTCCCGTCGCATCACCGGCATCTGATGGAAAACTTGTCGCCGCGTCAGCGCGAGATCATGCGGCTCGTTCATCGTGGCTGCACGAACAAGATGATCGCGCGCGAGCTGCGGATCGCGGAAGGCACGGTGAAGGTTCACCTGTCGGTGATCTTCGGCGCGCTCGGCGTGCACAGCCGCTCGGCGGCGATCGCCGTGATCAACGACTGGCTGCGCACGGGACGCGAACTATGAGCGCGCCGAACGTGCTCGTCTGTCTGCCGACGCATCACGACGACGTGCACATCCAATTCGCGTTCTCTCTGATGGAGACGGCGCGCGCCCTCGCCGACGCGGGCTGCGGTTTCCAGACGATGCATGTCGGCTCGTCGCACGTCATTCGCGCCCGCAATTTCTTCGCGAGCTACTTCGTCGCGCATCGCGAGTTCTCGCATCTGCTCTTTCTCGACACGGACATGCGCTTCGCGCCGCAAGCGGTGATGAAGCTGCTCGCCGCCGACAAGTGCGTGGCCGGCGTCGCGTATCCATACCGGCGCATGAATCTGGAACGGCGCATCGGTGATTCCGATCAGGGGCTGACGCTGCGCGAGTGGCTCGAAAAGCACACGGACTACACGGTGCGGCTCAAGACTTCCGGCGATGGCCGCGCGCGCGTCATAGACGGCTTCGTCGAAGCGGAGCACGTCGGCACCGGCATCTTTCTCGCGCGCCGCGATGCGTTCGAAGTCACGCTTCCGTTCACGCAGTGCTATGCGCCGCCCGAGCAGTATCGCGACGCGCTGCCGGACGGCCGGTTCTACGGCTTTTTCGACACCATCGAGCAACAGAGCCATTACCTGTCCGAAGATCTGTCGTTCTGCCGGCGCGTGCAACTCGGCGGCGCGCAAGTCTGGGCGCTCGTCGACGAGACCGTCGTGCACTACGGCGCATCGGAAGTGGCGGGACAGTATCTGCGCGCGTTGCGCATGCGCGGCAACGTCGCCTGACGCATCCAGTTCGAGCCCGGCGCATCAGGCCGCCTCGTGCCCCTCGCTGCGCGGCTGGAGCAGGACGTCGAGCGTGCGGCGCAGGCGCGTTGGCGTGACCGGCTTGTGCAGCACCGGCACGCCTTCGGCCACGAGCGCCGCGAGTTCGGGCGACGCCATGTCGCCCGTGATCAACACGCGCGCAAGACCGTGGTGGCCGCGTCGGCGCAGCGCCTCGCGCACCGCCTGCATCGCTTCGATGCCCGTCTGATGACTGTCGATCCGATAGTCGCAAAGCAGCACGTCCGGCACGAAGCCTTCGGAGATCGCGCGCACGGCTGCGAGCTCGTCGGGGCAGCCTCGCACGACGCAGCCCCAGCGCGTGAGCAGCGCGCCGAGCGCTTCCAGGTTCGCCGGGTCTTCGTCGACGCACAACACGCGGCGGCCGTCGATGAACGCGCTCATCACCGGCGCCGCGACGAGGCTCGCGGTCACGAGACTCGGATCGCCGGTTCGGACCGGCACGCGCATCGTCGTGCCGCGGCCGGGCGCCGAGCGCAGCATCGGCTCGCCGCCCAGCAGACGCGTGAGACGCCGCACCGTCGAGAGGCCGAGACCATGGCCTTCGCGCCGGTCGCGGCCGGCGAGCGGCGCTTGATAGAACTCTTCGAAGACGAGTTCGTGCTCCTGCGGCGCAATGCCGATGCCGGAGTCCCTCACTTCGACGAAGCAGCGTTCCGGGCTCGCGGACCGGCGCACGCCGATCCACACTGCGCCGCGCTCGGTGTAGCGCACCGCGTTCGACACCAAGTTCGCCACCACGCGTTCGAGCAGCACCGGATCAGTGAACGCGACACACGACGTCGGCGCGATGCGCAGCGCCAGCCCCTTGGCGGCGGCCGCAGGACGAAACTGCTGTTCGATG
Source organism: Caballeronia sp. M1242 (assembly GCF_017220215.1). Taxonomy (NCBI): domain Bacteria; kingdom Pseudomonadati; phylum Pseudomonadota; class Betaproteobacteria; order Burkholderiales; family Burkholderiaceae; genus Caballeronia; species Caballeronia sp. M1242. The sequence goes on along the minus strand of NZ_CP071131.1, from coordinate 810,781 downwards.
CGCGCGAGCACGTCGGACAGATGGAAGTGCTGCGGCATCGCCTGCGTCACGCCGCTTTCCAGGCGCGCCAGGTCGAGCACTTGGTTGAACAGATGATTCAACGCTTCGACATTGTCGACGATGTGCTGCGCGGTGGCCTCGCGCTCCGCCTCGCTCGCGCGGCGATCGGCGAGCGAATGCGCGAGCAGACCGATGGCATGCAGCGGCTGACGCAGATCGTGACTCGCCGCGGCGAAGAAACGCGTCCTCGCGATGCTCGCTTCCTTGATCACGCCCTTTTGCCGCGCGATGATTTGCGCGAGTCGCTGCTGTTCGGCGCGCGCCACGGCGAGGTCGCGATGAACGTCGCGATACTGCGATGCCAGCAGATCGACCGCGACGATGATGATGAGAAGCGCGACGCCCAGTGCGAGCCGCCCGTTGTCAGCCTGCAGAACGTGCAGCGTAGCGGCGGGCAAAAGCAGCGGCACCATCGCGCTGCGCAGGTTGAGCGCGTTCAGCGCGTTCGCGGCATAAGCAAGCGTGGTGAGCGCGACGAGCAGCACGATATGCGCTGCCGCGAGCGCCGCGGATGCATGTTGAAACGCGAACCACGCCGACAAGCCCGGTGCGCCGTAAAGCGCGACATTGCGCAGCGCATGCAGCCCGATCCAGCGCCGCGCGCCGAACCGCGACGGCCGACGCCACCGCCACGACCACAAGCCGATCGCCAGGCAGATTGCCACGCCGTGAAGCAGCACACAGAAAAGCGGCAGCGGCCCATCGCCCTCGTACGCGACATAAACGACGGCGAGCAGCGCGATCGCACAGGCATGCGCGGGAAAGGAGGCCGGATCCGCCGCATAGAGCACGCTTGCCACATCGTGATCGATGTCGGCATCGACCTCGCGCTTTCGTCGGTCGTCATGCATTCTGTCAGCCCCTTGCCGGTGTATCCAGGCGTTTAGACGACGGCTATTACCAACGGTATATTGGTCGCCTGCCTCTAGAAAACCATACTCGATTCGTGGCCACCTGAATGGGGGGATGACGAGATGGACACCCTGACCATGGACGTCGCGCAGGCAGGCGCGCTTCCGATGCTCACCGATCTGTGGCGGCGCCGGACGAACCTTTCGCATGACGAAATGATCTCAATTTACCAGCTCGTGCAAGGCGCGTTGCGCGCGTATCATCCGCCCGAACTGCACGCGCTAGGCGAGGACAAGGAAGAGCTGATCGCCCAGTTCATCTACGCCAAGGTCTTGCGCCTGGAACCCGGCCACGGCCGCTCGCACGCGGGTGAGCACAGCGCGCCTTCGAGCGGCTACGCCGTGTGTGCGTATTTCAGGCGATTTCTTGTTGACCACTTGCGCAGCGCGAGTCACCAGCGGGACGTGTCGATGGAAGTGGAAGGCATCGAAGAGCAGGTAGACGAACACGCTCACGCGCTGGACGATCCGGTCCGCTCCGTCCTGATTCAGCATGGACTCGATGAAGCACGTGTGCGTGATCTGGCGCGCGAGTTCATCGACGGCCTGGACCAGTACGAGCAACTGGTGCTCGCGGGTACGTTCGGCTGGCGTTCGCGCGACAAGGGCGGCCTCTGCGGAATCGCGTCACGGCATCACATTCCGTCGTATCACTACCGGGCGCTGAAGCTCGGCGTCACCCTCAAAAAGCGCGCGCAAAGCGAGGACTTCGCGGCGACCAAGATCGGTCGATGGATCGGCGGCACGCTCGGTATCGAAATCAGCGCGGAGAATCAGCCCGCCATTCTGCTCGTGCTGAATCTGCTCGCGCTGGAGTCGGGGCAGTGTGCGCCGTCTGCTCGCGAGTGACGCAAGCGCATTAGCGGCCTTCGATCATCGACGGCGTCAGGCTGAGCGTGACGAAAGGTCCGCTGATGTATCCGCGCTCGCGCGGTCCGATGGACAGGATCAATTGAATCGAGCCGCCGGCATAGAACTTCGTGGTCGGCTGAACGAGGTTCGCCGCCGCCTCCTTGGAAACGCGCGGCTGCGGCTTCGTGAAGCCCCAATAAGCATTGAGCGACGCGCCTTCGGGCAGGCGCAGCACCCAGCAGTTGCGCAAGTCGCCCCAGTCGTTCGAGATGGCCCAGCGCCGACGGACGTCGCGGATCAAGCGATCGATCGTCCGCTGCGCCAGGGCCTCGAGTATCTCCGAGCCGTACATCCAGTACTTGCCGTATGCGCCTTGCTCGTGGCGGCTCGAGTCCGAGAAGCGCACCAGTGTGAGCGGCCCTTCCAGAACGGTGTGTCGGATAGCGGGAAGAAACGAACCCTCCTCCCGCACGCTCAGATCGAAAAAGCCCATGACGTCTTCTCCTCCGGATGATGTTCGTTTGTTCGTTCGTGTGCTCCCTCAGGTAGACGAGCCAGGGCCCTGTGGTTTGAATCGACGGCATCGGAATGTCGCCTGATCGGACAGCGGCCCGACGACCGCTGCCCCGAACACCGCCGTTTCCTTCACTCTTGTGCGGCCTCATCGCGCTCGACGCCCTTTTGCTACGCCTCGTCCGCTCAAACGCCTCTTGACGAGTCGTCCTCTACCGCTCGATCGCATGATGAGGCGGAAGTGGAGTCGCGCGACGGTATTGCAACTCGCGAAGACGTGCTCGAATCGCCCGACACTTTCCTCTTCACACCGCAACGAATATGGCTAGCAGGAAAACGGCGCAACGCTTATGCCGTTGGCGCTCGCATGCTATGCAGGAAAGATTCGTAGCCTTGGAACGCGAAGTGCCTATAGTCGATGGCTCCATCACATCACTTCACTTCGTCCGCTCCATGACACACACGTTCCATCGCCGCCGATTGATCGCGACCGCCGTTTCCTTCCTGCTCGCCGCTGCCGCGCTCTCGCCCCTTTCGACGCGAGCCGAGACACGCGAAGTCGTGATCGGCTATCAGGATATGGTCGTGCCGTGGCGCTATGCGCAGGCAAGCGGCGCCGTCGAAAAGGCGACGGGCTACAAAGTGGCCTATCGCAAGCTCGGCAGCGGCGCGGACGTCATCCGCGCGCTGGCTTCGGGTTCCATACAGCTCGGCGAGGCGGGATCGAGTCCCATCGCGGCCGGGCTGTCGCAAGGCGTCGACCTGTCGCTCTTCTGGATTCTCGACAACATCAACGACGCCGAAGCCCTCGTCGCGCGCAACGGCTCGGGCGTGAGCAAGCTTGCCGATCTCAAGGGCAAGACGCTCGGCGTGCCGTACGTGTCGACCTCGCATTTCCATGCGCTCGTCGCATTGCAGCAGGCGGGCGTCGATCCGTCGGCGGTGAAGATCGTCAACCTGCGTCCGCCCGAAGTGGCGGCCGCGTGGGAGCGCGGCAACATCGACGCAACCTACATCTGGGATCCGGTGCTCGCGCGCGTCAAGCAGAACGGCACGGTGCTCGTCACGTCGGGCGAAGTGGCGAAGGAAACCGGCAAGGCGACCTTCGACGGCTTCGTCGCGTCGCGCAAGTTCGCGCAGGACAACGCCGCGTTCATGACCGGCCTCGTCAAGGTGCTCGCCGATACCGACGCGCAGTATCGCGATCACAAAGCGGACTGGAGCGCGGGCTCCGCACAGGTGAAGGCCGTGGCCGAGGAGTCCGGCGCGAACGCGGCGGACGTGCCCGCGAGTCTCGCGCTCTACGCGTTCCCGACCGCGAGCGAGCAGGCGTCGCCGACCTGGCTCGGCGGCGGGCAACAGTCCGGCGCGGCGAAGTCGCTCGCCGCGACCGCGCAGTTCCTCAAGCAGCAGGGCACCATCCAGAACGTACTGGCCGACTACTCTGCCGGCGTCGATCCACGCTACGCGCAGCAGGCCGCGAAATGACGGCGCTCGCCATCCGCAATCTCGGCGTCACTTACGAAGGCGCGAGCACGCCGGCGCTCATGGGCGTCGATCTGCACATCGGCAGCGGCGAGTTCGTCGTGGCGCTCGGCGCATCAGGCTGCGGCAAGACCACGCTGCTCAACTGCCTGGCCGGCTTTCTCGATCCGACCGAGGGCGAGGCATCGCTCAATGGCGAGCCGATCACCGGACCGGGCGCGGACCGTGGCGTGGTGTTCCAGAAACATGCGTTGATGCCGTGGCTCGACGTGCTCGACAACGTGGCGCTCGGCCTGCGTTTTCGCGGCATGAAGCGCGCCGAGCGCCACGAGATCGCGCGGCGCACGCTCGCGCTCGTCGGCCTCGCGCAGCATGAACACGCGAAGGTGTATGCGCTGTCGGGCGGCATGCAGCAACGCGTCGGCATTGCGCGCGCGCTGGCAAGCGACCCTGAAGTGCTGCTGATGGATGAACCGATGGGCGCGCTCGACGCGCTCACGCGCGAAAGCGTGCAGGAGCTGATACTCGACGTGTGGGCGCGCACCAGCAAGACCGTGTTCTTCATCACGCATAGCGTGGAAGAGGCGCTCTTTCTTGCGACGCGGCTCGTGCTGATGACGCCCGGCCCGGGACGCATCGAAGAGGTGCACGAGCTGCCTTTCGCGCGCGAGTACGTTCGCAGTCGCGATGCGCGCGCGGTGAAGTCGTCGCCCGCGTTCATCGAATGGCGGGAGCGGCTGACGCGCCGTTTGCATCGAACGGAAAAGGAGGCGGCGTGAACCGGCCCGCTTCGGATGCGTCGTTCTCCGGCGCAACGGCCGCGTCGCACCCGGCGCGGCGCGCCGCCCGCGCAAGACGCCGCGCGCGCTATCGCGGCATGCCCGGCGCGGGACCGACAGCGGTGCCGAGCGCGCTGTGCGTCGCGGCTCTCGCGCTGCTCTGGTGGTTCGCCACGCATTTCGGGTGGTTGCCGCCGCTCTTTTTGCCTTCCCCGGAAGCGGTATGGCGCGCATTCGTCGACGCCTGGCATGGGCGTCTTCAGGGCGGCCTGCCGCTCTCCGACCATCTGCTGTGGAGCGCGATCCGCGTGTTCGGCGCGTTCGCGCTAGCGGTCGTCACGGCCGTGCCCGTCGGCATCGCGATGGGCGTGAGCCGCATTGCGCGCGGGCTGCTGGACCCGCCGCTGGAGTTTTATCGGCCGCTGCCGCCGCTCGCGTATCTGCCGCTCGTCGTCATCTGGTTCGGCATCGACGAGACCGCGAAGATCGTCGTCATCTGGCTCGCGTGCTTCGCGCCCATCGCGATGGCCGCGCGTGCCGGCGTGCGCAGCGCGAGCGCCGAGCAGGTGAACGCGGCGTGGTCGCTCGGCGCCAACTTCCGGCAGGTGGTGTGGCACGTCGTATTGCCCGCGGCGCTGCCTGAGATACTGACGGGCTTGCGCATCGCCGTGGGCTTCGGCTGGACGACGCTCGTCGCGGCCGAGATGGTCGCCGCCACGGCCGGCCTCGGCCAGATGGTGCTCAATGCGTCGAGCTTTCTGCGCACGGACGTGGTCGTCATGGGCATCATGCTGATCGGGGCCATCGCGTGGATCTTCGACTACGGCATGCGTGCGCTGGAACGGCGGCTCGTGCCGTGGAAGGGACGTTGACGGCGTTCGCCAGCAATCCGATGTTGGCCGCTATTGAAAGCTGCAAGCGCAGGTCAGCCGCGCGTCGGTGCGCGTATCGATCTGCGAAGCCGACGACCCGGCATCGGAACGGACGCTCGCGCGCAAACGTCATGCGTCGGCTGCACGTCCTGTCGACGCCGCATGATCGTTCGCCCTTCGGGAGAGGTGGCGAACGTGGCGAACACTAGTTGCATTCCGTGGCCATTGCGTTCGCGGTTTGCGGCGCGGGCGTGCATAGACAGACAGCATGCCGTGAACGAGGCCGACCGTTTCGATCAACCACCGGCACGCGACAGTGCGAGTGCTCGCCACTCGTCGAATGCATGCGATGGTGCACGCAACCTTAACCAGGCCGTCCGCGCTTAAGCACCTCCTGAAGATTTGTAAAAGATGTTAAATGTCTGCGCAGACAAAAGTTCGGCGGCTAACATCATTCAAATGTAAGCGGCGGCTCGATATCAGACGAAGAACTGATCGGCGCCCTCTCTCGCCATTCGCTTTTCGCGTGGCGGAGGCGTGACGACTACCAATAAGGCTGGCGCCCATGAGCGCTGGTCCGTGCATACCTGAGAGATTGCCATGATCGACTTTCACGGCGAAGCGACGTCCGAACTCGATGCAAAGCCAACCATCAACGAACTCGGCGCCACGCCAACGGCCCGCGAAGCGAACGACGAACAGAACGAAGCGCACGCGCCGGACTTGCAACATAGCGAAACCCCTGGCCTCAGCGCAATCGAGAAGGCGATCGCACACTGCGAAGAACAAGTTCGATTGCAAGCGGACCGCTTGTTGAAACAGATAGAGGCCGGCAACGACCCGACACACTCCCAGAAACTGCTGTCCATTTATCAATCCAGCCTCATCGCATTGAAGCGATCGAGGGAAGCACTGCACAGCCAATACATTTTTCGATCGAGATTTCGGGTTCACTGACGACCGGCGCTGCGTCATGCACTGCGACGCTGGCGAAGCGCGACCGGTTGGCGATTGATTAGAACCCTCGTTCACGAGTCGCTTGCAAGCGCCCATAGCGCAGCGACGGTCATGCGCCGAACCGCTACTGGCGCCATCAGCGGCAGCCCGCGGGGCAAGCAAGCCGGGCCGCCGTCGACATCCCACGCTTCCGTTTTTCGGTAGTACTTAGAGACGATCTGCCCCCCATTGCCGTGAATGGTCGCGCACCACGCAAGCACGGCGTGTCCGGGAACCACTTCCTTCAAGCCGTCTTGCAAAACCTGCAAAGCGACCGGCAAATCAATTCTCCACGCGGCACGACGCTTCGTCACGCGCTTAAAGGCAAGCCGTGCATGGCGGGTCCGTAACGGAAACTCTAACCACGCGCGACGACGTCAATTGGCCCACGCAGTAATTCTGCGGCAAGGCCTAACTTCGATGTAAGTTGCCGAAGTCAACGGTACCGAACTAGTGAGTCAATAAGGCACGGATAGCCGGCGGGCACGCGGATCGCTGCCCTATTCGCACGGGCGACATCGATCAGATAGCGCTTCGTTATGCACTTAGTACTCCTATTGAACAGTTTAAATGGAGCTGCCGTACTGTCTAGAAGACTTCTTCATATGCCCGCCCACGGGGACGTTAGCGCCGAAAGCAACGTGCCGATAGATCAGGATACCCACCGTCCGACAGGTACGCCTGCGGGTGTTCGACGCCGGTAGCCGCACAAGTTCTGTGCGGCTCAGGCTCTTTGCAGTCGCCTTTTCAGGAGATAACTATGAAAGCAGTCGTATATCGCGGTCCTCGCCAGGTCGCCGTAGAAGACGTGCCTGACCCGAAGATCGAGCGCCCGACTGATGCCATCGTCAGAATCACCAGTACCAACATCTGCGGGTCCGACCTGCACATGTACGAAGGCCGAACCGACTTCGAGCAAGGGCGCATCTTCGGTCACGAGAATCTGGGCGTCGTCGAAGAAGTAGGACCGGCCGTGGAGCGCATCAAGCCCGGCGACTGGGTGTGCCTGCCATTCAATGTGAGTTGCGGCCACTGCGTGAACTGCGAGCGCGGCCTCACCGCGTTCTGCCTGCACGCGAACGGGCCGGGTATCGCGGGCGGTGCGTTCGGCTTTGCGGACATGGGACCGTGGCCGGGCGGCCAGGCCGAGTATCTCAGAGTGCCCTGGGCGGATTTCATGTCTCTGAAGCTGCCGCCGGGCGCCGAGGAGAAACAGACCGACTACGTGATGTGCGCCGACATCTTCCCCACCGGTTGGCACGCCACAGAACTAGCCGGCATGCGGCCCGGTGATTCGGTCGTGATCTATGGCTCGGGACCAGTGGGTCTCATGGCCGCGCACTCGGCCATGATCAAGGGCGCACGCAGCGTCATGGTGGTGGACTGCCATCCCGACCGGCTGAAGCTGGCCGAGTCGATCGGCGCCATTGCGATCGATTATTCCAAGGACGACCCGGTGCAGCGAGTGATGGACCTGACACACGGAATAGGCGCGGACGTGGGCTGCGAATGCGTCGGTTACCAGTGTCACGATCCGGCTCCGCAACGCCATGAGCATCCCAATCTGACGATCAACAATCTGGTGTCGTCGGTCAAGTTCACTGGCGGGATCGGCGTGGTCGGCGTGTTCGTTCCGCAGGATCCGGGCGCGCAGGACGAACTGGCGAAGCAGGGAAAGATTGCGTTCGACTGGGGCAAGTGCTGGTTCAAAGGCCAGCACATTGCCACGGGTCAGTGCAACGTCAAGGCGTACAACCGGCAGTTGCGCGATCTCATTTCGGTGGGACGCGCGAAGCCGTCGTTCATCGTTTCTCATGAGTTGAAGCTCGACCAGGCGCCCGACGCCTATCAACACTTCGACGTGCGCGAGCATGGCTGGACCAAGGTTGTCCTGCATCCCGGAGGCTAGCCAAGCGCCGCCGCGATGGTAGCGGCGACGGAGTAAAAAGCACTTGTCGAGGTCCATGGAACCGCGAACCGGCCAGCCACACTTTGGGCGAAGCAGCCCACGGCGCAGTTCCGCGATTCATGGCCACGCGTGGCGTGAGCACGCACGTCGCGCTACATGTCAGCGATCTCGCTGCACGGAGCCCTTCCGCGTAGCGAGGCAGTGAACTCCCAGGAGCATTAGTCATGGCAAGCAACATCGTTGCTATCCGATCGCACGGATCGTTGGGGCGCGGCCACATTCCGTCGGGCGTCTCGCCCGGTGAGCTCATGCAACGCATGGGTTGGATTCCGGTGGCGCTAAGCGCGGCGCTCATCGTTTCAGGACTCGCAGGCCGGAAGAACAGTGCCGTGGCTCTCGCGCTCACGGCTTGCGCGGGCACGGCCGTGTGGAGCGCGGGGCGCGGTGCCCCGCTCCAACGCGGCAGAGCAAATGACAAGGCGCACAGTGGACGCGCGCGCGCCGAGCCAGAGGCCAAGCGTGCCATCACCATCGGCAAGCCGGCGGACGCGCTCCGTCAACGCTGGGTCGACCCCCGCACGCTCCCGCAACTCATGGCAGGCTTCGCGACGTTACGCCCGATCGGCGAAAACCGCATGCGCTGGGAGATGAAGACGCCCCTCGGTCGCCTCTACGAATGGGAATCGGAGATCGTCGATGAACCCGGCGGGAGCGTCGGCTGGCGCTCGCTGCCCGGCGCCGCCATTGCGAACGAGGGCTCCATCCGCTTCGACGCCGCCCCGAACGACCGCGGCACGGTGGCGACACTGCACTTTCGATTCGATCCGCCCGGCGGCGCGCTCGGCCAAGGCCTGGTCCAACTGTTGGGCGACACGCCGCTGAACATGATCGCCGACAACGCGCTGCGGCGCTTCAAGAGCCTCGTCGAAACCGGCGAGATTCCCACCACTGAGCGGCAGCCCGCTGCTCGCGCAACGAAGCGCTAAGGAGAACGAGCATGCGAGCACTGTACTGGAACGGGGTCAATGACTTGCGCGTCGGGACTGTCAAGGACCCGGAGATCATCAACCCTCATGACGCGATCCTGCGCGTCAGCTTGTCGACCACCTGCGGCTCGGATCTCCACTTCATCGATGGCTATATCCCGACGATGAAGTCCGGCGATGTCATCGGCCACGAGTTCATGGGCGTCATCGAGGACATCGGTCCCGAGGTGAAGCGCCTCGCGAAGGGCGACCGCGTCGTGGTGCCTTCATTCATCGTGTGCGGACAGTGCTGGTATTGCCAGCATTCGCTCTACTCGTTGTGCGACAACACACACCCGAAGCCCGAACTGCAGGCACCGCTTTTGGGCGGACATACGACGGCCGGCATCTACGGCTACACCCACGCCTTCGGCGGCTATGCGGGCGCGCACGCGCAATACGTGCGGGTGCCGTTTGCCGACAACGACTGCTTCAAGATCCCCGACGGCGTCGCGGACGAGACCGCGCTGTTTCTTTCGGATGCCGCCCCGACCGGCTACATGGGCGCCGACTTCTGCAACATCCAGCCGGGCGACACCGTCGCCGTGTGGGGCTGCGGCGGCGTCGGATTGATGGCGCAGCAAAGCGCGCGTCTGATGGGCGCCGAGCGGGTCATCGGAATCGACCGCTTCCCCGAGCGCTTGCAGATGGCGCGCGAGCATGCCGGCTCGGAAACGATCGACTATACGCAAGTCGACAGCGTTCTCGACACGCTCATGGAAATGACGGGCGGGCGCGGACCCGACGCCTGCATCGACGCAGTAGGGATGGAAGCGCACGGCACCGGGCCGCAATACGCGTATGACCGCGTCAAGCAGGCGCTGCGTCTGGAAACGGACCGTGGCCAGGCGTTGCGCGAGGCCGTGATGGCTTGCCGCAAAGGCGGCACGCTGTCGGTGCTCGGCGTCTACGGATTGATCGACAAGTTCCCGATGGGCGCCATCATGAACAAGGGCATGACGGTGCGCAGCGCCCAGCAGCACGGGCAGGCCTATATGGATCGCCTGCTCTCGCACGCACAGAAGGGCGAATTGAATCCCGCTTATCTCGCCACGCACCGCTTCTCGCTGGAAGAGGCGCCACGCGGCTACGACATGTTCAAGCACAAGACCGACGGCTGCGTCCGTGCCGTGTTCGCGCCGTGAGTTCGACGCATGTCGCTAGTGCCGCCCGAGGAGAGACAACATGACCCGATTCCCAGCCGCATCCGCCATTCTGGCGATAACACTTGTTGCAAACGCATCCTTCGCTCAGGAGCAATCTGGCGCTTCGCCAGACACGGGCCGACTGCAACAGGTCGCCAGCTTCGAGCATCAGGTCACAGGCGTGACCGTCTCAAAGGATGGGCGCATCTTCGTCAATTTCCCGCGCTGGACAGAAGATGCGCCGATCTCGGTTGCCGAACTGACGCCCGACGGCCAGACCAAGCCTTACCCGGACGATGAATGGAATTCGTGGCGCAACGCCAAGAAGAACCAGGTGTCTGCCGGAGATCACTTCGTGTGCGTTCAGAGCGTCGTGGCGGATGCGCGCGGGAATCTTTGGGTCGTCGACCCGGCCGCGCCAGCGACGGCACCGCTCGTGAAGGGCGGCCCCAAACTGGTGAAAGTCGATCTGAAGGCGAACAAGGTCGCGCAGGTGATTCGCTTCGACGAGACCGTCGCGCCTCAGGGAAGCTATCTGAACGATGTGCGTTTCTCGCCGGACGGACGGTATGCCTATCTGACCGATGCCGGGGCCAAGGGAGCGCTCGTCGTCGTGGACTTGCAAAGCGGCAAGGCTCGACGCGTTCTGGACGGCCACCCGAGCACGCAGCCGGAGAAGGACGTCGTGGTACGCACCGATGGACACGAGCTGCGCCGGCCCGACGGACGTGGCGTCGAATTCGCCGCCGACAGCCTTGCGCTTTCGCCCGATGGCGGCACGCTCTACTGGAAAGCATTGACCGGCCGCACGCTTTATCGGATCGCGACGAACGCATTGCAGAACCCGCGTCTCGCGGAGAAGGACCTGGAAGCTCGCGTGCAGGCTGTCGCGCAGACGGAGCCGACGGACGGTCTCTGGATGGATGCGCACGGGCGGCTCTACTTGAGCGCTATCGAGCAGGACGCGGTCAAGGTTCGTGACGGGGATCGCATCGCAACCGTCGTTCAGGACAAGCGGCTACGCTGGCCCGACACGTTTTCCGAAGGCCCCGACGGCACGGTCTATATCACGAGCTCCCACATACAGGACATGAGCTGGTTCAAGCCCGAAAACGGCCCGCGCCTCCAGACGCAACTGTGGCGCATCGAGCGTTCCCAAACCTCGCAGTGACACGCGCATGCGCGGACCGCCGCGCGTTTGCAAATCCCACGCGTTACTTAAGCGAGGACGAAATCGAAGCGGGCCGCCTTTCGCTCGCCGGCCTTGTCGATCGCAACCAATAGCCGTCGATCGAACAGTGAATCCTGAGCGTTGCGTTGCTCGCCGGGAAAATACAGTTGCGTGGTCAGAATCGCCCCGTTCGGCGGCTGCACCGTCACATGGATATGTCTCGTTCGTCCGGGGTATAGCCCGGGAAGAATCGTCTCCAGCCGGTAACGCCCTTCGCTGTCCGCGAATTGATGGCCGCGGAGCCGAAACCCTTTGACGTCGTACTCGCCGGCGTCGTCGGCATGCCAGAAATCGAGCAAAGCCCCGGAAACTGCCCTGCACTGCGTCGAAACCACCCGGCCAGTCAGGACGATCCTCGTTCCATCGATGCCCGGTTCGAGCAGCGATGCCCGTTGCGGCGAGTGCGGCAGGAAAAACGGACCTGCCGTCTGCTGCCGCGTCGGCTCGTCTTCGCCCGCGCAGGCGGGCGTCGCCGAGACTTCGCCGGGCCGTCCATACGCATCGCCGAGCGCCAGCAGCAGGAACGTCGACGGCAGCGCCGCAGACTTGCGAAGAAAATTGCGCCGGCCTCGACCCGCGTTTCGTGTCTGCATGATGAGTGATCCTTGCTTTCCGACCGTCCCGCCTTGGCTCACTTATGCCCGTCATGGTAAGCCGGAATCGTCTTGTCGGATGCGCAGAGCGAATAGGCAACAGACCGGGATCGAACGCGGGGAGTAAAAAAAACCGCCTATAAGAATCAGTGATCGCCCGCATCAGCACACCGTATTAGACCGCAATCCGGGTTGTCCTTACAATTGCATTTCTCTCAGGTTCGTCAACGGCCCTCGGATTTTTGACGAACTTTCCGCGCTGCTCCCGAAACGGAGTCGGCGCTTTTTTTTGTCTGCCGCGAGGATGACCAATCGGTCTAACTCCACGGAGTCCGAACGTAGCGATCAGCATCGCTGAGCACGATACCGACAGGTATGACGACGACATCCAGCATGAAACGAAAGACCTTGAAACAACCGGAGTCGAAGCGATGATCGTTCGCATCGCACAGCATCCCCTGAAGCAGCGCTTGTTGTTCGGCGCGGCATCCACTGCCGTCGTGTTACTGGCTCAGCAGGCGCTGACGCTCGTGGCGCACGGACGGCTGACCTTCCTCTTCATCAGCGCCACCCTTCCGCTCGTCACGGTGCTGTTCGGGGCGTTGTCGGGGCTGCTGCTTCTCGTAAGCGGCATCGCGTTCGGCGCGCTCTGGATGCAACCTATCGGCAGTTTCGCGGTCCCGCAGCAGGACGATCAGATCGTGCTGCTCGCGTACTCGGTGGTCGGCGCATTTCTGGTCACGGCCGGACAGCAATTGGCCAAGGTGGCCCGGCGCGCAGGAAGAGCAGAAGCAGCGACCCGCGATGCCGCCGATCGCCTCTTGCAAGTCGAGCGCGACGCCCGGCACCGGTTCGACGTGGCGCTGGACAGCGCCGGCGTGCCGTTTTGCATCCTCACGCCCGTCGTGCGCGAACGCCGTATCGCCGAGCTTCGATGGGACTACCTCAACGAGGCGGCCGCAGCGCTATTCAATCAGAACACTGCGGTGGTGATCGGCAGTTCGACTTCGTTTGTGCGTCCGGCTGGCTGGGACGCAGACGTTCTGCTCGAGCGACTCGCCCCGCTTGCCGAGCGTCCGGGACGCGAGGCCTTCGACGTCCGCGTTGAGGGTGAGAACGGCGAGCAGTGGTTTCATGTGGTCGCGGCGTCGCTGGAAGGCTCCGTCGTCGCCTGGTTTGTCGACGTGACGCCGCGCGTGCGCGCCGAACGGGCACTTTCGGAGGCCGACCGCCGCAAGGACGAGTTTCTTGCGACGCTCGCGCATGAGTTGCGCAATCCATTGGCGCCGATCAGGCAGGTTGCCGAGATACTCGAACAGCCGAGCTTGAGCGAAGAACGAAGAAGCTGGTGCATCGACGTGCTGCGCCGCCAGTCGGCCGCCATGGCGCTTTTACTCGACGACCTGCTGGACGTGTCGCGCATCACGCGCGGGGCGCTGGAGTTGCGCCCAGAAACGGTTGCGCTGCGGGAGGTGGTCGACGAAGCGCTCGAGGTCGCGCGGCCGATCCTCGCAGGCAAAGGGCACGAGCTCGTTATCAAGCCTCCCGCCCGGCCATTGCATATCAAGGCGGATCGCCTTCGACTCGCGCAGGTGCTCGCCAACCTGCTGACGAACGCCGCGAAATACACGCCGCCGGGCGGGCGCGTCGAACTCACGGCGACGGCAAATGACGCGGAAATCGTCCTGTCGGTCGAGGATAACGGCATCGGCATCGAGCCGGACAAGTTGTCCGCGATCTTCGCCATGTTTTCGCAGGTGAATCGCGATCAGCACCGCCAGGGTGGTCTTGGCATCGGGCTGGCGCTGTCAAAATCGCTGATCGAGCTGCATGGAGGCCGACTGACCGCGTCCAGCGGTGGCAAGGATCGGGGGAGCCGCTTCTCCATTCATCTGCCAGCCGCGTCGCGCGTACTGTCACCGCCGGCTCCGCCGCGCGTCCCGGCTCTCGATCGTTCGTCGGTTGCGACGCATCGCATTCTGGTCGTCGATGACAATGTCGACGCAGCAGACGCAATGACGGCATTCCTGCAAATGGAGGGGCACGAAGTACGGACCGCCTATTCCGGCGAGGAGGCCGTCGCGCTTCTCGGCCACTACAGTCCGAAGGTGATTCTGCTCGACTTGGGATTGCCCGGCATCAGCGGAATCGACGTCGCTCGCCACATCCGCGCCATGCCTTCTACGAAGGACGTAACGCTGATTGCCATCACCGGATGGGGTCAGCCGCAAGACCGCGCAAGCACCGCGGACGCCGGATTCGACTTCCACTTCACGAAACCAGTGGATGTGGGGCAACTCAACCGCGCAATCGAGAGCGCCGTTCTGGCAACCTAGTGAGACGAGAGGAGGTGCGCGCCGCCGGGTCCCGCTGAGCGAGCCGCAGGCGGTCGCCTTTCGAACGCTTCATGAAGCGAATGCGCAGTACGAGCGCGCGCGCTGGCACCATCCAGGAAGCGGCCAGTCGAGAAGCCTCAGAATCGCATGACGAGCGCGACGCCCGCGATCATCAACACGGTGCCGAGCGCACGCAGCCCGCTCAGCGGATGCTCGGCCACGCCGATCCATCCGAAGTGGTCGATCGCGACCGATGCGACCAGATTCGCGCAGATGGTCAGGCCATTGAGCGTGCCGACGCCCACTTTCTGCACGAGCGTCAGACCGGCAAACACCGCGACGGCGCCTACGATGCCCCCGAGCGGCGCCCACCACTTCATGCCGCGCAAAGCGTCGAGCGTCGGCAACGGCGTCGGTTGTATGCAGAACAACGCGATGGCGAGGAACGTGACGAGCAGGAACGACACGCTCGACGCAAGCCACGGATTGACGAGCGCGGCTTTGAGCTCGCCATTGATCGGCGCGCCCGCAGCCTGAAGAACGCCGCCCACGATGATGAAGGGATAAATCCACGCGCTGCTCATTCTCTTCCTCCGTCGGTTACGATCAATGCCCGGTCAGCAGCCGGCAGCCCAGCGCCAGCACGAGCGCGGGAGGCATGACGACGATGCCGACCTTCAGGAACTGCATGAAGCTCACTTCTTCGCCTTCGCGCCGGATCGACGATAGCCAGAGAATCGTCGCCAGCGAGCCGGTGATCGAGAGATTCGGGCCGAGGTCCACGCCGATCAGCAGGGCATCGATGACGCGCTCCGGACTGTGCGCCTGCAAGGCCGTCGCGCTTGCGATGAGCCCGGCGGGCAGGTTGTTGATCGCGTTGCTGCCGAAGGCGATGACGAGTCCCGATACCGCCGCTGTCATCGACTGATCGTTTTGCGTCGACTGTCTCAGCAGCCCCGAAATCTCGCGTATGACGCCCGTGTGATCGAGCACTTCAACCAGCACGAAAAGGCCCGCGACGAGCGGCAACACGCTCCACGATATGTCGCTGACGAGCTTGACCGGTGACTCGCGCTCTTTGATCAACACGACGAGCGCCGTCAGGATGCCGAGAATCGCCGTCGGCAAACCGAGTTGCAGGTCGAACGCCGAGACGACGAGCAGCGCGACCGCCGTCACGCCGATGCTCGCCAGCGTGACCTTGCCGTTCGCGCTGAGTCTTTCGACAGGCAGGTCGCGCGCGCATTCTCCGTTGAGGGCCTTACGCTGCGTCCAGCGCAACATGACGAACGTGGCGACGATCGACATCACCGAGGGCAACGCGAAGCGCGCCACCCAGAGACCAAGCGCGGGCGTGTGGTTCGCATAGAGCACGAGATTGGCCGGATTCGAGATCGGCAAGACGAAGCTCGCCGCATTGGCGATGAACGCGCAGACATAGAGCATCGGAAGCGGCTTCGTTCGTGCTTTCTTCGCGGCGGCGAACACGGCGGGCGTGAGCACGACGGCGGCCGCGTCGTTCGAGAGGAACGTCGTCACCACGACACCGACGAGATAGACGAGCAG
This sequence comes from Caballeronia sp. M1242, assembly GCF_017220215.1. NCBI lineage: Bacteria > Pseudomonadati > Pseudomonadota > Betaproteobacteria > Burkholderiales > Burkholderiaceae > Caballeronia > Caballeronia sp. M1242. The sequence continues at coordinate 794,508 of NZ_CP071131.1, read as the reverse complement.
GAAGAGCTTGCGAGGCGATCCGTGGGCATAGTTCACGGCATGCACCGCGACCCAGTCGAAAAGGCCTTCGCGACGGCCGAGTTCCGACAGCAGCATCATGCCGATGAGAAACAGATAAACGTCCGTGCCCTTGCCGACCGCTTGCCACGCGAGCTGCGCAGGAAGCAGCCCGAGCGCGACGAGCATGACGGCGCCCGCCACGGCCCAGATCGCCTCGGGCCAGCGAAACGGCCGCAAGATGACGCCGGCAGTGGCGGCGAACGCAATGCCCCAGGAGAGAAAGGTCGGATTCATATGGCGAGACGAGATTCGTGAGTGACGTCGCGGCGAACGCCGCACGCTTTCTTGAGCGTTTTGCCGAAGAGAAGCCACAGCGCGAGCGATCCCGTCGATACGGCGCCCAGCACCAGAAAAGCGCTCGCGTAGCCGAAGTGTTGCGCGAGCACGCCGCCGAGCGCGGGACTCAGCGCCGCGCCGAGACCCTGCAGCGTCATCACGACGCCCTGCCCGACATTCACCCGTCCCGTGCCTTGCAAGAGCCGCACGACCAGCGCGGGCACCGCAACGCTTTGCAGCCCCGCGCCGATGCCGTCGAGCGCCTGCACCGGCCAGACGCCCCACGCGGTGATGAACATCGCGGCGACCACGCCGCGCACGGGCAGCGCGAGAAACGTGACGAGCATCACGCCCCAGTAGCCGATCCGCTGGATCAGGCGGTTCGCGAAATACGCGGCGGCGACCATCACGAGTTGAGCGACGACGATGGTCTGGGCGGTGAACGCGCTCGGATCGCCCTGATGCGCTGCGACGACAGCGAGGCCGTAGAGCGGCAGCATCGCCGCATTGCCCAGATGGAACATGGCGAGCGCCGCCGCGAGCAGCAGCAAGGGCCGGCAGGTCAACAAGACGCGAAAGCCGCTTGCATGTTCATGCTGATGCGCATGCTCGTTCGATGCCCCGCCGCCGAGACCACGCGCGCTGTCGTGATCGATCGCGTCGCGCCGGATCAGCAGCGTCGCGATGATCGTCAGGATGCCGAACACGCCGGCAAGCACGAACACCGCGCCGAAGCCGTATCGCCATCCGAGCCAGCCCGAGAGCGCGGCGCCCACCACGTTGCCCGCATGATTGGCCACCTGATTGCGGCCGAACTGCCGGTCGAAGCCCTTCTCGCGCACGATGCCCAAGGTCACGCCGGCCACGGCCGGACCGAGCGCGGCCCCCGTCACGGCCGTGCAAATCTGCGAGGCCGCCACGATCCAGTAACCATGCGACAGCCACAGCACGAGCGACGCGAGCGTGGTCATCACCCCGGCGATCACGATGATGCCGCGCTTGTGATGCGTGGCATCGACGAGCGCGCCGGCTGGCGAGGTCGCGAGCATCCCCGCGATGCCGCCGAGCGTCATGACCGTGCCGATGGCCTCGGGGTGCCAGCCCTGCGCCTGAAGAAAGACGCCGAGAAACGGCCCGATGCCCGCCTGCACATCCGCCATGAAGAAGTTCAGTCCTTCGAGCGCGTACTGGGGATTCATGGTTCACCAATGACGACCGTTCTTGTTGGGGCCGAGCTGCGAGCCGAGGATGCCGTGCTCGGGCCAGGGTTCCACGGCGTGCGCATCCGTGCCGAGCGCGGCGTGGTGCCTGAGGTGCTTGTCCGCATTCCCTGCCGGTTGCAGCGTGATCGAGTCCTCGCCGCTTCGCCCGTCAGCGGTGCGGGCAGTCACCGTCAAGCGCGCCCGATAACCTGTTGCGGCAGCCGGAAGAACCGCTTGCCAGATGCCGGTCTCGTCGGCGCTGCGGGAGAACGGGATCGGCATGCCGTCGAGATGGCCGGTGACGGACACGACATCGTCATTGGAAACCAGCACGCGCACGCGCGTCGCGTCCACGTTTCTCGGCGCCGAGCGGCTGCGATGCAGCCTCCTGTCGGACGGACGCGTGATCATGACGAAGGGCCACGAGGCATCGAGCGGGTGGAACTTCCAGCTCACGACACCGCTATCCACCGCCGCGACTGAGAATCCCGGGCGACCATCGTCTTCTTCGATCTGTCCGGTCGAACGGGTCGCCGCGTAGACGACCCAGCCGTCGTTGAGCAACTCGTTGTAGTGCGTGTGCCCGGTGTCGACCATCGCGACGTTCGCGCGCGCGAACGCCGAAGCGAGCGCGTGTCCATCGGCGATATCGCCGGGATAGGCGTGCATGAAGACGACGGGCAGCTCCGGGTCGCGAGCGGATAGCGCGAGCTCTTGCTCGAGCCACTGAAAATCAGGACCCGACAGCCTGAAGTCCGGCCCGCCCCGTCCCGCGGATACGACGTCCAGAAAGATGCACCGGTGGCCCTTCACGATGCGCGACATCGGCAACGCGGCGTTAGCAAAGGCGTTGAAGGCGTCGAGGTGGCCGGGCTCGTAATCGTGATCGCCGGGTATCGCATGAAGCGGCAGCGTCAGGCGGGCCACTTCATCGGCTATCTTGCCGTACTGCTCGGGCGTGCCGTTGTTCGCGTTGTCGCCCGGAAGAAACGCGAAGTCCACCCGGTCGGACAAGTGGCGATTGACGAGGCGGATCATCGACTTCAGATGATCGAGACTTTCGTACTGGTCGTCGCCCGAGGCATGAAGGTCCCCGAAGTGCACCCAGCTCAACATGACACGTGCTCCTTGAACGAATGGACAGTCCGTCAGGCCGCTTCGGGCGCGTCGATGAGTTCGGCTATTTCATCGACTTCGATCGTGCGGCCGCGCCGGTTCTTCACGCCGTGTCCCCAGGCGTGAACGTGCGCGCCCGGACTCAGGTAAGCCGCCAGTTCGGCCGCGGCATGAGGCGGCATGCGCAGCGACGTGCCATCGTCCAGCAAGGCCCCGCGTAATTCGCCTTTCGGACCGAACAGGGAAAGCACCACTTCGCCGAAGGCTTCCATCGGTTTGCGTTCGACGTGCGGCTTCTGATGCTTCTCGCCGCCCGCATGCGGACCGTCGTCGAGGATCACCACGCCGCGGCGCGTCGTCAGCGAAACGGCGGCGATCATGTCTGCATCGCGAGGCTTGACGCCGCGCACGCGCACTTCATCGCCCAGCGCGACATGCCGCGCGAGTTGCTTCGACAAGTGCGGAGGAAAGTGAACCTGACGTGAGCCGATGACGAGGCCGTCGATTTCACCGTGAGCATTCAAGAGGAAGTGCGTGACTTCACCGCGTGTTTCGGGAAGGCTTGCAGGGTCGATCCAATGCATGTTCGTTGTCCTTAAGTGTATGAGTGATAGGCGCTGGCGATAGCCCGCGTTAAGGCATGGGCGACGCGCGGTCGTAGAGCGGCGTCAGATTGCCCGGCGTGCCGAATGCCGTCGCCTGAAGCGCGGTGCCGTATTGATTGCGCGTGCCGTAGCCTTGTGCCGATACCGTCGCGCCGGCGCGGACCAGCGCCGGGAACCGTTGAGCCAGGGGTGGCGTGAGTTTGATGACCGTGCCGTCGGAGAGGATCACGCCATCCGGTTCGCCGCGAGGCGCGCTCGTGACGCGCGCGACTTGTCCTTGCGCGCTCAGGCGCGAGAGTCCTTCCGCGCGCGCGTCGCGGGGCCACGCCGGCGTGCCGCGCATCGGCGGCTCGTCGATCACTTGCTGGCCGCTCTGTGTAGCGACGATGCGTTGCGCCGCGAAGCTGCCGTCTTCGTCGCGCCGGCCGGTCACCTGTACGGCATCGCCTCGGCGAACGGCCGAAGTCAGTTGCGTGCTCATATGCGGAGGAAAGCGCACCAGTGTCCCGTCGTCGGTCATGAAGCCGTCGACATCGCCGTCAGGATTGGTCAGGAAGCGCGCGACGGTGCCTTGCGTGGTCGCCATCGAAGCGGCGTCGGCAAGCGGAACCGGCGCTGCGCCCGGACGTGGCGGCGCAGGCGGAGGCGGAGGCATCGGCGCGCCGGCGACGGCAGGCGGCGGAGCGTCGGACGCTGCCGGCCGCGACGCCGGCGCTGCCGCGGACGGCGGCGGAACCTGGGCTGCGCAGCCGGCGCTCGCCGCGAGCAGGACCGCGAGCACGGCGCTTCCCGGGCTGGGGTATCGAGTCGATTGCATGATTCACTCCTTCGCTTGACGAAGAGTGATCTGCAAGGCCTATGCCAATCGAGAAACGCCGATAACTCAATGCTCTGCGGCCAATAAGCGGCTCGATGTGTCAAGGAACCCGACAGCGCATGTCCAGTTCCTTGACGACTTCAGGCGCCAGCCGAAGCCTCGGACATGCCGAGCGCCGACATGCGCGTATAGAGCGACTGCCGGCTGATGCCGAGCCGCCTCGCCGCCTCGGCGCGATTGCCGCCCGACGCCGACAGCGCGTGGACGATCAGCGCCCGCTCCAGTTGCGCGACCGCTTGCGGCAGCGGAAGCTCCAGCAGAGCCTGCGGAATCGCGTCGTCCGCGTTGTTTCGCGCGGTCGCGGTCGCGGTGAGAAACGCGAAGTCGTCGCGCGTCAGCACCTGTCCGGCGCCGAGCGCGCTCGCCCGCTCGATTGCATTGGCAAGCTCGCGCACATTGCCCGGCCAGGCGAACGTGGCGAGCAGGCGTTGAGCATCGGCTGACAGATGCTTGCGCGCGACATCGGTCGATGCCGCCGCGAGGAAGTGTTCGGCGAGCGGCAGGATATCGGCCACGCGCTCGCGCAGCGGCGGCATGTGCAGCGGGATCACGTTCAGACGAAACAGCAAGTCCTGCCGGAACGTGCCTGCCTCGACCATCGAAGCGAGGTCGCGATGCGTGGCGGCGACCACGCGTACATCGACCGTGACGACGCGGTTCGTGCCGAGCGGCGTGACCTGTCTTTCCTGCAGCACGCGCAGCAGCTTGGCCTGCATGGAGAGCGGCATGTCGCCGACTTCGTCGAGAAAGAGCGTGCCGCCATGCGCCTCCTCGACTCGCCCGCGCCTGTCGCGCTGCGCGCCGGTGAAAGCGCCCTTCCCGTGTCCGAACAATTCGCTTTCGAGCAGATCTTCGGGAATGGCCGCGCAGTTCACGGCGACGAACGGACCGCTTGCGCGAGCCGACGCGCGATGCAGCACGCGAGCGGCGATCTCCTTTCCGGTTCCCGTTTCGCCGGTAATCAGCACGGTCGAGTTCGTGCCGGCGGCGCGGCCGAGGCGCTTCTGCACCTCGCGCATGGCCTCGCTCACGCCGAGCAATTGCGGCTCGTCGGACGTGACTTCGTCCGCGAACGCGCGCGTGGCCGGCGCGTCCATCTGCGCGGACAGCACGCGATCGAGCAGCGCGGCGATCTCGTCGCGTCCGACCGGCTTGGCGAGATGCTCGAACGCGCCGAGACGCATGGCGCTGATCGTGTTGTCGCTCGTCGCGTGCGCGGTGAGCATCACCACCGGCACGGTCTGCAAGCCTGGCGTCGCGCGCAGCGTCTCCAGCACGGCCACTCCGTCCGCGCCCGGCAAGCGGAAGTCGAGAAAGATGCATGCAGGCGCCGCGCGCCCGCGCAAGAGCTCCAGCGCTTCTTCGCCGGAACGCGCCTCGGCCGTCGAGTGGCCGAGGTCCTGCACGGTTTCCGCGAGGCCTTCGCGAAACGCGTCGTCGTCGTCGATGATCAGGATGGTCGCCATGGCAAGTCGATCATAAAGCGCGTCACGTTGGAATCGTCGGCAAGGTAAGCGCGGCCGCCATGCGCCGATGCAATCTCACGCACGACAGCGAGACCGAGACCCGAGCCTTCGGGCCGGCCGGTCACGAACGGCTCGAAGATCCGCTCCCGCTCGGCCAGGGCCACGCCGGCTCCATTATCGATGACTTCCAGCCTGAGCCTTTCGCCCTCTTGCGCTTCGACGCCGTATGCGCGAACCGTCACGTTGCCGCCCGACGGCGCGTGCCTGAGCGCATTCACGAGGAGATTGTCGAGCGCGCGCGCGAGTTGCGCCGGGTCAAAGACCGGCGGCGTCTTGCTAGCTGCGACCTCCAGACTCAGCGCGACGTTCCTGCTTTCGGCGCGCGATTCATGCGTATGAACGATATCGTCGAGCCAGGCTCGCAGATCGACTTCGCGCGCGTGCACCGTCACCGATTGCGTCAGCGCGAGCAGGCTCGTCACCTGCGACTCGATGCGTCCCACTTGCTGGATGATCGTCTTCAACGCGGCTTCGCGGCGCGCGCCGTCACCGGCCAGCGCGTTCTCCGCTTTGAGACGCATCGCGCCCGCCGGGTTGCGGATCTCATGCGCGATCTGCGCGGCCATCTTTCCCAGCATGCTGAACCGTTCGGCCTGCGCGAGCTTGCGGTTCAGCGCGTCGGCGTCGCGCTTGAGCCGCTCGGCGCGGTCGGCGTAACGATTGAGCGCGTCGACGATCTGATCGAGATCGCGCTCGCCGATGCGCTCCAGCCTTTTGCCGCGTTCGAATTCGCCGCCGGGCGCGAGCGACTGTTCCAGCAGCGCGAGGTTCTGTCGCCAGCGCTTCAGCGTCAAGGCGAGAAACAACGCGAGCACGACGATGACGGCAAGCACGCCCGCCAGAATGGCGGTGGCGCGTTCGCCGTACGGTCCGAGCGGCGGGCGCGCGCGCGTGAGCGTCCATGCGAACAGCGCCGCGTGACGCGGCACGGGACAGGCCACCGCGAGCACGGCGTCCGTTCCGCTCGACACGGTTTCCGCGTGCAGCGCTCCGGCGCTCGATGCGCTCTTGAGCGTACGAAGAATGAGCGGCGTCTCGGCTTCGGGAATGTCGCGCTTGACGCCGCTGCCGCCATAGGTAGGAAATGCGTATGCGATGAAGCCGTTGGACGCGTACGACGGCGGCTGGCTGGTCCAGAAGCCGCCTTCGATGCCGTCGGTCTGCACGAGCACGAGATCGAGCACCGCGTGCATCAGGTCGACGTTCGTTTCGCCGGAACGCTGCATCGACAGGTCGTAGCGCGACGCCACCGCCGTGCACGCAGCCTCCGCTTGCTGCCTCGCGGCCACGACGCGCTCGCCGAGCGCCGACGACAACATGAGCCATACCGCGACGCTCAGCAGACCGCACAGCACCGCGATCAGAGCCCAGAGCGTGAGAAGCTGCGTGGAAAACGACGGTCTCGGCATGACAGGATCATCGGCGAACGGGAGTGGCGGCCTTTGAAGCAAGTCCTTTGCCAAGCACAGCGCTCAGCGACGCCTGATTTGGCACGGCGGGATCAGTCCGATGTCGGAGCGGCGACGTCGCGCCCTTCGGACGTGGGTGGCGATTGCACTAGCGACCACGCGGCCATCGACTCGATCATCGCTGTGATTGTCCTTTCGACCAACGGAGCCGACCATGCTGCAATTGAAACCGCTTGACCCTTCTTTCCCGATCGAGCGTCAACTTGGCATCGACGCTGCCCCTGTCGTTCTGGTGAATGTCTTCATGCTGGACCCGGCCGACGAGCAGGCCTTCCTGAAAGTCTGGCAGGACGACGCGGCATTCATGAAGCGGCAGCCGGGTTTCATTTCGACGCAACTGCACCGGGCCGTCGGAGACAGTCCCACGTACTTGAACTATGCCGTGTGGGAGTCGAACGCGCACTTTCGAGCGGCATTCGGTCATCCGGATTTCAGCGCGAGCCTCGCCGCTTACCCTTCGTCCGCGATGACTTCACCGCATCTCTTTCAGAAGGTCGCCGTGCCGGGCATTTGCGTCGGATAGGATCGACTGGCCTTTGCTGGATCTCGACGTGATCGAGATCCGCATACGAAGGGCCGCCAGCGATTCAACGCGCCACATCGCTATCTAGCGAATCACACCAGCTCGCGAAGCAGTTGCACTTCGATCGGCCCTTCAATGCGCGTCTTGAACGCTTCGGCCATGGCGAGAAAATGCGGTTCCTGCTCGTGTTTGGCGAGCGCTTCGCGGCTCTCCCATCTTTCGATGAACACGAACCGCCCGGCATGCTGCGGGTCCGTATGCGCGGTGTAAAGCCGGCAGCCGGATTCGTGACGCGTGGCCGAAACGCACGTTCTGATGATGCCTTCTACTTCTGCTTCCATCCCGGCTCGCGCCTGAACCGTTGCAACGACAGTGACTTCTTCGGACATGAGACCTGCTCCTCTTCAATTGACGATATCGATAACGACTTTGCCCACCGCTTCGCCCTTGTCCAGGCGTGCGTGAGCGGCTGCGGTGTCCGCAAGCTGGAAGCGGATGGGATCGACCACCGGTGACAGCTTGCCTTCATCCACCAGCGCTGCAATCTTGCGCAAGATGACGCCGTGGTCCTCGAGCCGCTGGCTCGTCAGCATCGGCAACAACATGAATATGCCGATGAGGTCCAGACTGCGCCCGAGCACCGGCGCGAGATTATGCTGCCCCCACGCGGCGCAAGTAACGAGCCTCCCGTACAGGCGAGTCGCCACGGCGGACTGTTCGAGCGTCGGTCCGCCCACCGTGTCATACACGATGTCGAAGCCCCGGCCATCCGTGTATCGGGCGACATAGTCCTCGGTCGGCATATCGCGATAGGGAATCGCGACGGCGCCGAGGCGTTCTGCCAGCGCGAGCTTTTCGGGCGTCGATGCGGTCGCGAACACCTGCGCGCCGAAGATCTTCGCAAGCTGAATGGCGATATGGCCGACACCGCCTGCCGCCGCGTGGACCAGTACCTTCTCATCGAGGCTGACCTTCGCGCGATCCACGAGACCTTCCCAGGCCGTGATCGCAACGAGCGGGAGCGCAGCGGCTTCGCGCATCGAGAGGCGGGCCGGTTTCGGCGCGACGAGGCGCGCGTCGACCACCATGTATTCGGCGAGCGATCCGGCTCTGCCTTTGACGCCGCCGGCACAGCCGTACACCGCGTCGCCCACGTCGAAACCTTCGACGCCTGCCCCGACCTTCGCGACCATGCCGGCGAAGTCCATGCCCAGGATCGCCGGGAGCGCGGGCGCGGCCGGGCCGAGTTCGCCGGCCTTGATCTTGAGATCCGCCGGGTTGACACCCGAGGCGTGCACGGCGACGAGCAGTTCGCCTGCTTGGGGTTCGGGGATCGGGAAAGTATCGAGCACGTGCCCTTCGACGCCGAATTCGTTCAACACAAAAGCTTTCATAGATGCACCTTCTTGACCGGAAGATGGACGATAGCGCGCGCGGCAGCATTTGCAAAACGACTAATTCCAATCCCGTGCATGAGCGAGGCTAATGCTAAGATCCGGCCTTTCTTTTCCGCGCACATCGCAATGACGACGCCTCGGCTCGATCTCGACAGCCTCCGAACCTTTCTGGCGATCGCGGACGGCGGGAGTTTCACGGCGGCGGCCGCCAGCGTCGGACGAACGCAATCGGCCATCAGCCTCAAGATTCGGAAGCTCGAAGAAGCGCTAGACAAGCAACTCTTCGAGCGCAACGCCCACCGCACGACACTCACGCCCGCTGGCGAACTGCTGCTGGGCTACGCTCGGCGCCTCGTTCGCGACAGCGACGCCGCGCTCGCGCACTTGCGGGCCTCTGAGGCGACGGGGACGATACGGCTCGGCATCGGCGAACTGTTCGTGCCGGATCATCTGCCGCGCGTGCTGACGCGCTTCAGGCAAGCGCATCCCAAGGTGCGACTCGAGGTGCAAGTGGGACTGTCGGCCGATCTGCTGGAGCACATGCGATCGGGAGCGCTGGAAGTCGTCGTCGCTAACCGCGAGGGAGATGAACGCGGGGGACGCGTGGTGTGGACCGAGCCACTGAGATGGGTCGCAGCCGATGACTTCGAACTCGGCGACAGCGGGCCGCTGCCGCTGGTGGCGCTGCCTCCGCAGTGTGCCTATCGGCGCATGGCCGTCGATGCGCTCGCGTCCGTCGGACGTCCCGCCGACGTCGTGTACGCGTGCACCAGTCTGCTCGGAGTCGAGGCGGCCATCGCCGCAGGGTCGGGCCTTGCCATACTGGGGCAGTCATCGCTCGCACGGAACCCCGGTTTGCGGGACCTGAGCCCGCACTTGCCGCCGCTACCCGCATGCGAAATCGCCGTCTATGGCGAGGCAGCGAATAACGGCCGCGCGTTGCGCGCGCTGATCCAGTTCATCGAAGACAGCTTGCGATCCGACTCGGTTCTGCGGAAGACATAGCCTAAGGGGCGCCGATCGCATAGCCGTGTTGAGCGGACTTCGCCTGTCGCAACTCGGCACTTCCCGCAGCTTGCGGCACAAGATGCGATCGTGTTACCTTTGTTACCGATAACATATCATCCGATCCAGCCCCGCCAGCTTTGATGTTACCGGTAACTATCGGTGCCCGTTTCGAAGATGCAAGGGATGCGCCCCTTCAGGCGCAAGCCACGACTTAGCTGACTACACATAGTACGGAGACAAATACGATGCCAACCATCACTCAGGCTGCCGCCTCCAGGGCAGCCGTCGGGGACGAGGCCGAAGACCAGTTGTACCGGAAAGTCCTGAAGCGCATTTTGCCCTTGCTGCTGCTTTGCTACGTGGTCGCCTATCTGGACCGAGTCAACGTCGGCTTCGCGAAGCTGCAGATGCTGGATGCACTCGGACTCAGCGACAGCGTCTACGCAGTCGGCGCAAGCATCTTCTTCTGGGGCTATTTCCTCTTCGAGATGCCGAGCAACCTGCTGCTCCACAAGTACGGCGCGCGCTTCTGGATTGCCCGGATCATGGTGACGTGGGGCATCGTGTCTTCGGCGCTTGCCTTCATTTCGCCGCTGGCCAGTTTCTTCCATGTCGGAACCGGGACGATGTTCTACATCCTTCGTTTCCTGCTTGGCGTGTGCGAAGCGGGGTTCTTCCCGGGCATCATCCTGTACATGAACTACTGGTTCCCCGCCCGGCGTCAAAGCGTCGCCATGTCCGGGTTTCTGATCGCGATTCCGGTAAGCCTTACCCTCGGCGGCGTGGTGTCAGGCTGGCTGATGGAGCACACGCACGGGCTGTTCGGCATGGGTGGCTGGCAATGGATGCTGTTGCTGGAAGGCATTCCGTCGATACTGGTCGCATTCGTTGTGCTGTTCCGCATGGGCGACGGCATTCAGTCCGCCAATTGGCTGACGGACGCGGAAAAGGCACTGCTGCACAAGAACCTTCAACAGGAAAGCGCGAAGAAGACGCATAGCGTCGCTGCGGCGCTCAAGAGTCCGCGCGTCTGGCTGCTGACGTTCATCCTCCTGACGTTCAACACGGGCTTTTATGGTCTGGCATTCTGGCTTCCGTCGATCATTAAAGCCTCGGGAGTGAAAAGCACGTTCAACATCGGATTACTGACGGCCATTCCGTACATGTGCGCCGTCGTCGCGATGATCTGGAACGGGGCACATTCACGCAAGACAGGCGAGCGGCGTCTGCACGCAGCCATTCCGGCGTGCATCGGTGGATTGGGCCTTATTCTCAGCGCTCACTTCGCGAACAATGTGCCGCTGTCTATCTTTCTGTTGACCGTTGCGACTTGCGCGATCCTCGGCCTGATGCCGATCTACTGGACTTTTCCCGGACAGATTCTGTCCGGCACGGCAGCAGCGGCAGGCATTGCGCTCATCAACTCTGTCGGCAACCTGTCGGGCTTTACAGGCTCGATGATCACGAGCGTCGCCAAGGATTTGACCGGGAACATCAATAACGGGACGTATGCACTCGGGGCTTGCCTACTCGTCAGTTGCGTTCTGATTCTGGCGATTCCCAAGAACATGCTCAACGTCGAGCGAGCAGAACGCTAAAGCCGCGTTCCTTGAAAAAAACGCAATGCCCACTCTTGAGTGGGCATTGTCGTTTTGGCTTGCTTCGAATACGGCGCACGAGTAGATAAGAACAAACATCAGCGACTTGCCGTTCGCCGGTCATTCTTTCCGGATCTCCGCCTACTGGTTTCCCGCCTGGAGAAGTCACCGATCGTTTTATTTCTCGCGTATAGAGACATCGCCACCCGGCGCTAGCCTCGGGTGGACCCGCCGTTCTTCATGCTGGGAATCGCTATTGCTCACGCATTCGAAACGCAAGCGGCATGTCCGGGAACGGCGTGCGCACTCCCATACGCAAAACGCAGGTCTATCGACCGAAAACGAAGACATCGATGAACGATCCGATCGATTGCATTATTGTCGGTGGCGGGCCCGCTGGCCTCACCGCTGCCCTGTATCTCGCGCGATTCAGGCGCTCGACGATCGTGATCGACGAGGGTCACAGCAGAGCGTCTCTCATTCCCATCGTGCGCAACCTTGCTGGCTTCGAGAACGGCATCAACGGAAACGAGTTGCTCGCCAAGATGCGTCGTCAGATCGAGTGTTACGACGTGCCAGTCATCGAAGGACGCGTGACGGCGATCAAAGAGGCAGACGGCAGGTTCCTCGTCGAATACGGCAGCAATGGCGATTCATCGTCCCGCACCCTGATCGCGCAACGCGCACTACTCGCGTGTGGAATCCGCGACAAACTTCCGCCGGTCGACGAGGCCGTGCGGCTGACGCAACGTGGATTGCTCCGTTTCTGCGCGATATGCGACGGATTCGAAGCGCAAGGCAAGCGAATCGGAATGCTAGGTCCGGCGTCACGCGCGCTATCGCATGCCGTGTTCTTTCGCACGTTCTGTCAACAGGTAGCAGTCATCGCCTCCGACCTCGATGCGCTGACACAAGACGAGCGTGCCCTCGCGTCACAGCATGCCATCGATCTGATCGCGACCGTGGCGCTCGATCTACCGAACAGCACCGAGGCGCCGCTGAACGTCGCCTGCGAGAATGGTCACCGACATGCATTCGATGCCATCTATCCGGTGCTCGGCTGCCTCACTCAAAACGACCTGTTGAGTGGCCTGGATGTGGAGCGAGACAGCGACGGAATGATCGTGACCGACAAGCATCAGCGAACGAGTTTGGATGGACTCTACGCTGCGGGCGATGCAGTGAATTCACTCAATCAGATCTGCGTCGCAGTGGGCGAAGCTGCAATGGCTTCGATGGCTATTCATCGAAGCCTGCCGGCTAATCCGCTATAGCGTGAGCGCGCTCTGACCTCAACTGCTATCCAGGCGTCGGCGCGTCGTGTCGAATCAACTCGCGACGTTTAAGCTCGGCCCAGAATTCCGCGGGTATCTGTGTGCGGAAGGTCCGCAGATTGTCTTCGAGTTGCGCGACAGTACGCACGCCCGGGATGCTGGTCGGTATAGCAGGATGGCCAAGAACGAATTGCAGTGCAGCGGCTTTGAGCGGCACCGAAAAATCCCGGCATACCTGCTCCATCTGGCGTACGCGCTCCAGAATGGCTTCGGGCGCGGGCGCATAGTTGTATTTGGCGCCGGGTATCGCGCCGGTGGCGAGAATACCGCTGTTGAACCCTCCACCGAGAACCACCGACACCTGTCTTGCTTCGCACAGCGGCAGAAAGCCGTCCAGCGCGTCCTGCTCTAGCAGTGTGTAACGCCCAGCCAGCAGCAGGCAGTCGAAGTCCTGCCGGCGAATCGCTTCGTGAGCGACCTGCCATTCGTTGACGCCCAGCCCGACCGCCTTCACGACGCCTTGGTCGCGTAGCTTGAGCAGTGCTTTCGATGCGCCCGCCATCGCCGCTTCAAACATCTCCGGCTGGCGCTCTCCGTGCGTGAAGACATCGATGTCGTGAATCAACGCAATATCGATGTGCTCCAGCGCGAGACGTTGCAGACTGTCTTCGATAGAACGCATCGTGCCGTCGTAGCTGTAGTCGAAAGTGATCTCGAACGGCAGGCCGTCGACCCACGGCGCGAATTGAATGTTTGCGCGCTTGCCCGGCTTGAGCAGGCGGCCGACCTTCGTCGACAGCACGAACTGGTCACGCGGATACCAGCGCAGCGCCTGTCCGCAGCGCGCTTCGCTCAAGCCGTGTCCGTACATCGGCGCAGTGTCGAAGTAGCGTACGCCCGCGTCCCATGCGGCCTTAATTAAAGCCGCCGAATCCTCTTCGCTGATCGGCCTGAAGATGTTGCCGATCGGCGCGGCGCCGAAGCCCATCACCGTTGTTTCGAGCCCTGAGCGCGGCCATTTTCTTTTGGCGACTGGATCCAAGTCTGTCTCCTGTTGTGAGTGAGATTGCGCGTCGCTTACTTGACCTTCGCGGCTGCGGCGAGCTTGCGCACGCCCTCTTTCGGATCCTCGTTTGAGTTCATGAAGTTCGTCACCACATCGGTGATTGCGCCAGCCGTGACCGGCGACTGCAGTTCACCGAAAGCGAGCGACGGTAAGAACCCGCCGGTCTTGATCGTCGCCTGCTCGTCCGCGCGAGACTTCTTGGCGCAGCTGTCGAACTTGTCCATCGGCACGTCCAGCCTGACAGGAATGGAGCCTTTATAGAGGCTGAATTGCTGCTGAAAATCGACCGACATGATCGTCTTCGCGAGCGCGACCTGTCCCGGTGTCGCGTCCTTCTTGCCGTTCTGCTGAAAGAACACGAAGGCATCCGCCGTGTACGTATAGGCGTTCGACGTTCCAGGCGCAGCCGCGCACACATAATCGACATCCGCCTTCTTGTTGGCATTGGCGAATTCGCCCTTCGCCCAGTCGCCCATGAACTGCATGCCGCCCGAGCCGGAAATGACCATCGCGGTGGCGAGGTTCCAGTCGCGGCCCTGGTAGCCCTTGTCGAAGTAAGAGCGGATCTTCTGGACGGTCTCGAACACCTGAATCATCTGCGGCGATGTCAGTGTCTTCTGATCGAGATCGACGAGGGCTTTTCGATAGAAGTCTGCGCCCTGTGACAGCACGACCGTCTCCCATATCGTCATGTCTTGCCACGGCTGGCCGCCATGCGCGACCGGCGTGATACCCGCGGCGCGGAACTTGTCGGCGAGCGCGAAGAACTCCGGCCATGTATTCGGCGGCGTGCCGCCGACCTTGTCGAGGTCCGCCTTGTTGATCCACAGCCAGTTGATCCTGTGGACAGAGAAAGGCGCGGCCACGTAGTGACCGCCCGCCTTGATATCGCTATCGATTAGCGCGGGCGTGTGCGCTTTCCAGTCCGCCGCAGGCGCATCCACCGTGACGAGCATCCCTTGCTCGGCCCAGTCCTGAATCAGTGGCCCCTTAATCTGCGCGGCCGAAGGCGCATTGCCCGAGATCACCTGCGTCTTCAGCGCCGTCATGGCCGCCGCGCCCGCCCCTCCCGCAATCGCGAAGTCTTTCCACTCGTAGCCCTGTTTGCTCATGTCATCCTTGAGCACCCGAATGGCTTTCGATTCACCGCCCGAGGTCCACCAGTGAAGCACCGAAACCTGTTCTGCAGCGAGAGCAGCATGAGTGCCCGAGACAAGCAGCGCGACAGCCGTCGCAACCGACGTCAGTTGTTGTTTCATTGCAGTCTCCGAATTTATCGTTATGGATCGAGCGACGCATGCGCGATTAGAGAGACCGCGCATGCATGCCGGTACTACAGCTACAGATTGAAACCGAGTTGGGCCTTGCCGAGTGCAGTCAAATCGTCGGCCGTCGCCCGGCCGATAAAGTCGACTTCGAAATGATCTGTCGGAAAGTCAGGCGGGCTTTCGCCTTTCAGGAAGCTCGGCAACTGACGCTTCAGATACGCGTCGTTTTTGGCGCACGACGGCGCCGAGGCGATATACATCACATTGCTATAGCCCGCGCCCCGATGCTCGTCTTCGACGGCATGAATCACGTCGCTGTGCCAGAACACGGTGTCGCCCGCTTCCATCTTGGGAATGGACGACAACGCCTCGAACAGCGGCGCATGAAACTCCGGCTTGATCGAAAGCGCGCGACCGGGCATTGCGCCGCACAGGTCATCGTCGGCGACATCGTCCTGAAGCGCGCGCAACAGGATGTACACCATCGAGTTGGCAATGGGCACGAGTTGCAGCGTGCCGTCGCCCGGGCCTTGCGGCGTCAGCGCCGTCCAGCCCTGGAACGTGCGGAACATCGAGCAGACAGCGGGAGACGCGATCTCCTGCACATCCGTGCGGAAAGCGGCGTCGAAGGCGTCGTACTCGCGCCAGTTGCCGGAAAAGACGTGGCGATACACCTTGCGAAAATTCCTTTCGATCCAGCGTTCGACTGAGCCGCCGTCGCAATGCGCCGACAAGCCCAGCGATGCCGAACCCGGCGGCCGCCGGCGCAGACGGTCCGCATAGACGGGCACATGTTCCGGATCGAAGTGAACGCGTCCGTCGCTTTCGTTTCGCCAGAGTTTGTTTAGGAAGACGCGCGCCGCGGTCAGCGATTCCGACTGACGGGCCAGCACTTGCGGCTTCGACCAGTACACGCCGTAGATCTGCGGCTTGCTCGAGGCCAGTTGACCGAAGTACTTGTCCTCGGCGCGGTTTTCGAGGCGCTTGTCGAGATCATTCCGCTCGACGTATTGCGCGATATCGTCATCCCATTGCTGCACCTGCGCGCGCGGGAAAACGCTACGTATCACGCATGCGCCGCGCGATTTGACGAGCGCGATCTGTTCGGCCGTCACGCGCTGTTCGATGATGTCGGAGAACTGAATCTCCGGAATGACGTTTTCTCCGCAATCGCGCTGCGCTGCGATTCGCTTTGCCGCTGCGCCGATCGATTCTTCGACTTCGGCGAAGACCTCCCGGTAGTTCGGCAACGCCGCGCGAAGCTCCTTTTTGGCCTGCCGGATTGCGGCCGGCACGTCGTCGATTATGAGCGCCATGCTTGTCTCCTTGTGGTTCATCGTGGAGACAAGCATATGACGCGTGCCCGCAACCGGGTGATACTATTCAGTCGATTCATTTGCGCTTTCGGCCATGAAACCTGCATACGAGCATGTCGAGTTCGGCGAAGATAGTTCGGTCCGGGTTTACCATCGGCGGCTTCCGCGTATTCCGTTCGAGTGGCATCACCATCCCGAGTACGAGTTGACCCTGACGATGATTAGTCATGGCAAGCGCTACATCGGGGACGCGGTCAACGACTACGGCGCGGAAGATCTCGTCCTCGTCCCGCCCGATCTGCCGCATACGTGGGCGTCCAATCGCTCTATCGAGCCGTCTTCGCCGCAAGTGGCCATCGTTATCTGGTTCGACGGCGACTGGGCGCGGCGCATGGCGGATTGCTGTCGAGAATACGAGCCGCTGCGCAGGCTCTTGCGCAGGGCCGCGTGCGGACTAGCGTTCGAGCCGCCCGCCGGTGAATGGATGCGCGGCCGTCTGGACGCGTTGCTTTCGAACGTGGCACGCGAACGGCTGAGCGCGGCGCTCGATATCCTGTGCACGCTCGCCGACGCGCCCGGCCAGCCCCTCGCTTCACCGAGCGCCTTCGATCAGGCGACGACAGGTCCGTCCGGCCATGAACCGGAGCGCATCAACCGCGTGCTTTCAATGATCGATGCGCGTTTCGCGGAACCGCTGCGGCTGTCGGAACTCTGCGCAGCGGCCAGTTTGTCGGAGCGCACGCTCACGCGGTACTTCGTGCAGCATATTGGCGAGAGCGTCGGACGGTATATCACGCGTGTTCGCATCGGGCACGCGTGCCGCATGCTCGCCGACACTTCGCTGCCCGTGGCCGTCATTGCTGCCCGCTCGGGCTTCGCGAACGTCGCCAATTTCAATCGCCAGTTCAAGGCCGCGAGGCACACGACACCGGCCGACTATCGTCGGCAGTTCGCGGCAGCGGCGCCTGCTCTTAACGACGATGCGGCGTTGCTGACCGAGCGCTCGCCTTCGCTCGAACGCGAGCGCAAGTCATCTGGCGAGAGAAAGCGGCGAAGCGAGCGAGACCGAAGCGCCTAGTGTCTCACCTGCGCGGCGTGCTCTTGAGTCATCGGCAGCGCGACGCCGCCTGACGCATCGCGTTGCATGATCTCGGCAAGCGCGGCTTCATCGCGGGCGATCACGCCGGGAAGATGCGCACGCAGGAAGTCGACCCAGGTACGTGTCTTTGCATCGATGAATTTGCGCGACGCATAGAGCGCATAGAGATTCGTGGACTGAAGGGTATGCTGCGGCAGCACGCGCACGAGCGAACCGTTGCGCAAGCCGTCGATTGCGGCATAGAGCGGCAGCATGCCGATGCCCATGCCCTCGCGAATCGCCACCACAAGCGACTCCGCGATATTCACCTGCACCGGCCCGCTGATCTGCAAGGTCTCGCGGCCTTGCGGTCCTTCGAGCGTCCATTCGCGCGCGGGAAATGCCGGCGTCTGCAAGGTGAGGCAATCGTGGTCCGCGAGGTCGGCGGGCTGCATCGGCGCGCCGCGCGCGCGAATGTACTCGGGCGACGCGCACAGAATGCTGAACGTGCTGCCGAGCCGATGTGAAATCACTTCGGAATCGGATAACGCGGCTGCGGAGACGACCGCGACGTCGCTACTGCCTTCGAAGAGATCGGGCATGCGCTGGGACAGCGTCAATTCGACCTTCACGTCCGGATACAACGCGCGGTATTGCGCGATGGCGGGAAGAATATAGTGCTGCCCTACGCTCGCGAAGCTGAACATGCGTAGCGTGCCCGACGGGTGCTCGTGCGCGCAGCTCGCTTCTTCTTCCGCCCCGTCGATGTCCGCGAGAATCTGCACGACGCGCTTCAGATAACGCTCGCCTGCCGATGTCAGCGCAAGACGCCGCGTCGAGCGATTCATCAAGCGCGTGCGCAAATGCGCTTCGAGTTCCGATACGGCGCGCGACATGGCGCCGGTCGTCGAGTTCATCGACTGCGCAGCGGCGGTGAAGCTGCCGGTCTGGATCACGCGAGCGAATACCCGCATGTTCTGTAGGGTGTCCATCAAAACGTCACGATTGCCAGAAGGTCACTATTGTCCGCTGAATAGTTAGACCTATTGTTATTGTTTCTGGAAAGAATGTTCCCTGATTCCCTCATTAATCGGCTGACGCGGGCTGTCTAGAATCGCTGCCTTCACGAAGAAGGCAGCGGGCAACAGCATGTCGTTCATGGATCGGCCGGGCGAGCGCGCCCCCTTCGCGCGAGATTTATTCGACGGCTTGCGCGACTGGCTGGCAACGGATGGCGCGCTGTGGCTGCATCTGTCCAAGACACTCATTGCGGCGTTCCTCGCAATGGGTCTCGCCATGCGTCTCGAGTTGCCGCAACCGCGCATTGCGATGACGACGACGTTCGTCCTGATGCAGCCATTCTCGGGCATGGTGCTCGCCAAGAGCGTCTATCGCTTCGCGGGCACGCTGCTCGGCATGGTCGCCGCGCTCGTGCTTGGCGCCATATGCGTGCAGCAAGCGGAGTTATATGCCATCGGCTTGACGATATGGGTGGCGACCTGCACCGCGCTGGCGGT
The DNA here is from genome assembly GCF_017220215.1 of Caballeronia sp. M1242. NCBI lineage: Bacteria > Pseudomonadati > Pseudomonadota > Betaproteobacteria > Burkholderiales > Burkholderiaceae > Caballeronia > Caballeronia sp. M1242. The sequence goes on along the minus strand of NZ_CP071131.1, from coordinate 775,332 downwards.
GCGATATCGGCAGTATCGCTGGTACGGCTGGGCGCTGGCGGGCTATACGGCTGCGCTCATCGGCGCGCCGCTCGTCACGGCGCCCGGTCAGCTTCTGCTCGCGACGCTCACGCGAGGCGCGGAAGTCATGCTCGGCATCGTGTGCTCGGGCTTAGTCAGTGCGTTGCTTCTACCGCGGCATGCAAGCGCGAAACTCACTGCGACGCTCGCGCAACGCGAGGCCGCATTCAGGATGCTTACCGGAGAGATACTGCGCGGCCGCCTCAAGCGAAGCGCGCGCGAGCGCCATTACGCCGGACTGGTCGCGGATATCGTCGGCTTCGAAGCAACTCGGCGTCTCGCGGCGTATGAGAATCCCGCGTTGCGTCCTCAACGCATGCTGCTCTCGCAATTGAATAGCGCGTTCATGAATGCGTGCGCGCGGCTTCATGCGCTCGACCAGTCGTTCAAGCGGCTGCGCGCCGATATGGCGTGCCCCGCGCTCGCGGCCTGCCTGAGTGAGTTTGCAGATCTGCTCGATTCGACCGATTGCGACCGGCACGCTCTCATGCACTTCAGAACGTCGGTATCGTCCCGCCTGCCGGATGCATCGCCGATAGACATCGTCACATGCGCGGAACTCCTCGAACGATTGATCAGCGACATGGACCGCATAGCGCGATTGCGCGCGGCACTGTCCGCAGGTCACCGCGATGACATGCCGCTCGCGCACTATGTCGCGAAGACGGACGGCTTCGTGGTCGCCACGACATTCGCCCGCACGGCGATGGTGATGGCGGCCGTCGCGGCCTTCTGGATCGCCACTGCATGGCCGAGCGGCGGGTTCGCGCTGATCGGCGCGACGCTGGCTTGCGGACTGTCGTCGGCATCGGCGCGACCGGCGCGGTTCGTGGCGGAGATGGCTGTGGGAACGGCAGGCGCAATGATCATCGGATATATCTTCTTGTGCCGCGTCTATCCCGCGATTGATGGCTTCCCGCTGCTTTGCGCGATGCTTTCGCCACCGCTCGCGTTGGGCACTTTCATTGCGATGCGTCGGCCGACAGCGGGCTACGGCGTGGGGTTCTGCGTCTTCTTCTGCCTGCTTGCCGCGCCCGATAACGTCATCGTCTATGACCCGGCCACGCTCTTGAACAACGGCATTGCCATTCTTGTCTCCATGCTCGTCACGTCGGCGGCATGCGCCATTCTCGTGCCGCCTCATACGCCGTGGCTCGTCGGCAAGACGCTTGCCGCATTGCGTGCGCAAGCCGCGCTCGCCTGCGAAGGCCCTCTGGCTTCGCTGAGCGAACGCTTTCATTCAGGCACGCATGATCTGATGTCTCAACTGTTGGCGCTTTCCGCTCAGTCTTCGCGAGGACATCGTCGCGCACTGGCGTGGATGCTCGTCACGCTCGAAGTAGGACAGGCGATGATCGATCTGCGCACGCTGAAAGCAGCGCTCGACGTCGATGGGATTCCACCGCCCATTCGTCTCACATGGGCATCATCTGTGGCGCTGATGCTTCGTGACGTCGCCATGCTCTTTCGCATGCCCTCCAGTGCGTCGCTTCGGCGCGCGATCAACTCGGTCGTGCGCTCAATCTTCGCCGCGGAAGCGCTCGTCGAATGCGCGAAAGCGTCGAGTGTGGATGGCGGCGAATGGATGCGCGACCTGCGCCGCATTCTGGCGTGCCTGCATCTCATACGCGGCGCGCTGATCGATTCGGATGCGCCTTTTGGCGCTTCTCGCTGAACCGATCTTTCCTCGGCATGGAAATGTGCCTTTCGTGCGCGACGATTTATCGCCCGAAGCTGGCTGCCTATAGTGTCTTCATTGCCGAGGCAATTCACGCCGGCGGTAAATCAACAAGGAGAGTTCGATGAAGTCGCTTAAGTTCGTAGTCGCTGCAATCATGGTATCGGGCGCATCGCTCGCGATGGCACAAACGTCCGCGCCTGCTGCTGACAGTAACGCCAATCAGTCGTCGATTCAGTCGACGAGCCAACCGTCGAATCAGTCGCAATCGTGCGTTGGTCCGGCCAGCTATTGCACGGTCTTCTTCGGCGGCAGTTGAAGCGCGGCGTCGCTGAAATTAGACAAAGCGCAAAGGAAGCGCATTTCACATTGCCGTGCGGCGTTGCGCGGCAATCAAAGCGTCAGGCAATACCTATAATCCCGGCGTCGCTCGCAAGTCTCTGTCAGCCGATACGCAGGTCACCCGAACAAGATTCGCGCCGACAGCAGTGATCGGTCACGATGAAGGCGCATGCGAGCGCGTGAATCAGGCAGTGTTGGTGGAGATACCGATGTTCGAAGACCGCATTCGTTGTGCCGCGCTACGCGGAAAGATCACATCCGCAGCTGACGCAGCGCAGCTCGTGCGCAATGGCATGCGCGTGGGCGCAAGCGGCTTTACCCGCGCTGGCGATGCGAAAGCGGTACCCCTCGAAATAGCGCGCCGCGCGCGCGAGGAACGCGATCCGCTGCGCATCACACTCATGACCGGCGCGTCGCTCGGCAACGACATCGACCGCATTCTCACGGAAGCGGGCGCGCTGGAGCGTCGCTTGCCGTTTCAGGTCGATGCCACGTTGCGTCGCGCCATCAATCGCGGCGACGTCATGTTCGTCGATCAGCATCTCTCGGAGACCGTCGAGCTATTGCGCGACCAGCGCCTCGGCGCACTCGATATCGCGATCATCGAAGCGGTTGCGATCACTGAGTCGGGTGGCATCGTTCCGAGCACATCCGTCGGCAATTCAGCGACATTCGCGACGCTTGCGCAGAAGGTCATCGTGGAGATCAATCTCGCGCAGCCTTTGACGCTTGAAGGCTTGCACGATATCTGGTCGCCCGCGCCGCGCCCGTCGCGCGCGCCGCTGCCGCTCGTTAGCCCAAGCGATCGTATCGGTGGCACTTGCATCGACGTTCCCATCGAAAAGATTGCGGCCATCGTCATCACGAATCAGCCTGACAGTCCTTCGACGGTGCTGCCCGCCGATGAAGAAACCGCGATGATCGCCGGTCATCTCATCGAGTTCTTCCAGCATGAAGTGTCGCGCGGCCGTCTGCCGAAGACCTTGCCGCCATTGCAGGCGGGCATCGGCACCATTGCTAACGCGGTGCTGTCGGGGTTCGCCGCGTCGCCCTTCGAAGCACTCACGCTCTATTCCGAGGTGTTGCAAGACTCGGCCTTCGATCTCTTCGATGCGGGCAAGCTCGCCTTCGCGTCCGGCGCGTCCATAACGCTGTCGGCCAAACGCCAGGAACAGGTCCTGCGCAATCTTGACCGTTATCGCGACCGGCTCGTGCTGCGCCCGCAAGAAGTAAGCAATCATCCCGAAGTCATTCGCCGGCTTGGACTCATTGCGATCAACACGGCGCTCGAAGCCGATATCTACGGCAACGTGAATTCGACGCACGTGGGCGGCACGCACATGATGAACGGCATCGGCGGATCGGGCGACTTCGCGCGCAATGCATCATATGCAGTCTTCGCGACGAAATCGATCGCGAAGGACGGCTGCATTTCGAGCATCGTTCCACTGGTGCCGCATTGCGATCACAACGAACACGATGTGGACGTGATCGTCACCGAGCGCGGACTCGCGAACCTGACCGGCCTTGCGCCTCGTGAACGTGCGCTGACGGTGATCGACAAGTGCGCGCACCCGCTGTATCGCGATTTCCTGCGCGACTATTACCGCGACGCACAAGCACGCGGCGGCCACACACCGCATTGCCTGGAGAAGGCTTTCGCGCTGCATGAACGCTTTGCAAGAACCGGCTCGATGCTGCAAGACGCCGGCCCGCTTCAGCGGGGCGACTAGAAATAGGTACGATGATCGCCGTCGCGTGGCAGTGACAAACGCTGAGCAGCCCGTCCCATTCTCAAACGGATCCATTCTTCGAATGGCTTATCGCAAACCAATCGCTAAGAATCATAGAATGCGCGTGCGCCGGTATGAACCAGCGACTAGCTTCTATCGAGAAAGAGATCAGCCACGATAGAACGAAGCCACCGGTTGCCTGCCTCGTGGTGATACTTCGCATGCCAGTGCTGTCGCACGGCGAACTGGTCGACCGGTAGAGGGCACGAATGTACCGCGATGCCATTGACTCGGGCGAGTGTCTCGCCAATGTTCCTCGGCAACGTGGCGATCAAATCCGTCGATGCGATGATGGATCCCAGCCCGAGCATGCCCGGAAGCTCGAGCACAACGTCCCGTTCGATGTTCTCGCGCAATAAGGCTTGTTCGAGCTGCTGAGCTCCCGTGCCGCCTGCGATGACCACATGCCCCTCGCTACGGTACTGCTTCAGCGTCAGCCTGCTGCGCACCCGCGCGTGAGTTCGATTGACCAAGCACACCCAATCCTGCATGTACAGCTGTTGCTGATACATGCCGCCGCCGAGCCAGGGAACATTTCCGATGGCAAGATCGGCTTCACCGGACTCCAGCGCCCGCTCGGTGTTCCCGTCAATCCGGGCGGCTTCAAGCCGAATACCGGGCGCCTCGGCGCGCACGCGTGCCAGGATTCGCGGCAAAAGCGTGATATGACTCGCGTCTGTCATGCAGATGCGAAAGCGGCGCTTGGCGGTGCTTGGGTCGAACGAAATTTCCCATGCGGCAAAGCGTCGAAGCGATTCGAGTATCTCTCGGCACGGACCGATGAGCGCGTCGGCTTGAGGCGTCGGCGTCATGCCGCCCGGCGTGCGAACAAAGAGCGGGTCTTGCAGATACTCACGCAGACGCCCCAGCCAGATGCTGATGGTCGGCTGGCTTTGGCCGAGTTGCTCCGCTGCCCGCGTGACGCTACGCACGTCATACAGCAGGTCGAAAAGCTGAAGCAGTTTGAGATCAGGAAGTTCGGATGGGCTCACGGCGTATTGTCCAGCGCAATGACGCCATTGTAGCCATTGCATTGCGCCTTGCCGATACCTCGCCGTGAACGCGGCGCGTCATGCCCGCGAAGATCAAGCAGCCGCCGACACCACCGCGCGGAGCCCGAGCGAATAGCTGTCGATGCCGAAGCCGCAGATCTGCCCTTTCACGATTTCGGCGAACACCGAGTGATGGCGAAACGCTTCCCGCGCATGGATGTTCGACATGTGAATCTCGACGACAGGCACGGTCAGTATCGCGAGCGCGTCTCGTATGCCGTAGCTGGAGTGCGTCCATGCACCCGCATTGATCAGCACGCCGTCGACCTGATCGGTGAACGCCTTGTGGATTCGCTCGCACATGTCACCTTCGTTGTTGGTCTGATAACTCTCGACCGTAACGCCCAGTTCTTTGGCCAGCGCGTGAAGCTGCGCATCGATGTCAGCGAGCGTGGCCGTTCCGTACTGAACGGGATCGCGCTTGCCGAACATGTTGTGATTCACGCCATGCAGCATCAGAAACGTCTTCATGGTTTTGCCCTAGTTTTTAGCAGCCGCGACGGACGTCTCCACAACACATCCCGTCCTGGCGGCCGTCACGATCGCATCGGTGATTCGAAGGTTCTGCAAGCCGTCGCGCGCGGTGACGAGAGGACTCGCTTCGCCTCGTATGACTCGCCCGAAGTGCTCCATCTGATGCTTGAGCGGATCGTCGCGCGTCACGTCGGCGACGCTCACATCGAACGGCTTCCACCACGAGCGATCCTCCGCTTTCGCGTAGGTCTTGAGCCGCATGGTCGGAATCGACAACGATCCGAAGGTGCCTGCGATCGCATAGCAATCTTCATCCGAGCACGACGAATACGCTTTGTTTTCCTGCGAGGTCTGTTCCCAGCTTCGGGCGCTCGCCGCTGTATCCGATAACAAAAACGTGCCCAGTGCGCCGCTCGCGAAACGCAAGATGATGGCAGCGGTATCTTCGACCTCGAACCCCCGCGTCGCATTCGATGAGAACGCCTGCACGGCCACGATGTCGCCGCAGAGCATGCGAAGATTGTGGATCTCGTGAATCAGATTCAGCAAGATGGGGCCGCCACCCGGCGCCTTGCGCCACGGCGCGTCCGTGAAATAGTGATCGGGCTTGAAGAATAACGCGCTGCCCATCACTGCAACGAGCGGACCGAGCGTCCCCTTTTCGATGATCTCCTTGGCCCGCTTCATGATCGGGCTGTGCGCGCGGTGATGCCCGATGAGCACCGACGCGTCGTATCGGTCGGCGGCGGCAACGAGTGCTTCGGCCTCGTCGACGGTCGGAGCAATCGGCTTCTCCAGCAGCATCGGCAAGCCGGCTTGCATGCACAGCAGCGCATGCGGGACGTGCAATTGATTCGGCGTGGCTAGCACGACACCATCGGGGCGGTCCTTCGAGATAAGCTCGTCAAGAGACCGGTAGTGCGGAACGCCCGCAGTGGCCGCGAATTCGCCCGCGGCTGCCGAGGGATCGACGACCGCCGACAGCACGCACGAAGTACTTTCCCGAATCACGCGAATGTGTTCGAGACCGATGTAACCGGCACCGGCAACGGCGATGCGTGTTTTCTCCATGTCACTCTCCGTGGGTTTCGGGGCCGGCGTGTATCGCCCGCATCCTTGCGAATATATGCCAAGCCCCTAAAAAGCATCACGTAAGCGGAACAGTCAAACGATCGATGACAGCGCGCGTCTGCGGGCGAACGCCACGCCACCACGCAAAGGCCTCGGCCGCTTGCTCGATCAGCATGCCGACGCCGTCGGCGACGGTTCGAACGCCGGCATCACGGGCCAGGCGCAGGAACGGTGTGAGTCCCTTGCCATAGGCCAGTTCATAAGCGCCTCCGGTCGGACTGAAGACACTCGACGGCACGGGCGGCAGTTGCCCGGTGAGACTCGCCGACGTCGCATTGACGACCAGATCGAACTGGCCCATCGATCCGAGCGCGTGATACCCGCACGCGCGCAGTAAGTCGCGTGCCATGACCTGATCCACCAGCCCCTCTGCTTTCTCCACGTCCCTGTTGGCAACGACGATTTCGCCCGGCCTTGCGGCGATAAACGGCAGCAATGCGCCGCGCACTGCGCCGCCGGCTCCGAGAATCAGTACTCGTTTGCCCGCCATCGGCTGATGCAGATTCTCTTCGATATCCCTCACCAAGCCGACGCCATCGAAGTTCTCGGCGATGATGCGTCCGTCCTCGAACTTCATTGCGTTGATCGCGCCCGCAAGCGTGGCCCGTTCGCTACGCTCGTCTGACATGGCGAACGCCTGTAGCTTGAACGGTGCGGTCACGTTCATGCCCTTGCCGCCCGCAGCGATGAACTCCCTCACCGTATCGACGAAGGCGTTCTCGGGTTCAAGAGGACCTTCGATAGCGACGTATGTCATATCCTGCCCGGTCTCTTGCGCGAACAGACCGTGGATAAGCGGAGACTTGGTGTGTCCGATCGGGTTGCCGATCACGGCGTATCGGTCGCTCATTGCGCGCTCCGCTTTGAGAACAACACGCCGTCGGTTTGCATGGCGTCGATTTCGGCCGCACTGAAGCCGAGCGATTGCGCCACTTCCTCGTTGTGTTGCCCGAGGTCCGGTCCCACTTCGGTGATCGACGTATCGCAATCGGAGAAACGGAACGGCAGATTCGGCAGACGCAGTTTGCCAAGACGCGGGTGCTCCTGTTCCACCACCATGCCGCGCGCGACGATCTGCGGATCGGCCACGACTTCATCGATACGCTGTACCTTCGCGCACGGAACGTCGACGCTGTCGAGCAAGGCCAGCACGTCGGCAACAGGCCGGGATGCGACCCAGGGCTTCACGACAGCAAGGATCGCTTCGCGATTTGCGTTGCGTCCGTTCAGGCTGTGAAAGCGCGTATCCGTGCCGAATCCGTCGGGGCCGCCATGACGTTCGACGAGCGCGGCGAACCGCTTCCATGAATCATCGACCTGGGCGGCAATCACGAGGTCGCCATCCGCTGCACGGAACACGCCGTACAACGTCGAGGTCGGCATATCGTGACCAGTCTGCTCGGGAACGACGCCCTGCATGGTGTAACACTGCACGGCGTACTCGTGCATCGAAAACAGCGTGTCGTACAGCGCCATGTCGATGTGCTGACCGCGTCCGCTTTTTACACGACCGAGCAGCGCCGCGTTGATCGCGGCGACCGCGTGGATGCCTGTGTACATGTCGCCGAGCGAGATGCGCATGAGCGGCGGCGGCTCGCCCGGATTGCCGATCATCTGCATGATGCCGCTCTTGGCTTCCGCGATGAGACCGAAGCCTGCGCGATGCGCGTCCGGCCCGGTGTGCCCATATGCGGAGATCGAGCAATAGACGAGGCCCGGATTGCGCGCTGACAGCGCAGCGTAGCCGAGACCGAGCTTGTCGAGCGCACCCGGCCGATAGTTCTCGATGAACACGTCGGCCGAATCGCAAAGACGCTCCATGAACGCCTTGCCGCGCGGGTCCTTCATGTTGACGCTCACGCCGCGCTTGCCCATGTTGAGCTGCAGGAAATAGGCGCTTTGCTGATCGTCCAGAACTGTGGCGTGCTGACGTCCTGCGTCGCCGCTACCGGGACGCTCCACCTTGATGACCTCGGCGCCGAGCGCGGCAAGACATCGGCCAACATACGGGCCAGCGAGAAAATGGCTGTAATCGACGACGCGGATACCTTCCAACGGACGTGCTTGCATCAGTTCGCTCCCGGACGGCGCGGAATCATCAGGCGATGCTCCCCGCGCTGGACGACGTGACCGTCCTGATTGATCAATTCCGATGGCAATACGACGATGCCCCATTGCGGCTTGCTCTTGCTTGCGCGCATCGAGCCGACGCGAAACTTGACATGCAAGACGTCGTTGACCTTGATCGGCAACAGGAAGTCCCACGTCCAGCCGAGCGACATGCCCGGCAGGAACCGATAGTCACTCTGCGTCTTCAGGCCATCCGCTATCGACAAGCCGAAGAGCCCATGCGCCACGATCGAACCGAAGTGGCTCGCATTGGCGTAGTCTTCATCGACATGCACGGGCGTATGGTCGCCCGTGAGATCGGCGTAAGCCAGAATGCGCTCTTTCGTGACGGTGTACGTCGGGCTCACGCATTCGTCGCCTTCGCGCGCGTCGTCCCAGTACTTTTCAGTGATGGTGCTCATGGTCACGCCTCCGCGCGTGGATTGATCGACAGCGCCTGCGCGACGCACGCTACCGGTTTCGCCTGGATGAGTTCGACAGCGAGTCCGTCCGGCAGGCGTAGCCAGTTGCGGCCTTGCGGCATCTCGCTGACACCGAACGCTTGCGCCGCTTGCAGTGCGGCATCGAGGTCTTCGCACATCACGCCGAGATGCGCGAGCCGGCCCTCCGGGCCTTCATAGCGAGGCTCGCTGATGAATTGCAGACCGCCGAGCGTCCAGTACTGACGCGGCTCGTCGACGGTGCCGTCCACTTCGCGCATGGTCATGCCGAGCACCTGCTCGAAGAAGCGGATATGCCAGTGAATGTCTTTCACCCAGATCGCGACATGTTCGAGGTAGGCTTTCGGCGCGCTCATGCTGCGGCTCCTTGCTCTTGGCGGTCCTTCATCGCGCGCTCGATGCCTTTGATGCAAGCGACGAGCGTCGAGTTGACGGGCGTGGCCACGCTGAGGCGCTCGCCCCAACGCACCACTGCTCCGTTGATAAAGTCGATCTCCGTGACCGATGACTTCTCCAGGCTCTGCAGCATCGAGGTCTTGAATGTGGGCGACAGGCCCTCTGCTGCCATCTTCCACGCGTCCTCCGCAGTCGCAATGGAAAGCGTAACGCCCGCGGCTTTTGCCGTAGCCATCGCTTCTTCGATGGCTGCAAGCGATGTGGCCTTGAGAACAGGCTCGTCGTACAGCTGTCCGTAGGTGAGTCCGGTGATGCCGGTGATGGCGCCGGTGGCGACGTTGATCAGCAGCTTGTCCCACATGGTGCCGACGATGTTATCGCTGACGGTGGTCGAAAGACCCGCGCTATTGAACGCGTCTGCGATCGCCTTCGCGCGGCTCGTGATCTGTCCGTCGAGCTCTCCGATGATCGTGAGTTTTCCGGTGACGCCGGACTGGATATGGCCGGGCGCGCGCAGCACACCGCCAACGTAAGTCTTGCCGGCAAGCACGCGCTCGCGCCCGACGATCTCGCTCAGCACGTCTTCGTGACCGAGGCCGTTTTGCAGCGATAGCACGACCGTTCCAGGCCCGACCAGATCGAGCGCGCCGCGCATCGCCGAATCGGTATGAAACGACTTGACCAGCACGATCACCAGGTCGACGGCGCCGACTTCGGCTGGATCGATCGTCGCGCGGACCTTGACGCGGCGGGTGCCGCGCTCGTCGTCGACTTGCAGGCCGTCGCGCGACATGGCTTCGACGTGTTCCGCGAAACGATCGACGAGCCAGGTCTCGTGGCCCCCTTCGGTGAGCGCGGAGCCGATGGCACAACCGAGTGCGCCCGCCCCGAGGAAAGCGATCTTCATTGGCGTCTCCTTGATATGGAGATGAAGATACGGCTGTGCGGTCATATTCGCAATGCAATGGCCGTAATGGCGCTATTGCTTTACGCAATGTAGCCGATGGTTGTCACGCCCAGCCTGTACAGACGAATGGGCGTCGTCGCATCGACGCGGACACGAGGCCGGTGACCGTCAGTGTCGCGCGGTTCTCGCTTCGGGAACGTTGCGCTCGCGCGCTGCGCGTCACTCTGGTTGCTCGAACGTCGGTCCGCGTCGCAAGCGGATGGGCCCGTGACTGATCGCATCCGGATGCAACGTTCCGCTTCCTTGCGTGACGATAATGCGCCCATCATGCGCGAGCGCTGAGGCGACTTGCCTCACCAAAGGCATGAGCGCGCGCCATGCGTCTTCATCGGCAGCTAAAGCGCGCGCAACGTCTGACGGGCAAATCGAGGACGTTGCGGCGCGCTGGCCAAGCAGTTGGAGCACGCAATTTTCGATGTCGGATGTCGATACGCTCATCTCTGTCACCGAGTATGGAAAGACAAGCAGGGCCGCAACGATCGAGCCCACCAGAAACACCAACGTAATCCGGAATTAGGCTGCTTGCCGGCGAAATGCTCGGTCAACACTCAACTACATGGCAAAGAGTCAGATACCTGTCAGATGTATCAACGGCGTTCGTACCAACTTCCAGGCATTCATGCGCGACGTAGAGCTTGCGCGCGACTTGGGCTACTGCTGCACCGAGGGACTCTCGAACGCGTTTCGCCTATGCATGGCCGCGCCCGTTCGCGATCGACACGACGCCGGACCGCCGGCAGGCCATGCTCGACGACCTTCTGCAATCGGCGCGCGCGCTCTCTCACAGATAGCGTTCAGGGGCGCGGGACGCACGCCCCGCGCTCACGCCGGCGCGCCTCGATCGACCGCCCTGCGCAACGCTTCCAGAAACCGCACATAGGCCGTCGCGCCGGGATCGGGATGGCCGATGCTTCGTTCCTGCACCCACGCCGCGCGGCCCTTCTGCGACTGCATCTTCGCCGTTTCCACGACGCGTTCGCTCGCCGTGGCGATCATCGCGTCGAGTGTATCGGCCGCGCTCCCCTGCGATGCCTCCAGCACGTCGAGGCTCGGCGCCAGCGCATCGAGCACGGTCTTGTCGCCGATCTTGCTCTTGCCACGCTCGGTAATGCGTGACGCCACCGCCCGTCCGACGGCGAGCGCCTCGTCGCGTCCCAATGCGTCCTTGCCCTGCACGGTCTTCGCGGCGGCAAGCAGGCCGCCGCCCACCAACGCCGCGAATGTCGACGGATTGGCCGTCGAAAACGCCTTCCCTGCGGCGAGCAGCACGTCGCCGAGCGTGGCCTCGTCGGGCAGCGCGCCGATTGCCTTGACAACCGCTTCCGCCCCCGCGCGCACGGTGATGCCGAGATCGCCGTCGCCGAGTGCGGCATCGAGATCGCGTAGCTCGTCGGCATGAGACGGAAGCTCACTCAATGCGTGGGACAACAGATCCCGCATTTGTCTCGTCGTAATCATTTAGGTTTCCCGATTATGCGCGCGTGCCTTCGCGAAAGAACGGCGAATGCGCCGGTGCGGCGAGCAGCGCTTCGAGTTCATCGTCGAGCAGCATGACGGTGATGGATGCCCCCGCCATTTCCAGACTCGTCACGTATTCGCCAACGTACGACCACGCGATCGACAGGCCATCGCCCTCGGCGATCTTCGACGCGCGCCGATACAGCAGATACAGTTCTTCGAGCGGCGTCGCGCCCAGACCGTTGACGAGCAGCGCGAGCCGCGAGCCCTTCGGCGCCGCGAGATCGTCGAGAATCTGGCGCATCAGATTCTCTGCGATGGCATCGGCCGACTGCAGCGCGCCGCGATGCGTTCCCGGTTCGCCGTGGATGCCGATGCCGATCTCCATCTCGCCATCCGGCAGCGTGAACGTGGGCTTGCCAGCCGCGGGCAGAATGGTCGGCGAAAGCCCGACGCCCATGGTGCGGCAGTTCGCATTGGCCTTCGCGCAGATGCGGGCCACTTCTTCCAGCGAGTCGCCGCGTTCGGCCGCCGCGCCCGCGCACTTGAACGCGAACACCATGCCCGCGACGCCGCGCCGGTCGGACGCGCGCTCCTTCGGCGCCGATGCGACGTCATCGGTCAGCACGACGGTCTTCACTTCGATCCCTTCGGCATCCGCGAGGTCCGACGCGAGATCGAAGTTGAGCACGTCGCCGCCATAATTGCCGTACACGTAAAGCACGCCCGCCCCGCCATTCACGCCTTTGGTGGCCTCCAGAATCTGTTCCGACGATGGCGACGAAAACACGTTGCCCACCGCCACGCCGCCGCACAAGCCTTCGCCCACATAGCCGAGAAATCCCGGCATGTGGCCCGATCCGCCGCCGGTCACGATGCCTACGCGGCCTTCGCGGGGCGCATCGGCGCGAACGAGCGCGCGCTTGTCCGCGTTCGCCGCCTTGATCCATCTCGGATGCGCAAGCAAGAGGGCGTCGATGATCTCGTCGACGAAGGTTTCCGGGTTGTTGATGATCTTCTTCATCTTCGCGTGTCTCCTTGGTTTGCCTGTCGATGTCCTGCGTTATTCGTTGACGTCGCGTGTTTCACAGCTTGCGTCGCTGGCTCAGCGCATCCAGCAGGACCGCGGCGAAGATCACCCCGCCCTGAATGAACTGCGTCCAGAACGGGTTCACGCCCAGCAGCGACAGGCCGACGTTAATGACGCCGATCAGCACGACGCCGATGAACGTGCCGACGATCGAGCCGCGCCCTCCCGCGAGCGACGTGCCGCCGATCACGATGGCCGCGATGACCTGAAGTTCCAGACCGTTCGCCGCCGACGGCAGCGCGGAATTCAGCCGTCCCGCGAGCACGATGCCCGCGATCGCCGCCGTGACACCCGCGAGCATGTACGTGAGAAACACGACGCGCCGCACCGGAATGCCCGCGAGCCGCGCGGCCTCCTGATTGCCGCCGACCGCGAACACTTGATGACCAAACGTGGTCTTGCGCAGCAATACGTGGCCGATGACGAACACGACCAGCATCACGATCATCGGCATGGGCAGGCCCGCGATAGCCTTCGCGCCGAACACGGTGAACGCGTTCGGAAAGTCGAACTTCGTGCGACCGTCCGAAATGGCAAGCGTGAGGCCGCGTGCCATTGCCATCGCAGCGAGCGTCACGATGAACGGCACGAGTCGCAGCCATGAGATGGCGAAGCCGTTAATCGCCCCGACCACCGCGCCCGTCGCCAGCGCGATGAAGAGGCCGCCTATGCCGAGCCCGACCGCATCCGGGCTCGATCCCGCCATGAAGGTCGCGGCGACCATGCCGCTCAGCGCGACGAGCGATCCGACCGAGAGATCGATGCCCGACGTGATGATGACGAAGGTGCCGCCGACCGCCGCGATGCCCACGACGGACACCTGCACCATGATGTTGGTGAGCGTGCTCGTCGTGAGGAATTCCGGCGATGCAATCGACAACGCGACGCAGATGATGACGAGCGCCGCGAACAATGGCCCGATGCCGCTTCTCAGTTGACGGATCACGCGGCGCGACAGCGCTTCGGTGTCCGCCCGGTTGGCTGCCGTGGATGTCATGCCCCTGCTCCTGTCGTTGCCCATTGAATCACCGTTTCGGAGTCCGCCTTGTCGCGGGCTATTTCGGTCACGATGCTGCCGCGATACATCACCAGCACGCGATCCGACATGCCGAGCAGTTCCGGCAGTTCCGAGCTGACCATGACGACCGCCGCGCCCGCGCGGGCCATCGCCACCATATGCGCGTAGATCTCGGTCTTCGCGCCCACGTCGATGCCGCGCGTCGGTTCGTCGAGCATGATGACCGCCGGATTCGTCGCGGTGGCGCGTCCGAGAATGACCTTCTGCTGATTGCCGCCCGAGAGCGTGCCGGTAATTTGCAGCACCGAGGAGGCGCGCACGCCGAAGCGCGTGCTCGCGTCCTGCGCGAGCTTGCGCTTTCTCGCGCCGCGCACGAAGCCGCCACTCGCGAGCGCCCTGAGACTGGACAGCGCAATGTTCTCTTCGATGCTGGCGTCCAGCACGAGCCCTTCGAGCTTGCGATCTTCCGACGTATAGACGAGCCCGTGACGAACGCCTTCGGTCGGCGAATGATTCGAGACCTTCCTGCCCTTCACGAAGATCTCGCCATGCGTGGCGGGCAGCGCGCCGAAGATGGTCTTCAGCAGTTCCGTGCGCCCCGCGCCCGCGATGCCCGCGATGCCGACGATCTCGCCCGCGCGCACCGTGAAGCTCGCGTTGCGCAGCAGAGGCGCGCTTGCGAGATTGCGCACTTCGAGGACGACCTCGCCATAATCGCGCGGCTCCCACGGATAGAACGATTCGAGATTGCGCGCCACCATCGCCTGCACGAGTTCGGCTTCGGTCCATTGCGACATGGGACGCGCGCCCACGGTCGCGCCATCGCGCATCACGACTGCGGAATCCGCCAGTTCGAACACTTCTTCGAGATGGTGCGAGATGAAGATGATGCCGAGTCCTTCTTCGCGCAGGCGTCGCACGACCGCATACAGGTTCTCGATGTCGTGGCTTTGCAGCGCGGCGGTCGGTTCGTCCATCACGAGGATGCGCGCGTCGCGTGCGATAGCCTTGGCGACTTCCACGAGTTGCCGCTTGTTGAGCGGCAGATCGCCGAGGCGCATCCACGGCGCTACGTCGTCGAGGCCCACGCGCGCGAGGGCCTCGCGCGCCATCGCATGCGCCTCGCGTTGCCTCACGAAGCCCTTGCTCGCGGGCATGCGGCCGAGAAACAGATTCTCCGCGACCGTCATGTCGTTGATGAGCGAGAGCTCCTGATAGATGACGGCAACACCGGCGTCGATGGCGGCGTTCGTGCCGCGCGCAAGCGGCTTGCCGTCGATCTCGATGTCGCCTTCGTCCGGCTCATAAGCGCCCGAAAGCGTCTTCACGAGCGACGACTTGCCCGCGCCGTTCTCGCCGACGATCGCCATCACATGTCCGGCCTGCAATTCCAGACTCACGCCGCGCAGCGCCTTCACGCCGGGAAAGCTCTTGACGATGCCCTGCATGCGCAGAAGCGGCGCCTTCGTGCTGGAAGGCGCGCGCGTGCGCGGTTCGGTTTCGACTGTCATGTTCGCATTCCGCTCGCGGCCGCGCGCCCTGAAGCAAGCGCGGCCGCCGGTTGGCCTTACTGCTTCACTTCTTCGGACCACAGACCGTACTGCTTGACCGCGTCCGAGTCGATGTTCGACTTGTCGATGAGCATGGTCGGCCACGCATAATTCGCGGGGACGTCCTTCTTCGCGTTGAAGTCCGCGATGAACTGCAACGACTTCGCCGCCATCTTGATGGGGTTCTGCGAGATGGTCGCGTCCTGCTTGCCCGCGCGAATCGCGGAGAGGGCCTGTGCGGTTCCGTCCGCGCCGATCACCATGATGTGCGCCTTGTCGTCGAGCGGCTTGTAGCGCCCCGCGTTGTCGATGGCTTTTTCCGCGCCCACGGTGTTGTCGTCGTTCGCGCCGAATACCGCGTCGATCTGCGGATACTTCTGCAAGATATTGGTCATCGCGTTGAGCGACTTTTCCTGATCGAATGCGCCTTCCTGGCGAGCCACGACCTTGATGTCCGGATACTTCGCGATCTCGTCGCTGAAGCCCTTCTCGCGATCGGTCGCCGCCGTGGTGCCGACGAGACCGATCAGGTCGACGACGTTGCCCTTCTCCGAGCCGTATCGCTTCTTGAGCTGCTCCGCGATCCACTTCGCCGCCGTCTGGCCGAGCGCGACGTTGTCCGACGCAACGAACGACGTCACCTTGCCGCCATCCGATCCGCGATCGAGCGTGAAGACGGGAATGTTCATCTGGTTCGCTTTCTCGACGGCCGGGATGATCGCCTTTGAATCGATCGGATTGAGCACGAGCGCCGTCACGCCCTGACTCAGCAGATTGAGCGCATCGTTCACTTGTTGCTGCGCATCGCCGTTCGCGTTGGTCTGCACGAGGTCGAAGTTCTGATCCTTCGCGCCGCGCTCGACGCCGGCCTTTAGGCCCACGAAGAACGCGTTGTTCAACGTCGCGATCGAGAATCCGATCTTGGGCTTCGCGCCGCTCGCGGCGGCCGCCGCCGGCGCGCTCGCCGCTGCGCTTGCCGGTGAGGTCGCCGGCGCGCTCGCGCTTTCGCTGGCGCTCTTGGCGGCACTGCCGCCCGACGATGTGTTTTCGCTCTTGTTGCATCCCGCGAGCGCGGCGGCGCAAAGCAGCAGCGCCCCGGTGGATTTGCCGAACGTTCCCCAACTATCGAATCGTGCAGAACTCCAGGCCATCACTGTCTCCTTTGTATGAGTTGTTCATTGCCGTTAGCTTCAGGTCGTGTCGCGGGGTTTCAATCGTCCTTGCTGCGCTTGCCGTACGTCTTGAATCGTTCCAGCACGTCGTCCATCTGCTCGTCGCTCAGGACAGGCGGCGTGCCGAGTTGCAACGCGAGCAGATATTGCCTCGCGAGCACTTCCACTTCATGCGCGAGCCAGACGGCGCGCGCGAGATCCGCGCCGAGCGCGACGACACCGTGATGCGCGAGCAGACACGCGCGTCTTCCTTCCAGCGCGGCGAGCGCGTGATCCGATAGCGCCTGCGTGCCGAAGAGCGCATACGGCGCGCAGCGTATCGACGCGCCGCCCGCAGCCGCCACCATGTAGTGCACGGCCGGGATATCGCGGCCGTGAATGGCGAGCGCCGTTGCTGCCGTCGAGTGCGTGTGCACGACTGCATGCATGTCCGGGCGCGCGCGCAGCAGGTCGCGGTGAATACGCCATTCCGACGACGGCCGTTCGACGCGAAAGACATCATCGTCGTCGCGCACGTGAAGCGGCAGATACACGATGCTCGCGGCGTCCAGCTCACGTGCCGGAATGCCGCTCGGCGTGATCAGCAAGCCGTCGCGCAGACGCGCGCTGATATTGCCCGACGTGCCCTGGTTGATGCCGAGGCGTTCCATCTCGAGCGCCGTTTCCACGATGCCCCGGCGCAGCGTGTCCTCATCCGTCGCGTTCATGCCGCGTTGCCTTCGGCGGCAAAGAGGTTTCTGAGCGAACGCTCGAACGGCGCCTCGACGATGCCCCGTTCCGTGATGAAGCCGGTGACGAGGGCGTGTGGCGTCACGTCGAATGCGGGATTGCGCGCCTTGATGTTCTCCGGCGCAATCCGTTGCCCGGCGAGATGCGTGACCTCGGTTCCCGAGCGCTCCTCGATCTCGATGCGCTCGCCCGTCGCCGTCGAGAAATCCAGCGTCGAAGAGGGACACGCGACATAGAACGGTATGCCGTAGTGGCGCGCGGCGATCGCGAGCCCCAGCGTGCCGATCTTGTTCGCGAAGTCGCCGTTCGCGGCCACGCGATCCGTCCCGACGATCACGAGATCCACGAGACCCTGCGACATGATGGAAGCCGCCGCGCCATCCATGATGAGCGTCACGTCGACGCCCGCCTGCTGCAACTCGAACGCCGTGAGACGGGCGCCTTGCAGCAGGGGCCGCGTTTCATCGGCAAAGACGTTGAATGCGACGCCCGCGCGATGCGCCGCGTAAATCGGCGCCGTCGCCGTTCCGAGACCGGTGGTCGCGAGCGCGCCTGCATTGCAGTGCGTGAGCACGCCGCTGCCCGGCCGGATGAGGGACATGCCATGCTGGCCGATGCCTTCGCATAGCGCGATGTCTTCCTCGTGGATGCGCTTCGCTTCGTCGACGAGCACGTCGTAGAGCGCCGCGCCATCCTGCGCGTCGCATTCGCGCGCGCGCCGCAACAAGCGCCTCAGGCTCCAGCTCAGATTCACCGCGGTGGGACGCGCGCTGTCGAGCCACGCGGCACGCCGTTCGAGTTCCGCTCGAAATCGCGCCACGGGCAACGCGCGCGCATCCTGCATTGCGACGCATAACCCATATGCCGCCGCGACGCCGATGGCAGGCGCCCCACGCACGCGCAGTTCGTGGATGGCCCGCCACACGGCGGCGGCATCGGCGACATGCTCCACCACGATCTCGTGCGGCAGCCGCGTCTGGTTCAGCAGCAGCAGTTTGCCGTCACGCCACTCGATGGTGGGCGCGAGCGCAGGAAACAAGGGCTGCGAATTCATTCATGCTCCAGTCAGCGTTGTTCGACGGCCTCGCGCTGCATGTCGCGCGCGAGCAGGGTGACATCTTCGATGCCGGTCAAAGCGGCGCGCTGCACGAGCAGCGCTTCGGCGCAGCGCAGGCAGCGCACTTCGATCTGCGCGCGGACATGGGCGTCGGGAATGCGCGTGATCTCCGCGACCTTCGCCATGCCGACGATGCGCCGGATCATCTTGCAGCCCGCGAAGCCCAGCGTGTCCGCCAGAAGCCGCCGCATGAAGTGCGTGCGGTATGCGTCGGCCGCGCGGCTATCCGCCGATCCGCCGATAAAGGGCCGGCCGCTTCGGCTTTCGTGATCGCGCCAGAGCGCGAGGAACTTCGCGCTGAAGCCGTTCCAGATCCGCGCCGTCTGATCGAGCAGCCATTCCTGATACGCGCCGGGTTCGCCGCCATCGACGCGGCCGTGATAATCGCGCGAGAAATACGCAAGCAGCAGGTTGGCGATCAGCGCGCCGATGTCGAAGCCCATCGGCCCGTAGAAGGCGAACTCCGGGTCGATGACATAGGTCTCGCGCTCGTTGACCATGATCGAGCCGGTGTGCAGGTCGCCGTGCAGCAGCGTTTCCGCATGATTCATGAAGGCCCATTTCATGTCGGCGGCGGCCAGGCGCAACGCATCGTCGGTGCGCAGGCGTTCGAGCGCGGACCTCGGCAAGGCCGCGCTGTAGACGTTCGACGGATGGTCTTCGAACGGAAACGTGAACACGAGGTCTTCAGTGATCTTGCACAACTCCGCGTTCACGGCGGCGCCCACGGCCTGCTTCTTGATGTCGGGCGCGAGATAGAGATCGGAGCCGAAGAAGAGCGTCTGCGCGAGATACGTCGACAGATGCTCGGCCATCAGCGGATACCGCACGCCGTCCATGAGCCCGTGCCGCAAGATGCGATGCGACGAGAGATGCTGCATGACCATCAGGAAGCGCTTGCTGTCGGCGTGAAAGACCTGCGGCACATGCTGCGGGCACAACGCGCCGAAGCGTCGCAACGCCGCGACTTCATGCTCCATGCGTTGGCAGGACAGCGGCCAGTTCTTGCCGACGAGCCGCAGGAACGGCGGCGCTTGCTTCACGACGACGCTGCGCTCGCGCGCCTTCGCGTTGGTCACGAAGTACACGAAGTTGAGATTGCCGTCCCCCACTTCGACGATCTCGAGATCGTCGGGATCGCCCAGCCGCGCGCGCACTTCGGGGATGCCGCCGAGGTAATCGGCAAGTGCGGCTGCGGTAAATGCTTCGAACTCCATCGGTGTCTCCTCCGATGTGTTGAGCGCGCAGGTCAGCGGAACGCTTCAGCGACGTTTGCGCACCAGGTCGAACTTGAAGATGCTCGTGTTGTAGTAGTCGTTGCTATAGCAAAGCGGCTCGCCGCTCTGATCGAAATCTACTTCGTCCAGCAGCAGAAACAGACCGAAGCCATCGCCCAGTTCGGGCAGATCGCGCGGCGTGAGGATGGTCGGCTGTATCGACGTATGCGTGTGGGACAAACGGCGCCCGGTACGCGCGAACATGCCGAACAGCGACTCACCCAGTTCCCCGTCCGCGGCATCGAACAGCGTCTTCGGGATGGTGTCGATGCAGTACGCGGCAATCGCGTCGTCCGCGCGGCGCACCCGCTCGATGCGCACGCATTCGTCGCCTGCCTCGATACCCAGCTTTTCCGCAAGACTGTCCGATGCCCCAATGATGTCTATGTGGATGCGGCTCGTCGACGGTACCGCGCCGACACTCTTGATCATGTCGGTCACGGACATCAGATCATCCAGCCCGCCTTGCAGCTTGAGCGAAATTTGTCTGATGAACGTTCCTCTGCCTTGCACGCGTTCGAGCAGTCCGTGCGAGATCATTTGCGCGACCGCTTCGCGCAGGCTCGAACGCCCCACGCCCAGCAGCTCGCATAGCTCGATTTCCGTCGGAATCTGGTCGCCGGGCTTGAGCTTGCGCTCGCGGATCATCGTGAGAAGCGACTCCTGTATCTTGTCGCTCATCGAACGTTCGACGCTTAAACGCATGGGGCTCCCGCAGGTGTCATGAAGTCAAATATACATCAGACGTCTGATGTTTTTGTCGGGATTTTCCCTTAGCCACATGCGTTCGTCTACCTGAGCGACATTCCGCGCCTGCAGCATTTTTCGTAACGCAATCCCGCCCGCGCTGGCGCATGCGCTCGTCGCATTGCAATAACGCGCATCGCTTCGCGAGGAAAAAAATGCGGTGCAACGCACGCGGCATGAGACACCCGGCGATGCTTGCGTGTGTAGAATGAGCCGTCCTGAAGTACGGCTCCGCATGCGCCTACGAACGAGCGCCCGGAAAGAGAGCCGATCGAAAGGCAACCCCAAGGAGACGGCAATGTGGTTTGTCGGCAAGAGCGAACTGCTTTCACTCATCCAGCGCAATTGCCTCGACGAGGTAATGCCCGCATTCAGCGATCACCGAACGCTCCGCAAGAACACCATCGTGTATCGCCCCGATGAGTCGAGCGAGCATGTCTATCTGCTCAAGAGCGGCAGCGTCCGGCTGTACCGGCTGACCGAAGACGGTCAGGAAATCACGCTGGCGTTCGTGAAGGCCGGCATGATCTTCGGCGACGGCGACGTGCTGAATCAGGCGAACTATTCGCATCACGCACAGACACTCGCGCCGAGCATGGTCTGCTTCATCCGCAAGCAGGATTTCAAGGACCTGCTCGCGCGCTACGACGTCATCAACCAGTTCGTGCTGCGCAATCACTATCTGCGCTGGCAGGAAGCGCAGCAGTTGATCGAGAACCTTTCGCTGCACGACGTGCGCAAGCGGCTCACCAACATCCTCGTGATGTTCTCGGGACAAGTGGGCATCGCGTGCGACTACGCCGATCAGGGCGATGCGATTCTCATCGACTTGCCGATCGCGCAGGACAAGCTCGCGGAATTCATCGGGACGTCGCGCGAATCGGTGAACCGGCATATCAGCGATCTCAAGGCCGAAGGTCTCGTCGACATGCGCGAACGCAAGATCGTGCTGACGCCCGCGTTCGTCTCGCGCTTCATCGGCAGAACGCACGCGCTCGCGACGGCTTAAGCGACATTCGCAAGCGCCCGCTTGACGGCGGCCACGCCGCTTTGCGGGCTCGAAAGCACCGGCACCGCCAGCGAGCCGAGCGCGGGCACGAGACGCGCCATCGACACCTGCGCCAGCACGATCACGTCGACGCGATCGGCCAGTTCGATGATCGCGCGTTTCACGATGTCGTCGTGCCGGCCCGCGTCCCCCGCGAGCAGCGCCTCGAATGCGCCTTGCGCGATGCATTCGGTCACGTCGACCTGCCGTCCGTGCTCGGCTGCCTTGCTGCGAATGAGACGGACGGTGGGCTCGAGCGTGGTCGACACCGTCGCGACGACGCCAACGCGCGCGCCGAGCGCGCTCGCTTCTTCGGCCATCGACTCGTCCACTTTGACAATGGGCGTGCGAATGAGGCCGCGAAGCAGATCCGTCGCTTCGCCGACCGATGAGCATGCGTTCAGAATGATGTCCGCGCCCATGCCCTGCGCGCTGGACATGTACGCATAGAGACGCGCGGTCACTTCGGGAGTCAGGCGTCCTGCTGCGCGCACATCGGTAAGCAGGCTGTCGTCCACGATATTGATGACGCGATCGCCCGGCAACTGCTCTGCGAATTGCGCCTTGAGCGGCTCGACGGTAACGGGTCCGGTATGCACTACGACGATCTTTGCCATGCTTCGCTCTAACGTTTGAATGAGTGAATGTCAGGCAGTGGCAAGCGCCATCACCTTCTCTTGAGTGGCTTCCTCGCGGCGCAATTCGCCGCTAATGCGCCCTTCGCGCACGGTCAGAATGCGATCGCTCACGGCGAGTACCTCCAGCAGGTCCGACGAGATCACGATCACGCCGATGCCCTGCGACGCGAGCCGCGCAATGAGCGCATGCACTTCCGCCTTCGCGCCAATATCGATGCCGCGCGTGGGCTCATCGACGATCAGCACCTTGGGCTGGCGCGCGACCCACTTCGCAATGACGATCTTCTGCTGATTGCCGCCGCTCAGGTTCACCACTTTCTGCTCGACGCCCGGCGTCTTGATGCCGAGCATGCGCACGTATTCCGCGCAACTGGACCGCTCGCGCGCGTGCTGAACAAACTGGAACGGCGAATAGCGCGAGAGATGCGTAAGGCTGAAGTTCTCGCGCACGCTCATGCCAAGCACGAGGCCTTGCGCCTTGCGGTCCTCGGTGACGAAGCCGATGCCCGCGCGGATCGCATCGTGAGGGTTGCGGATCGCGACCGGCTCGCCCTCCATCAGGATCGAGCCAGTCGACGGGCGCATGCCGAAGATCATCTCCATGATCTCGGTGCGTCCCGAGCCGACGAGCCCCGCGATGCCGAGCACTTCGCCGCGATGCAGCGTGAAACTGATATCGCGTATGCGCGCATCGGCGGACTTGCTTTGCCTGAGCGACAGATCGCGCACTTCGAGCACAGGATGGCCGGTCGCGTGCGATTGCGGCTCGCCATAAAGCTCGCTCAACTCGCGGTCGACCATCTGACGCACGAGCGTTTCACGGGTCACGCGGTCGATCGGCATGGTGCTGACCGTGCGGCCGTCGCGCAGCACGGTCACGCGATCCGCGAGTTCGAAAACCTCTTCGAGCCGATGCGATATGTAGACGACGGCAATGCCCCGCTCGCGCAAGCGCTTGACGAGTCCCAGCAGCACGCTTGTTTCGTGATGACTGAGCGACGCCGTCGGCTCGTCCATGACGATGACCTTCGACTGCGCGGACAGCGCCTTCGCGATCTCAATCATCTGCCGCTGCCCGACGCTCAGTTCGCTCACGCGCGTCGCCGGATCGACGTCCATGTCGATCATCTGCAGCACCTCGCGCGCTTCGCGATGCATGCGCGCGCGATCGATGAGGCCGAAGCGCGTAAGCGGCTCCTTCGCCAGAAAGATGTTCTCGCCGACCGTCAGATTCTCGACGACCGCCAGTTCCTGATAGATGATATTGACGCCGAGCGCGCGCGCATGATTGCTGTCCGCGATCGTCACTTCGCGACCTTCGACGAGAATGACGCCGCCGGGATCGGGCGCATACACGCCTGTGAGCACCTTCATGAGCGTGCTCTTGCCTGCGCCGTTTTCGCCGGCGAGCGCGAGCACTTCGCCCCTGTAGATTGCCAGATCGACGTGGTCGAGCGCCTTCACGCCGGGAAACGTTCTGGAGATGCCGCGCATCTCCAGAAAGGGCTTCGTACGGTCGCCGGCGGGTGTCATTTGGTGTAGCTGCCGATGTTGTCCTTCGTCACCACCGTGACGCCCGTGTCGATGTCCTTCTCCTGCGTTTCCTTGCCCTGTATCTGCGCGACCAGATGCTGAACCGCGAGGGAGCCCATCGTCACCGGACGCTGCACCATGATGCCCTGAATATAGCCATCTCTCAGGCCCTTGAGCGTATCCGGGAGATCGTCGAAGGCGAGCACTTCGAGCTTGCCTTTCATCGCGCCGAATTCCTTCGTATTGAGCACCTTCGCCACCGCCGGGCCGCCGACCTGACTCACGCCGAAGATACCGTTCAGGTTCGGATGCGCGCGCAGCGTCGTCTCGACAACGGACACGCCACGCGCGAGGTCGTCGTCCGTGCCCTGCGTCTCGACGATCTTGATACCGGGGTACTTCGCGAGGCCCTTCTTGATGCCGGCGATGCGCTCGTTGAGATTCACCGCGCCGAGCTGCCCCGTCACGATCGCGACCTCGCCCTTGCCGTTCAGCG
The DNA here is from genome assembly GCF_017220215.1 of Caballeronia sp. M1242. NCBI lineage: Bacteria > Pseudomonadati > Pseudomonadota > Betaproteobacteria > Burkholderiales > Burkholderiaceae > Caballeronia > Caballeronia sp. M1242. The sequence continues at coordinate 750,996 of NZ_CP071131.1, read as the reverse complement.
CACGGCCCATCGTGTCGGCCATCGTCTCGCCTGCCTGCACGTTGTTCGTGCCGATGTACATCGAGCGGCCGCTCTTCGGCGAATCCGAATCATAGGTCAGGACCTTAACGCCGCTTTGCGCGGCCCGCTTGATGACGCCTTCGACCGATTTGGGCTCGTTCACGGAAATGGCGATGCCATCCACGTGACGCGAGATGAGGTCTTCGATGATCTGCACTTGCGTCGAGCCCTGCGTGTTCTGCGGCACGACCCATTGATATTTGACGCCGGCCTTGTCCGCGGCGGACTGAGCGCCCTTGTTGCAGTCGTCGAAGAACGGCACCGCGACCTTGGGAATCACGGCGACCGATATGTCCTTTCCCTCCTTTGCGTGCGCAGCGCTGCCGAGCGTGGCGCAAAGCGCGAGCGTCAAGCCCGCGATGATTCTTGGCGTGGTCTTCATGCTTCGTCTCCCGTTATGGTTTCTGTCGATCAGGCTCGAATCAGGGCCCTTTGCGGCGCACGCGCCATATGTCGATGCTCACCGCAATCAGGATCACGCAGCCAGTAATGGCCTGCTGCGCATAGGTATCGATGTTGAGAAGCACCACGCCGTTCGTGATGATGCCGGCGAGCGCCGCGCCGATGATCGCGCCTTCGACGCTGCCCGCGCCGCCCGAAAGGCTCGCGCCGCCGATGGCCGCCGCCGCGATCACGTCCAGTTCCGCGCCGAATCCCGAGGCCGGTTCCGCCGACACGAAGCGCGAGAACGCGATGACGCCCGCCATCGACGCGATCAGTCCGGACAGCACGTACACCGCGAATTTCACGCGGGCGGTGCGCACGCCGGACAATCTCGCGGCCACTTCGTTGCCGCCCGTCGCGTAGACGTGACGGCCGAAGCGCGTCTGACGCATGACGACGGAGAACACGCCGGTCATCGCGAGCAGGATGACGACCGGAAACGGCACGAAGCCGATATACCCCTGCCCGATGAACGTGAACGCATCCGGCACGTCTGGCGTGACCGGCACGCCCTTGGTGATGATGTACATGAGCCCTCGCCCGATCGACAAGGTGCCGAGCGTCGCGATGAAGGGCGGCAACTGTATCCACGTGATCATCAGGCCGTTGAAGCCGCCGACGATCACGCCGACCGCGAGCCCCGACAGAACCGCGGCGAATGCCGTCATGCCGTGCTGAAAGGCGAGCGCCGTCACGAGCGACGACAGCCCCATGACCGAGCCGACCGAGAGATCGATGCCGCCCGTGATGATGACGAGCATCATGCCGATGGACATGAGCGCCACGAGCGAGAATGAGCGGAACACGCCCATCAGGTTATTGGTGGTGAGAAAGTACGGCGAGAACGCGCTGATCAGCAGTCCGACCAGCAACACCACGGAGAGTACGTTCAGCTCGCGGATGCGCATACAGGCACGCAGCAGTGCCACCCCGCGTGATGACTGCGGCTGCGGCTTATCCGATGCTTTGTTCGACGATAGTGCGCTCACCGATCGCTCCTCCGTTCAGGCTGAGGCCGATCATAGGCGCGATGGAAACGGCAAATCTGTGACGCGCGTCATAGTCGGGCATCGGGGATGACCCGTAGAACAACTCGCGCGCCGCTATGACGCGCGTCACAGAAATGGAACGCCAATAACGGCTACGATGCGCGCACACACTTATCGAATTCAAAGGAGCGCAGCATGACGAAGCGAGTGATTGTGACCGGCGGTAGCGGCCTGGCCGGCAAGTGGGTGGTGGAGGATCTGGTCGCGCACGGTTACGAGGTGCTGAACGTGGACCGCGTGCCTATGGCGAAGGGCACCGCTCGCACGCTCATTACCGACATCACCGACGCGGGACAGGTCTTCAACGCGCTCGCATCCACGACGACGCCGAAGGAATTCGACGACGACATCGAGCCGAAGCCGATCGACGCCATCGTGCATTTCGCGGCGATTCCGCGCATTCTGGTCACGACCGACAATGAGGTCTTTCGCATCAACGTCATGGGCACCTACAACGTGCTCGATGCGGCATCGAAACTCGGCATCAAGAAGGTGATCGTCGCATCGAGCGAGACGACATACGGCGTGGTGTTCGCGCACCGGCATCGCGACCCCGTGTACTTCCCGCTGGACGAAGAGTATCCCGTGGATCCGATGGACAGCTATGCCACGTCGAAGGTCATTAACGAAGTCACGGCGAAAGCGTTTCACGCCCGCACGGGCGCGGATATCTACTGCTTTCGGATCGGCAACGTGCTCGATCCCGCCGATTACCAGAAATTCCCGGCGTGGCTGGAGAATCCCGCGTTGAGAAAGCGCATTGCATGGAGCTACATCGACGGACGCGACCTCGCGACGGCCGCGCGCCTCGGTATCGAGAAGGACGGTCTGGGATTCCAGGTCATGAACGTCGCCGCCGACGACGTCTCGTCCGATCTGCCCACCGCTGAATTGCTGAAGCGCTTCTATCCGAACGTGCCGGTGAAGAAGCAGTTGGCGGAATCCGAAACCCTGCTCAGCAACGAGAAGCTCAAGCGCTTGCTCGGCTGGCAACAGGCTTACAAGTGGCGCGAGCAGGTGGCGAAGTAAGGCGCAAGCGGCGGAGCGGAGCGCGGGTCATCGCGTTGCGCTCCGCCGCATAGCAGCATTCATCCAGCGAAACGCGGCTCGGGAAGCCCTCGCACGCCGAGTCCTGTCACCGCGAACAATCCGCCTTTGTCCTGCTCTTTCTGCGGAATGCCCCACATGGGCCGGCCCATGGTCGATACGTACAGGGTGTCGAGATTCGCGCCGCCGAACATCACGCTCGTCAGATTGCGCACCGGAAACGGCACGACGCGATCGAGCTTTCCATCCGGCGAGAAGCGCAGGATGCGCCCACCGAACACCAGCGCCGACCAGATATAACCCTCCTCGTCGACAGTCGCGCCATCGAAGGTGCCCGCCATGTTCCGGGCCGATGCAAAAAGCCGCTTGTTCGAAATGCCGCCCGTTTCGATGTCGTAGTCGTAGGCGTACATCTCCTTGCTGTAAGTGTCCGTGAAATAGAACGTGCGATTATCCGGACTCCAGCACGGACCGTTCGAACAGGTGATGCCACTGTCGAGCCGCGTCACGCGGCCATCGGTGTCAAGCCGGTACAACGCGCCGCTGCGCGTCGAACGCTGGCCGCGATCCGCGAAATAGCGGTCGAAGTCGTAAGCCATCGTGCCCGCGATAAAGCGGCCGCGCCGATCCACCTTGCCGTCGTTGAAGCGCGTCTCGGGATCGTCGGATTCGGGATCGGCGATGAACTCGACGGTCTGCGACTCGAAGTCGTAGAAATGCAGACCGTTGGCGAGCGCCACGACTGCGCCACCCTTCTCGCGCAACGCCATCGAGCCGATATGATGCGGCACGAAGTAACGCGTGACCTCGCTTCCATCCGCACGGCAACTGTAGATTTCGGCTGCCGTGCTGTCGATCCAGTAGAGCCGATCTTCGCGCACGTCCCAGAGCGGTCCTTCGCCCAGGTGATTATTGGCATCGACCAGCAAGCGTACTTCGGGCATCGTCGTCTCCTTGATGGGTTCGTTCTGTCAGTCGTTCTTGTTCTTCTCGGCGCGCCGGTGCGCGAGCAGCGCCATCAGACGGCGATCGCGCCACCGGCTGCGCGCCTCGATCTGGTCGGCCGGGAGTTGTTCGCGGCGCTGCGCGTGCAGGCTCGCGATGGCTTCTTCGGACCACGAGAACGGCACGCGGGTATCCGCGATGCTGCGATAGGTGCCGCCGTAACGCGACGCGTAATCCGCCACGCCGCCGGGCGCGTTCAGGTCGATCGTTTCGAACGGGCCCATGAACGACCACCGCATGGCGAGCCCATCGCGCATAACCGTGTCGAGATCGGCAGCGCTCGCGTAGCCTTGCTCGTAGAGGCTCAACGCCTCGTCCAGTACCGCTCCTTGAATGCGGTTCAGCAGGAAGCCCGAGATTTCGCGGTTCACCGTGACGGGGCTCTGTCCTGCTTCCTCGTAGATCGCGCGCGCGCGTTGCAGCGTCTCTTGCGACGTCCACGGCGTGCCGCAAAGTTCGACGAGCGGCACGAGCGACGGCGGATTGACAGGATGCGCGACGAGGCACCGCGCGCGACCCTCCAGCCCTTCCGTGAACGTCGACGCGGGCAGCCCCGATGTGGAACTGGCGAGCAGCGCTTCGGGCTTCGTGAGGCGGTCGAGTTCGGCGAACATGGCGCGCTTCACATCGACGACCTCAGCGATGTTCTCCTGCACCAGATCCGCGTTGGCCACCGCTTCGGCAAGCGTATCGCACGCCTCGATGCGCCCGACGATACGGTCCACGCTCTCGTCGATCAGGCCGAAGGAAGCGAGATCCTCGACGCTTTCGCGAATGGCGGGGATCGCGCCCGACAGCATGTCTCGCGAGGCATCGTGGATTTTCACGGTAAAGCCGCTGCGGGCGAACACGATCGCCCATGCGCGGCCGATCCGCCCCGAACCGATCACCGCTATCTCTCTCATGCTCATATGTTTCGTTCTCCTTATGTCAGGCGCGTTTGTCGCGCAGCGTGATGACGGCAGCCAGCACGACCACTCCGTTGATGATGTCGCGCACCGCAGGCGGAACCGTCGTGCCGGCGAGCAGCGTGCCCAGCGCCGTCAGCAGCAGCGCGCCGCCGAACACGCCGAGATAATGGCCGCGTCCGCCGGTGATGAGCGCGCCGCCCACCACGACGACCGCGATGGACGGCAGTAGGTAAGGATCGCCCATGCCGAGGAATGCCTGCGAACTGAAGCCCGCGAGCAGCAGCCCGACGAGCGCCGCGCACACGGCCGAGACGCAGTACACGGCAATCAGGACCGCGCCCACGCGCACGCCCGAGAGCTTCGCCGCGATTTGCGAGTTGCCGACTGCATAGATGCGGCGTCCGAACGGCGTGCGATGCAAAAGCAATAGCGCGAACGCGAGAAACACCGGCACGCTCCACGCGGCGAGCGACAGCGGCCCGAGCCGGCCATTGGTGAAGTCGCTGACCGCCGACGGCGCCCAGCCTTGCGGCGAGCCGTTGCAGTAGATGAGCGTCAGGCCTTGCAGCAGTCCGTTGGCCGCGAGCGTGACCACGATAGGCGGCAGCCCGAGCATGACGACGCCGATGCCGTTGAAAAGCCCCACGAGCACGCCTACGCCCAGCACGACCGGCACGGCCCACGCGGCCGCGCCATTGACGCCGTGCGTGAGGCCCGTCAGCAGCACGCCGGAGAGCGTGATGAGCCACGGCATCGACAGATCGAGGCCGCCGGTCAGGATGACCGCGCCCTGACCGAGCCCGAGGATCGCGAGGAACAGCGTGAGCGTGAGCAGGCTGCTGTAGAAGTTCGCGCTGAAGAGCACGCCCGGCCCGTACACGACGCCCGTGACCGCGACGACGCCGATGAAAAGCAGATAGGCGGGCAGCACATACTTCGCCCATTCGCGATTGCGCTCGATCCAGTCGCCGATCGCGCGGCCCTTGAGCTCCGTGTTCTCGATCGGGCGGAAGTCGTTCACCTGGAACGACACGCGCCGCGCCCGCCCGTCGCTCGTGACGCGCGTGCCTGTTCGCACCGCCTTCAGCCACTGCGCCGCGTGACGCATGGACTCACGCGCCGCCGATTCCTTGCCGATCGACGCACCGAGCACCGCGAGAATCAGGATGACCGCCTCGGCGATCGTCGTGAAGAACGCCGATACGTTCAGCACCAGCAGGATATTCACGGTGATCATCAGCGTCATCGCGGCGAACACGGTGCCGACGCAGCCGCCGCGCCCGCCGCCGAGCAAGGTGCCGCCGAGCACGACGGCAGTGAACATCGACAGCAGCAGCGGACGGCCCACGAGCGGATCGGCGGAACCGGTCTGCGCCGACACGTACAGCCCCGCCGCCGCGTAGAACATGCCGGCGAGCGCATACGTCGCCATGCGATAGCGTGTCACCGGCATGCCGTTGGCGAACGCGCCGTCGGGATCGCTGCCGAGCGCGTACAGGCCCACGCCGAAGCGCGTGCGCTTCACGAATGCCCAGATCAACAACGCGACGATCAGGACGCCCGCCGACATCGGCAATTTCTCGGGAATCAGATCGGACGTGAGGAATGCGCCGAACTGCTCGCCGACACTGCCGCCCGGCTTGTTTTGAATCAGGAGCGTCATGCCCTGCACCATGAACATCGTCGCGAGCGTGACGACGATGGATTGCAGGCGGAACCAGGCGATCAGCGCGCCGTTGACGAGCCCGATGCCGCCGCCGATCGCGATGATGAGCGCCGCGCCCATCCATTGTTCGAGCGGCGTGCCCTGTACGAATCGCACTGCAAGCACATTCGCGAGCGAGACGACCGCGGAGGCCGACAAGTCGAAGCCTCCGGTCAGCACGACGATGGTCTGTCCGATGGCCGCGAGCGCGAGCGTCGTCGCGCTGGAAATGACCGAGCCGAGGTCGTACATGCCCACCGGCGTCGCGGACAGCGCAACCCAAGCGGCCAGCATGGCGCACAAAGCGCCGACCGCAATGATCAGCCCGCGATGATGGTCCAGACGCGCGCCCCATCCCGTTCCCGTGCCCGGCTTGACGGTCTCGCTGTCGGGCGACGCAATGGCTACCTTCATGGAAGCACCTCTCAAGTCGAAAGCATCTTGCGCATCACGTTTTCTTCCGTGAGCGCGTCGCCGGAAAGCTCGCCGACATTGCGGCCGCGATACATCACTGACACGCGGTCGCAGACGTTGACGAGCTCAGGGACATCGGTGGAATAGAACAGCACGGAACCGCCCGCCGCCGCGAAAGCGCGCATCAGCACGAAGATCTGATGCTTGGTGCCGACGTCGATGCCGCGCGTCGGATCGAACATCAGCCACACGCGGCTTTGCGTGAGCAGCCATTTCGCCATCGCGATCTTCTGCTGGTTGCCGCCCGAGAACGACAGACACGGCTTATAGAGCGCGCGCGGATTGACTTCCATCTGCGCGAGCGACGTGCGGATGGCGGCCTGCTCGCGCTTGCGGTCGATGAGGCCGAAGCGCGCATAACGCCCGATGACCGGCAGGGACACGTTGTCGCCGCCCGCCAGCCGAAGGAACAAGCCTTCGGTCTTGCGATCCTCCGGCAGAAAGCTCGTCGAAACGCCCGCCTTGAGCGAATCGGCGGTGGAGGTGAGCGTGACCGGCTTGCCGTCGATGAGGATTTGCCCGTCGTCGACATACGTCGCGCCGAACAGCGCTTCGAACAGCTCGCGCTGCCCCATTCCCTGCAACGCGGCAATGCCGTGCACCTCGCCAGGCTTGAGCACGAGATCGAAGTCGGTCACCACGCCGTCGACGCGCACGCCGCGCGCCTCCATCGCAGGCGGCTTCGGCGCCGCTTCGCGCAGCGCGGGCGGCTCGATCTTCGGCGGATACTTCGCTTCCAGCGACCTGCCGATGACGAGCTTGATTACTTCGTCATCCGTAATATCCGCCGCATCGAACTCGCCGACGTCGCGACCGTTCCGATACACGGTAAGGCTGTCGCAGAACTCGCGCACTTCCTGCATGCGATGCGAGATGAACACGAAGGTCACGCCCTTCGCCTTCAGTTCATCGATGCGGCGCGACAACCACGCGACGTCCCGCCCGGAAAGCGCGGACGTGGGCTCGTCGAGCAGCAGCACTTGCGGTCCGCGCACGATCGCCTTCGCGATCTCGATCTTCTGTCGCACCGGCAAGGACAGGTCGCGGATATACGCGCCGGGACGCACGTCGGAGAGTTCGAGCTTTTCCAGCCACTCCGACGCCTGCCGCTGCGCTTCGCGCTTCTTGATGCGCCCGAAGAGTCCCGTCGGCTCGTACGACATCAGAAGATTTTGCGCGACCGTGAGATCGCGCACCAGCGTCATTTCCTGAAACGCGGTCTGCACGCCCGCCCGATGTGCGTCCTTCGGTCCGCGCATGGCCACCTCCGCGCCCATCACGCGGATGTTGCCTTCGTCCGGCTGCATCAACCCGGACAGCAGCTTGACCGTGGTGGATTTGCCGGCGCCGTTTTCGCCGAGCAGCGCGTGCACCGCGCCGCGCTTCACGCGGAACGACGCACCGTCGAGTGCGACCGTCGCGCCGAAACGCTTCGTCACGTTCGATAGATCGATCGCCAGAGATGCGTCGTTCATGATGAGCGCCTTTAGTCCTGGTTGCCCGTGAGCGCCGCGTTGAAGCCGACTTCCTTCGTGTCCTCGGAGTAGATGTCCGCGAACCAGCCCGGCGGCACCTTGTCCGGGCTGAAGGCCGTGCAGCCCGCCTTCAGTTCGTCGATGCTGCCGGTCTTGCACAGCTTCGACTGGCCGTTCTCCACGAGCGGCAGCTTGAGCGTGATGTGCTGCGGGAAGTCCTTGCCGTCGAGCTTCGCGACAGCCATCTTGAGCGCCATCGCGCCGGAGTACGGCGGCGCGCCGTACGAGATCGAACGGTAGCCGATGGAGCGATACGCGCCCTGTCCCTTGACCTCGCCGGGCGGAAGCATCTGCACGCGATGCCCGTTCGACGATTCCCCCGCGCACGGCTTGATCTTGTCGTCCGCGATGCCGGCGTCGAGTTGCATCGACGCCGCCGTGAAGCAGCCGACCTGCATCCACAAGCCGTCAATCTTGTCCCAGCTATTGGTGGCGAGAATCTTCGAGAGTTCGGTCTTGGCCGTCGCCTGACTCCACATGCCGGTGCCTTCCGCGACGATCTTGATGCCCGGATACTTCGCGAACACGGCTTTCGCGGCTTCGGTGCGCGCGCGGTCCACCGAGGTGCCCGGCACGCCGTTGATCATCACGATGTTGCCCTTGCCGTTGATCGTCTTCGCGAGCCATTCCGCGGTCACGGTGCCGGCCTGATGCTGGTCGATGTTCACGTTGTGCGCGCACGGCTCGGTCACTTCGGCGTCATACGCCGCGACGACCACGCCTTTCGAACAGGCATTCTTGATCGCGCGATTCAGCGCAGTGGGCGAGATCGGATAGATGATGATGGCCTTCGCGCCCGCCTGCACCATCGAGTTGATCTGCTGAATCTGCTTCTGCGCATCGGTGCCCGCGACCTGCACTTCGAGATCGACCTTGTCCTTCAACGCCGGCGTGTTCGCCATGGCCTTGACCATGTTCGCGGCTTCCGTCTGCCAGTCGTTGCCGACATAGCTCATCGACAGAAACACCTTGTATTTGCCCGCTGCGTGCGCGCTTCCCGACATCGCAAGCGCCGTCGCCATCGCGAGGCCGAGCGCTGCCCGGCCCGCATGACGGATCGTATTCGTCCATGCTTTCATGTCTTCCTCCGCTGGTTGTCTTCTTGACTGCTTTCGGACTTACGCCTCTTTCACTACATGCGGCAAGCGCGCGCTCGCCGGCAATGCGATGCCCGCGCTTCCCGGCACGACGTTAGGATCGTGTCCGGGAATCACGAAGTCGGCGATCTGGCGTATGCGTGAGAGCGAGCCCATCTCGGCAAGCGTCTCGTGCACGATGCCGACCGGCACCAGATCGACGATGTTTTCCATGCAGTTCGCGCAATCTCCCGCGATCAGCACCACGCCTTCTTCCGTATCCACGGCGACGGACTGATGGCCCGGCGTATGACCCGGCGTCGGCACGACACGCACGCCCGGCACGATATCGGCGACGCCGTGCACGAACTGCCAGCGGAAGTACGCGAGCGGCTCGCGGCCGATCAGAAACTCCTGGTAATACGTGGCCTGCGTCGGCAGCGGGCGACCCGCGTATTCCCATTCCTGCGCCTGCACGATGAATCGTGCGTTCTTGAACAGCGTATTGCCGCCCGAGTGGTCGTAGTGCAGGTGCGTGTTGATGACGATATCGACCTCGTCCGCGCTCCAGCCTACGTATTCCTTCAGCGCGCGTTCCAGCCTTTCTTCCGGCGCCTGATCGCAAGGGCAGACGAAGCTCGACACCCAGCCCGGATCGTGTATGCCGGTATCGACCACGATCTTCTTGCCCGCGCCGACGATGGCCGTGGACCACACCGGCACCTTGATCTGCTGGCCGAAGTAACGGCCATAGACTTGCGATGACCGATCGACGGTGAGCCATCCCGTCGGCATCGCGACGACTTTCAGCTTCGCGCTCACTGTGCGCTCCCGGTCAGAAGTTGGTGTTGTCGGCGCCCTTCAGTTGCAGCATCTGGCGCGCTTCAGCGGGCGTCGCGATATCGAGCGACAGTCCTTCGATCACCTGTTTGATCTTGCGCACCTGCGCCGCGCTCGAATCGGCGAGCTTGCCGGGCTCGATCCACAGCGAGTCTTCCAGTCCGACGCGCACGTTGGACCCTTGCGCGACGCCGATAGACCCGAGCGCGATCTGGTTGCGGCCCGCGCCGAGAATCGACCAGACGTAATCGCTGCCGAAGAGACGATCGGCGGTTCGCTTCATGTGCGCGAGGTCTTCCGGATGCGCGCCGATGCCGCCCAGAAGCCCGAACACGCTCTGTACGAAGAACGGCGGCTTCGCCAGCCCGCGATCCACGAAATGCGCGAGGTTGTACAAGTGCGAGATGTCGTAGCACTCAAACTCGAAGCGCGTGCCGTTCGCGCCACACGAAGTCAGGATGTATTCGATATCCGCGAACGTATTCTTGAACACGAGATCGCGGCTGTTCTCGAGATGCTTGCGCTCCCAGTCGTGCTTGAGTTCCTTGAAGCGATCGAGCATCGGATAGAGGCCGAAGTTCATCGAGCCCATGTTCAGCGACGCCACCTCCGGCTGGAAGTGATGAGCGGGCTTCAGGCGCTCGGCCACCGTCATGTGCGGGCTGCCACCGGTTGTCAGGTTGATCACGGCATCGGTTTCCGCCTTGATGCGCGGCAGGAATTCCTGGAACACGGCGGGGTCCTGCGTCGGACGGCCATCGTTCGGATCGCGAGCGTGAAGGTGAATGATCGCCGCGCCTTCCTTGGCGGCGGCGAGCGCGGCATCGCCGATCTCTTGCGGCGTGACCGGCAGATACGGCGACATCGACGGCGTATGAATGGCGCCGGTCGGCGCGCAGGTGATGATGACCTTGCGTTTCGTTGCCATGGAATCCTCGTGCGTTAGAGAACTTCGACGTTGCCGCAGACCGAGATAGCCTGTCCCGAGATGCCGCTGCCCGCAGGCGAGCACAGAAAGAGCGCAGTGGCCGCGACTTCTTCCGGCGTCGTCATGCGGCGCAGCGAAATCTTGGCGAGATACTGCTTCTCCATCTCTTCGTAAGAGAGATTGAGCTGCTTCGCGCGCGCGTCGATGACCCGCTCGATGCGCGGGCCTTTCACGATGCCCGGCTGGATTGCATTGACGCGTATGTTGTCGGGACCGAGTTCGATCGCGAGGCTCTTGGTCATGCCGACCACGGCCCATTTCGTCGCGGCGTACGGCGTGCGGAAGGCGTAGCCGAGACGCCCCGCCACCGAGGACAGCGCGATGATCGTGCCGCCTTCCCTCGCTTCGCGCAGCAGCGGCACCGCGCGGCGCGCGAAGTAGAACTGCGCGTTCAGATTGACATCGACGGTGTCTTCCCACGCCTTGACGTCGATTTCGTCGATGCCGCCGGTCGGCCCGGCAATGCCGGCGTTGTTCACGAGCACATCGAGCCCGCCGAGCTGGCTTTGCACGTCCGCGAACACGCGCTCCACCGCGTCGCGATCCGAGACATCGGCGAGCGTCGCCGTGATCGGATTCAACTCCGCGCCCGCTTCGGCTTTCGCGAGTTCGTCAATCGCTTGCTGGCTCGCATCGCAAACGTGGACGCGCGCGCCTGCATCGACGAACGCCCGCGCAATCACCAGCCCGATGCCCGATGCGCCTCCGGTGATGAGCACGCGCAAGCCCGCGTGCGGTTTCAGCATCTGCAGAACCGTCATTGTCCGTCTCCGTTTGTTTTCATTCGTTGTACGAATCTTCTTCGATTCAGGCCTGCGCCAGATTGCCGCCGCCGTCGTCGCTTGCTTCGTCGCTCGTGGCGCTTTGCAGGCGCTCCTGCAAATCGGCCGCGGCGTCGCCGATGTCTTCCTCGATACCGGCGCGCGCACCCTCGCCGTCGCCGCGCCACAGCGCCTCGACGATATGACGATGCGCGGCCATCGAACGGCGCATGTGGGGAATGTCGGGCGCGACGAGGTTGAGAAACGGCCCGATGCGCATCCAGAGGTTCTGGATCGTCGCCTGGGTGATTTCGCTCGCGCCGTGCGCGTAGATCGCGCTATGGAATCTGAAGTTGCTGCGCAGGTAGGCGGCCACGTCGCCCGCTTCCACGTGAGCATCCATCTCGTCGAAGATGTCCTGTAGCGAAGCGAGATGCGAGCGGGTCATCCGCGAAGCCGCGCGTTTGGCCACCGCGCCTTCGAGCGCGATGCGCACGTCGCGGAGTTCTTCGAGCAGTTCGAGCGTCATCGGCGGGACCATGAGCGCGCGGCCGGGTCCGTCGATCAGCGCGCCTTCCGCCTGCAAGCGGGTGAGCGCGGCGCGTACCGGCATCGTCGACGAGCCGACCGCTTCCGCGACGCTGCGCAGGCTCAGCAACTGCCCCGGCGCGAAGCGTCCCGTCATGATCGCTTCCCTCAACTGCGTGTAGACGCGGCTCGCCATCGTCTCTCGTGCAACCAGTTCGAGTGCCGGTAAGTCCGGTGATGCGCGAGTCGCCACGAGAAGACCTCCCAAAGGCATGCCGGTTGTCGTTGTGATGTGTGATCACACCGCATGGAACGCAGTTTGGGCAGAGTGCGCGGACGAGTCAACTAGGTGAAAACGCCGAGTCGTTTGCTATCTCGGGTCGGCCACCGCCGTGGTTCGTTGTGGCGCGTAGCGGTTTATTCAGGGCGAACGCGCTCGGCAGAACGGATGAGCCTACGGGAAAACGCGCGGTTGACCGTTGGACAACCCGTCGCCTACTGTATCGATACACTAAATCGATACAGACGCGCGGCGGATGCTCGCATGCGCGCAAACTCGTCCGCGCTCACGCGGCAATCAGGAGACACACCATGCATTCGATTTCCCGGCGACGGTTCCTTCAGACAGCCTCCGCCGCCTCGCTTGCGGCGGCGGGCGCGGGCTTTCCCGCCATCGTGCGCGCGCAGCCGGCCGTCGCGCTGCGCTTGTCGTCTTCGATGCCCGCCAACGAGAACGCCGCGCACTATGTCTGGTACCAGAATCTCGCCGCCAACCTGAAGGCGAGCGTGGGCGACCAGATTCGCATCGACTACTTCCCGAACAACCAGCTCGGCAAGGAAAGCGACGTCGTGCAGCAGGTCAAGGTAGGCGCCGTGGACATGATGGTCACCGGCTCGTCGATCTGGGCGACCGTGCTGCCCGAGCTCGGCATGTTGGACCTGGGCTACGTGTTCGACAGTTTCGACCACGTCGGCCGCGCGATGGACGGCAGCGTCGGCAAGTCGTTCGACAGCATGCTGCAACAGCGCGCCGGCTGCTCCGTCGTCACGTGGGGCTATTCCTTCGGCGGCCGAAATGTCTTCACGAAGAAGCCGACGCAATCGCTCGCGGACATCAAGGGCGTGAAGCTGCGTGTCCTGCCCACGCCCGCGTTCATGGAAACCTTCAAGCTGATGGGCGCGGTGCCGACGCCCATTCCCATCGGCGAACTGTACATGGCCGCGCAGACGGGCGTCGTCGACGGCTTCGAGCACGATTGCGCCACCGTGCTTGCCAGCAAGTACGACGAGGTCGTGAAGTCGTGCTGGCAGACGCAGCACGTCTTCAGCCCGCTCGTCGTCGTGATGGGCCGCCGCGCGCTCGCGAAAATCCCCGAGAACCTGCGTTCCGCGTTCCAGAAGGCCGCGCAGGACGCCACCGCGAAGCAGCGCGTCGCGGCCATCCAGACCGCCGCCAGCGCCGAGCAGGAACTCAAGAAGCGCGGAATGACGTTCTTCCCGATGTCGCAGACCGATCGCGACACCGCGCGCAAGGAAATGCAGACGCAGTTGTACGCGAGCTTCGCGAAGCAATATCCCGCGACCGCGCCGCTTTTCACCGCCATCGCCTCGGCCCGGGCCTGAACGGAGGAACGACGCCATGACCACATTTTCCGCGACGCCCGGCCCCGAAGCTACGCTCGCCGCGCCGGACTTCGGCCGCGAGACTGCGCTCGCGCGCGGTCTCGTGCGCCTGATGCGCGGCATCGAATATTTGTGCGCGGCTGTGCTCGCGGCGGACGTGCTCGTGGTGTTTCTGTCAGTGATCTATCGCTACGTCCTGCACGACCCGTTCGACTGGGCCGAGGAAGTCGCCCGCGCGCTGATGATCGTGCTGGTCTTCTTCGGCGCGGCCACCGTGCTCGGGCGCAGCCAGCATGTCGGCGTCGATCTGTTTCGCGGCATGCTGCCGAAGCGCTGGCAACCGTCGCTCGTGCATGCCGGCCATTGGGTGATCGCGGGCGTCGCCGCCAATCTTTGCGTGTCGTCGTGTCTGCTGCTCGTCGATTCATACGGGCAGATGACGCCGAGCGGCCTGCCGGCGTGGATCAACGTGTATCCGCTGGTCGCGGGCAGCCTGTTCATGACAGTGTTCGCCCTCGCGCATGCGTTGAACGGCACGCGCCGACTCGTGCTCGGCACGCTGCTCGGCTGCATGGCGATCGCGACGGCGGTGTTTGCGTGGAACGTCCTCGTGCCCGGTCATGCGGCGAAGCCCGGCGCGCTGCTCGCCATCGGCTTCATCGGCGGACTCGTGCTCGGCGTGCCGATCGGCTTCGTGCTCGCCTTCTCGGCGCTGCTCTACTTCCTCTCGGAACCGTCCCTGCCGATGCTCGTCTATTCGCAGCAGGTCATGGCCGGCACCGATCACTTCGTACTGCTTGCCATTCCATTCTTCGTGCTCGCCGGCCTTCTGATGGAAACGAACGGCATGTCGTCGCGCCTGATCGAACTGCTGCTGCGCATGTTCGGGCGGGTCCGCGGCGGACTCGGCCTCATCACGATCATGGCGACCGCGTTCTTCTCGGGCGTCTCCGGCTCGAAACTGGCGGATATCGCGGCGGTCGGCGGCGTGGTGATGCCCGCGGTGCGCCAGAGCCGCGAAGACCCGAACGAAGCCGCCGCGCTGCTCGCCTGCAGCGCCGTGATGGCGGAGACCATCCCGCCGTGCGTCAACATGATCATCATGGGCTTCGTCGCGAACATTTCGATCGCCGGCCTGTTTCTAGCGGGCGTGGTGCCGGCCGCGGTGCTGGCCGTGGCGCTCGCGATCGTCGCCGTCATCTGCGGCCGGCGCATCAATCTCGCCGATGCCTTGACGCACCCGCGCGCGTGGCTGCCGCTCCTGGGCGGCGCGCTCGTCGCACTGGTCATGATCGCGATGATCGGCAAGGGCGTGACTTCGGGCATCGCGACATCGACGGAAGTATCGGCGTTCGCCGTGGTCTATGCGCTCGTCGTCGGCTGGATCGCATTCCGCGAACTGACGCCGAAATCGATCGCGCGCGTGTTCGTGCGCTCGGCATCGATGGCGAGCAGTATTCTGTTCATCGTGGCGGCGGCATCGAGCGTATCCTTCGCGCTGACCATCGAGCAGATTCCCGCGCTCGTGTCCGATTCGATGATCGCGTTCGCGCATCAGTATGGCCCGACGATGTTCCTGCTGCTCTCCGTGCTCATCATGATCGTGTTCGGCGCGGTGCTGGAAGGCGCGCCCGCGCTCATCATCTTCGGGCCGCTGCTTACGCCGATCGCGACGCAACTCGGCATCAACCCTCTGCACTTCGGCACGGTGATCGTCGTTGCGATGGGCTTCGGCCTCTTCGCGCCGCCGGTCGGTCTCGGCCTGTTCGCCACCTGCGCCATCACCGGCACGGACATGAAGGCGGTGGCGCGTCCCATGGTCAAATATCTGCTGGTGCTTGCCATCGCACTGGTGGCGCTGGTTCTGGTGCCGTCTTTCTCACTTTGGTTGCCGACCCGGCTCGGCCTGTAGCCGGTAGAAGTCAACGCTATGAGCACCATTCAGGATGTGGCCCGCGAAGCCGGCGTGTCCGTGAGCACTGTGTCGAACGTGCTCAACGGCCGCATCGATCAGATGCGCCAGGAAACGCTTGCCCGCGTGCAGGCCGCCATCAGCACGCTGCGGTATCGCCCGAGCACGCTGGCGCGTCAGTTGAAGACCGGGCAGACGCCGATCGTCGGATTGCTGGTGCCGTCCATCGCCAATCCGATGTACGGCTATATCGCGCGCGAAGTCGAAACCTATGCGCAGGAGCGTTACGGCTATCGGGTGATGATTGGCAACACGTATCGCGATCCGGCGAAAGAAGCCTCGTTCTTCGAGGATCTGCTCTCGCAGGGCGTGCGCCGCGTGATCGTGATTTCATCGCTCGCCAATGAGCGCCATCTGGAAACCGCCGCCGGACGCGGAATGGTCGTCGTGAGTTACGACCGCCGCGCGACCGAAGGCGAAGCCACGCGCGTCGATCATGTAACGCCCGACAACTTCGGTGCCGCGCGCATGGCGACACGTCATCTCATCGGACAGGGTCACACGCGGCTTGCGTTCGCGACGCTGACCGGCATGACGATGAGCCGGCGCGACAAGATCGACGGCTTTCTCGCCGCTGCGAGCGAAGCGGGCCTGTCCGGGCGCGCGCAGGTGCTCGACAGCGGTCCGGTCAACGAATACGGCGACTCGATGATCGCCGAGAACGGCCGCGCGCTTGCGCGTCGACTGGCGGCCGACGACGAGCGCCCGACCGGGATCGTCGCGGTCAACGACCTGATGGCGCTGGGTCTGATGGCGGGCTTGCGCGAATCAGGGCTGCGCGTGCCCGAGGACGTGTCGATCGTCGGCATGGACGGGCACTTTCTGGCGGCGATCTCGAACCCCGCGCTCACCACCGTGCAGCTTCCGGTGCCCGCCATGGCCGCCGCGATGGTCGAACGGGTGATGCGCGCGCACGACGAGCCGATGCCCGCATCGGAGCAGGCGCTGTTCACGGAGATCACGCTCGTCGAACGGGAATCGGTAGCGCCGCCGGGCAACGCCAGGCCGGTAACGAAGCAATCCAGGACCAGAAAATGAACAAGGTATTCGTGAGTCACCCCCGGCACATGCTGGACCATTATTTCGGCGCCCGCGCGGCGGCGGCACTCGCGAAGATCGCGGACGTCGCCTACAACCCCGAAGACCGCGAGCTGACTACGGCCGAACTCGCGGACAAGGCGCGCGATGCGGATGTCGTCATCGCGTATCGTCAGACGCCTGCGCCGCGCGCGTTGTTCGAAGCGCTGCCGAAGCTCGCTGCGTTCGTGCGCTGTGCAGTCGATATCCGCACTGTCGATGTCGATGCCGCCAGCGAACATGGCGTGCTCGTCACGCAGGCGAGCGCGGGCTTCGTGCCGGCGGTATCCGAATGGGTGATCGGCGCAATGCTCGATCTCGCGCGCGCGACGACTGCGTATGCATCGGCGTATCACCGCAACGAAGCGCCCGTGCCGCAGATGGGCCGCGAATTACGCGGCAGCACGCTCGGCGTGATCGGATACGGACAGATATCGCGTTATCTGTGCGAGCTTGCGCTCGCTTTCGGGATGCGCGTGATCGTGTCCGATCCTTACGCGCGAATCGACGATGCCCGCGTGCGCGCCGTCGATCTGGACGCCTTGCTCGCGCAGGCCGATTTCGTCGTCTGTCTCGCGCCCGCGAACGAGCAGACCGCGAATCTGATGAATGCGCGCGCCTTCGACGCGATGAAACCCGATGCGTATTTCATCAACGCGGCGCGCGGTGAACTGGTCGATGACGCCGCGCTCTTCGCCGCGCTGGAGAGCGGACGGATCGCGGGATGCGCGCTCGATGTCGGGCGCGCGCCGGATCAGATGCCGTCGCCCCGGCTGGCTGCGCATCCGCGTGTGGTCGCGGCGCCGCATGTGGGTGGCTTGACGCCGGGCGCGATCGAGCATCAGTCGATGGAGACGGTCGCTCAGACCGAATCGCTGTTCAACGGTCGCATGCCGGTCGGCGCGGTGAATGCGGCGCACGCGTTCCGGCTGGCGCGCTGGGGCCACGCGGGCATCGACGTTCCGGCGGATGCGCGATGACGTCGCCGCTATCTTTCGACGGCGCGTGCGATTGCCACATTCACGTGTACGAAGAAGGCTATCCGCTCGCCGCGAGCGCGACGTTCATTCCGCCACCGGCCCCTGCGTCCGCGTATGCGCGAGTGCAGCGCGCGCTTGGCCTGTCCCGCGCGATCGTCGTGCAGCCAACCGGTTATGGCTTCGACAATCGCTGCACGCTTGCGGCGATAGCCGAACTGGGCAGCGGCGCGCGCGGCGTCGCGGTCGTGCCGCCGGATGTCGGCGAAGACGAATTGCAGCGTCTGCATGACGCGGGCATTCGTGGCGTGCGCTTCATGATGCTCCCGGGCGGCGTTTTGCCGTGGGACGCGCTCGCGGAGATGTCCGCGCGCATCGCGCCACTCGGCTGGCACATCGATCTGCAACTCGACGGGCATGCGTTGCCGCGCCATGAGCCGATGTTGTCGCGTCTCGCCTCCCGGCTCGTGATCGACCATATCGGCAAGTTCCTCGCGCCTGTCACGCCGACGAGCGAAGGCTTCGCGTCGCTGTGCCGTTTGCTCGATGGCGGGCGTTGCTGGATCAAGCTGTCCGCGCCGTATGAGAGTTCGCGCGTCGGTCCGCCCGCGTTCGACGATGTGGCGTGGCTCGTGAGCGATCTGTCGTCGCGGTATCCGGAGCGGGGACTGTGGGCATCCAACTGGCCGCATCCGAATGTGCGGCCGGTGCCTGAGGACGCGCGCATGCTCGAGTGGGCGATGGAGCTCGTCGCGGGGGACGAAACGCGGCGCAGGATTCTTGTCGAGAATCCGGCTGAGGTGTATCAGTTCTAACCGGGCTTGCGCTGGTGCTGCCGCCTATCCCCGCATCCTTTGCAGAATCTCCGCCGCCGCGCACGCCGCGACTTCGCAACCCAGTACGATATGCGCCTCCGCCGTATCCTCGATGAAGTCATGGCTGACTCCGCCGATGCTCGGCACGAACAGCATGCACGCGGGCAGATGATGCGCCAGCACCTGCGCGTCGTGTGACGCACCGCTCGGCATGCGCTCCCATTGCCCCGGCGCGAGCGCTTCCGCTGCATCGGCGAGGTGGGCTTGCAGCGCCGCGTCCATCGTGACCGGCTCTTCGGGCGGCTCGATGTCGCGTATCTCGACGCTCACCTTTTCTTGCGCGTTGAACTCGCGGATCAGCTCGGCGAGCGCGGCTTCCATTGCGGTGAGGCGTTGCGCGTCGGCGTCGCGAAATTGCAGGTACATGTCGGCGGAACCCGGCACCACGCTGAACGATCCCGGATCAAGATCGATGCGCCCGACCGTCCACACGGTATCGGCATCGGCGAGCCGCTCGAATGCTTCGTTCATGCGCGTAATGAACGCGACCAGTCCCGCGCCGGCGTCGCGGCGAATCGACATCGGCGTCGTCCCCGCATGATTGCGCTGCCCCGTGAAGCGCAGCCGGAGCTCGCGTATGCCGACGATCGTCGTCACCACGCCGATGGCATGGCCATGCGCCTCCAGCCGGCCGCCCTGCTCGATATGCGGCTCCATGTACGCCTTGTGACGCGCGCGGTCGATGCGTGCGCGCGGCGCGTCCGCGATGCCGGCCTGTGCAAGCGCGTCGCCGAGCAGAACGCCTTCGCGATTGCGCGCGCTCACAATCGCCTCGTCGACGGGTTCGCCGACGAAGCTGCGGCTGCCGAGAAAGCCCGAGAACGTGCCTTCCTCGTCGATCCACGATGCGACGTCCACGGCGAGATGGCGCGTCGCATCGCACTCGCCAAGCGCGCGGGCGATTTCGAGGCCGTAGATCACGCCGAGCGCGCCGTCGAGCCAGCCGCCGGTCGGCTGGGTGTCGGTATGCGAGCCGATCAGCAACGCCGGGCCGTCGTTGCGCGAGCGGCCGAACACGTTGCCCACGCCGTCGATCGATACATCGAGCCCGGCCTCGTTCATGCGCTGCGCCAGCCAGCGGCGCGCGTCCATATCCACCGGCGAGAGCGAAAGACGCACGACGCCCGTACCCGTCGCGCCGAAGCTGCGCAGGTGCTCGAGGTCGTTCATGAGGCGGGCGGGATCGATCTTCAACACGGCGGTCCTTCCTATGCGTGGGAAAGACGTAGCGTATCAGCCGCGCGACGAGCGCGCGCCGTCTATGAGACTGCCGCGCTTTGCTTCGTCGATCGCTTGCCGCTCTCTTACCGCGCGGTCACTTCAGCTTCGACCACGCGCAAAACGTCGGCGGCGCAGCCCGCGAGATCCTCGAACAAGCGCCTTTGGACAGGCGACAGCGCCCGAGGAGATGTGTCGATGACGCATAAGGTGCCCAAACGGTGGCCACTCGCCCCGGTGATCGCGATGCCCGCATAGAACCGGATGCCCGGGTCGCCCGTCACGAGTGCGTTCATTCGAAAGCGATCATCTTTCGTGGCATCTTCGACCACGAAGATGCCCGGCTCGACGAGCGCATAGTTGCAGAAGGCGACATCACGAGGCGTTTGCCTAACCGCGAGCCCGTGCCGCGACTTGAACCATTGCCGGTGCGCGGCAACGATCGACACCAGCGCGATCGGACACGCCGTGACGTAAGCCGCAAGCCGCGTGATGCGGTCGAGCCGGGGATCGTCGGGCGTGTCGAGCAAGCCGCATTGCGCGACTGCATCAAGTCTGTCTTCTTCGTTATATAAAACCGGATACTCGGACATCGTTACTCGTTGGGCTAAGGATAGGTCTTTGATCGATGTCTTGTCGGCAGAACCGGACGCATACTTGAGCGCTTTCTTTCCACGATACGGCTAAAGATCGGGCGTCATGGTGCCGCTAACAAAAGGCTAAGCCGCCTAAGCCCTGACAGCCATCGAGCACGCTCTGGAAAGACTCGAACCATGAACCCGAACGCCGAACCCTCCCTCACCGCATGCGCGTCGAACGCGGCAGCAGCCGGTCAGAAGCCCCTCGCGGAATTGCGCTCCTTGTGGGCCACCACAGAGAAAGAGCGAGCCGTCGTCGAATTCTCGCCCGACGGCGTGATTCTGCGCGCGAATGCCAATTTCCTGACGTTGATGGGCTACCGGGCCGATGAGGTGGTCGGATCGCACCACCGCATCTTCTGCGACGCCGCATACGCCAACAGTCAGGCATATCAGGACTTCTGGATCATGCTCGCGTCCGGACGCGAAGCGAGCGGCGAATTCAGACGCCTGAACAAGACGCGCTCGGAAGTCTGGATTCACGGCTCGTATACGCCTGTTCTCGACGAAAGCGGCAATGTCCAGAAGATCGTGAAGGTCGCCACCGACATTACCGGCGCGCGCACGCTCGCCGACGATCACGCCGGCAAGGTGCGGGCGATGGAACGCGCTCAAGCTGTCATCGAATTCGATCTGCATGGCCACGTCCTTGCGGCGAACGACCTGTTCCTGCATCTGATGGGCTACAGCCTCGAAGAAGTGAAGGGCCAGCATCACCGGATGTTCTGCGAGCCGTCGTATCTGAATACGGACGCTTATCGCTCGTTCTGGGAAAAGCTCGGGCGCGGCGAGTATGACGCCGGGCAGTACAAGCGCATCGCGAAGGGCGGGCGCGAAGTATGGATTCAGGCGACGTACAACCCGATCTATAGCTCGGACGGCCGGCTCATCAAGATCGTGAAATTCGCCTCCGACATCACCGAGTTCAAACGCGGCGTCGCTGAGCGAGATGGCCGCCTGGCCGCCATCGACCGGGCCAATGCTGTGGTCGAGTTCGACCTCGAAGGCAACGTTCTCGCCGCCAATCAGAACTTCACGGATGCGATTGGCTATACGCTGCGCGAGATCGTCGGCAAGCATCACAGAATGTTTTGCGATCCCGAGACGACTGCGACGGCCGAATACCGCGACTTCTGGGCGCGACTGAGCCGCGGCGACTATCACGCCGGGCGCTTCGAGCGCGTATCGAAGCACGGGTACCGCGTGTGGCTTCAGGCGACCTACAACCCCGTGCTCGACGAGTCTGGACGGCCCTACAAGATCGTGAAGTACGCGAGCGACATCACCGCGCAAGTGGAGCGCGAGCGCCGGATGCAGGCCAGTCTGATCGCAATGAGCGAGAAGATCGACGAGCTGTCCCAGTCCATCGACGGCATCGCCGCGCGCACGCGCGAGGCAACCGCTGTCGCGACCGAAACGCAGGCCGAGGCGGATACGGGCGGCCGTACGCTGGCTGAATCGATGTCGGCGATCAAGGAGATCGAGCAGTCCTCCGCCGGTATCAGCGAAGTGGTGAAGGTCATCAGCGAGATCGCCACGCAGACCAACATGCTCGCCTTCAACGCAGCCATCGAAGCGGCGCGCGCGGGAGAGCATGGGCTGGGATTCTCGGTCGTCGCGAGCGAAGTGCGTCGGCTGGCCGAGCGTTGCTCGCAAGCGACCAACGAGATTCGTCGTCACATCGACGAGTCCGTGCATCGCATCAAGACCGGAAGCGAAACGTCCGGACGCGCAGCCGATGGCTTCGACCGTATTCGCGCCGGTGTGCACCGTACGACCGAGACCATCGCCGGAATCCATCAGGTAACCGAAAAGCAGGCAACCGCCACACGTACCGTTTCCGAACTGTTGCGCGAGCTCACGCTGGTAACGGGCGGCGAAGCAGCGGTTCGTTCATCTTCCACCGTGGCCGCGCTGTCCCGCCAGACGCAATGATGGATTCGTCCGCACTTGTTGTCGGCGTCGTGCAAGTCGGCTCGATCCGCTTCGGGATCCCTGTCGAGCACATCGCGGAGGCGGTGGAAGCGCCGTGCGCCTATCAGCACGTGCCAGGTCAGCCGGCCAGCATGAAGGGATACTTTCTGCTGCGCGGCGACGCCGTTGCCACGCTCGATACCTACGCACTTATCTGCCCCGATGAGACAGCGCGCGCGCCAGCGCGACACGTCATCGTGCTGCGCCACGGCGATGCCGTCTTTGGTATCGAAGTCGATGCAGTCGGGAAAACCGAAGCGATCGAACGAGATAGCTTGATTACGCTGGCGCCAGACGATGAATCCGCAGCGGGCCTCTTTCCTGTGTTGGCCGCGCTCGGAGAACCGCCATCGCTCATCGGCATTGTGAACGTTGATAAGCTCTACGAAGCAACGGCGGGAAGGGCTGCGCGCAAGGCGGTTCGGCTGCGCGACTCTGAAAGCCCACGAGCTAGCTCGAACAAGGATGAGAAGTCGCGACGCAGGCAGCACGCGATCGTACGTTGCGGCGAGCATCTGCTCGGCGTCGACGCGCTCGCCGTCCGATGTGTCATTCCTATGCCCGAGCTTCAGCAGCCGAGTCCGGGCAACACCACATTCCTGGGTGTCGCGAATTGGCTGGGTGCGGATCTGGCCGTGATGGACCTTCCTTCGGTATTGGGCCTTCCCCAGCGCGAAACGGGAGAAGGCAAGTACTTGCTCGTCCTCGCACACGGTGACCGCGTGACCGGTTTCGCCGTTGATGAGCTTTCAGAACTGGTACTGCTAGCGCCTAAGGACATACGGCCGGTGTCGCCCGCTGCCTTTGCTCAGCCCGGATTCTTCTTGGGCGCTATCGGTACCTCTCGAAGCAGAACGGCGCTGATTCTGAACCCGGAAGCGCTTTCCAGCAGCGGACGCCTGATGCATCTACCGCGCACCGCAGCTACGCAGAAGACTTCGGCCACAGTGAATGCGGCAGCGGCCTATACCGGTTCCTACATTGTGTTCTCGGTGGCGGGACGTCCTTACGCGACGAACATCGAACACGTGGCCGGAATCGTGACGAAGCCCAAGGTCGAAGTGTGCGGTGGCGTTGACCAAGCAAGCCTTGGACTCATCAACTGGCGCAACGACTTAATCGAGCTCGTGAACCTCGACTTGGCGGCGGGCAGCGACATCGAGCGTTCTGAGCCGCCGCAGGCGCTGGTGATCGTGGTGGACGGGCTCACGCTTGCGTTTGCGGTCGACACCGTGCTGACGATGTCGGGCCCGACCGACGCGACGCAGATTTCGCGAGGCTTCGACCCTGAAACGGGCGGCACGTATCAGATCGTAACCATGATCGAGCCTAGCCGGATCAGCTATCGACTTATCGACCTCGCTCAAAAGGTGTCCGAGAGGTTCGGCGCGTTACAGGTCGGTGAGCAAGCGGCTGCCTAGGCTTCGCGAATGAAGCCGATGCGCGATTGCCGCTTCAACCTGGCGTCGAGCGAATCCCGCGTCGCGATCCTACGACGCGGTCCGGCGATCCATCTGCAGCGACATGTGCACCTCGTCGTGAAAGCAACCGTCCACCAACAACGAGTTCCGCTCTATACCGAAAGGTTCAAAGCCCAACGACTTATAGAGCCGGAGTGCAAGCTCGTTCTTCGCGTTCACAGTCAGGTTGATTTGTGTGATGTCGGACCTAAGTTGCGCGAATCGAATGAGTTCGACAATGAGCGCTCTGCTGATGCCTCGGCCTCTCATTTCCGGCGCGACATAAACGCCCCAGACAAACGCCTTGTGACTCAGCTTTCGCGGGTGCTCACGTCCGAGGCCCGCGACGCCGACCAGGCGGGTTTCATCGAAAGAGCCGAACACGCCTTCGCCTCGCTCCGCTGCCAGTTGCTTCTCGACGTCATGCAGCGAGCGGCCCGCTTCCTCTTCATAGCTGGATGCGAATGAAGCGGGACACTCCTTCAGTCCGGCAAGCCGCAGAGAGACGAATGATGACGCGTCGAATCGAGTGAGTTGGCGAACGAGCATTGACGGTCCTCTTTAGACAGGTAGAGCGATACTTTACGTGATTGTCGGTGTCATCCCACCGTCGTTGCACACGATCGCCCGGAAGCCATCAAGCGTCTTTGCTCCTCAACCAACCGACGAGATCCTCCGACACAACCGGCTTGCTGAACAAATAGCCCTGGCCCTTCTCGCAGCCGAGCGAGCGGACCACGGATGCCTGTGCTTCGCTCTCCACGCCCTCCGCAACCGTGCTCATGTTCAGGCTCGCGGCCACGCGGACGGTTGCTTCGATCAGTACGCGATGATGCGCACTCTGCACTGCCTGGCTGACGAACGATCGATCAATCTTGACGGTAGCCACGGGTAGCTGGTGCAAGCTCGAAAGCGAGGAATAACCCGTTCCGAAGTCGTCGAGCGCCAAGGTAAGTCCAAGCGACTTGAGTTGTTGCAACGTAGCCTGCACCGATTCATCCTGCGCAGCGAGGCTTTCTGTCACTTCGAGTTGCAGCTCGCCAGGACTCATGCCGCTGTCTTGCAGAGTGCGAGACACATAGGCGACGAACCCTTCGTCGGTCAGTTGCGCGCGAGACAGGTTGACCGCCAGGAGGCGCGGGGCCAGGCGTCCCAGTTCTCTTTTCCATGCGACGAACTGACGGCACGCGGTATCCAGAACGTATTCGCCCAATGCACCGATCAAGCCGCATTCCTCCGCGACGCCGATGAATTCGACCGGCGGCACGACGCCTCTCACGGGGTGACGCCACCGCACCAGTGCTTCGACAGCGGCGGCATGCGGCGGGAACGACCACCGGTCCGCAGTAGGCGCAAGCATGACGACCGGTTGATAGACGACGAAGAGTTCCTGATTCCCGATCGCGCGACGCAGATCATTCTCCATCTGCGCCCGACGCGCAGCGCGCTCGTGCATGGAAGGTTCGAAACTCACATGCCGGGCGCCGCCGCGACGTTTGGCTTCCACCATCGCGATGCTCGCGTCCTGAAGTATCGCATCGGGATGCGCGCTCGACGTCGCCGACTGAACGATCCCGATACTGACGCTAAGGTGCAGTTGTTGGCCAGCGATCCGGTAGGGCTCGCTCAACACACCGAGTATCCGATCCGCAAGCGAGAGGACGTCCGATTCGGATCGCGGCTCGCCGATCACCACGACGAACTCATCGCCCCCGAGCCGGCCCGCCAGCAGGCCGCTGTCATATTGGCCGCTCTGCGAATCGGGCAGACCCAGTGTCGTTATCAATCGATTGGCGACTTCTGCCAATACTTCGTCGCCCGCGGAGTGACCGAGCGAGTCGTTGATCTGCTTGAAACGATCGCAATTGATAAATAGGACTACGAAGCGCCGCGCGTTTCGAGTCTGAGGTTGCGCGCCACCCTGAATGAACTCGCAGATGGACGTGCGGTTCGGCATCTTGGTCAGCTTGTCCCGGCGTGCGGCCTCCCCGAGCTTCTTGTCCAGAATAGACTGCTCGCGCTGCGACTCCAGGGTGACATCGCTCACCATGGCCATCAGGTGGTTCTGGTCGAGCTTGAGCAAACTGACCGACAGGACCTGTGGGGCAAGCGTGTTTCTGGAAGCGCGCGGAACGGTGATGCGAACCGCATCGCACACCGGTCCCGCAGGCGCCTCGTATTCCTGGACCATGCGCCGGAATTGCGGCGCGATCGTTTCCAGCACGTCGAAGAGGTTAACGAGGTTGCCATCCGGCGACAGCGGCATCAGCAAGCGGGCCGACATCGGGTTGATCATCTCGATCACACCGAGCGCGGAGATCTGCAAGAGCCCTATCGGCGCCCGATAGAGAAACTCCATCAATGCTTCGTTCGCGGACACCGAGTCGGCCGAAGACTTGATAGCCTCCTCCACGGGCTGCTCGCAGAGCGCTTCCTCGCTTGTCGCGCCGCGCGATGTGACGCTATCTTGGGATCCGTGGCGTAACACCGCTACGCCGTTGCATTGATTTTCACTCATTCTCATGCGTCGAGCTTCTTAGGTTCCTCGACGACCAAACAGACATGCCAGGGACGATTGCGCAAAGATAAGCGCACAAAGAGTGCCTGCCCTTAACCGAGTTCCACGCGGTTCCGACCGGCTGCCTTGGCCGCATACAGTGCCTTGTCGGCTGCGGCAAGCAAGTCGTTCACGCAAGACGTCGCATCGGTTACCGAGGCAATGCCCGCACTGACCGTCACTCGTATTAGGCCGGCGCCTGTATCGATGTCGCCGTCCGCAATCGTTGCGCGCACGCGTTGAGTGATGACAAGCGCCTCTTCGCGAGAAATTCCCGGAAGCATTAGGCAGAACTCTTCGCCTCCGAGTCGGGCCAGCAGGTCGATCGACCGCAAATGCGCTTTCGCCTTCTGAACGATCTGCGTCAGAACGAGGTCTCCCGCTTGATGTCCGGCGGTGTCGTTGATTCGCTTGAAATGGTCGGCATCGATCATCACGACGGACAAGTCCTTGCCCAGTCGCCTCGTTCTCGCAAGCTCCTTCTCCGCGAGCTTGAAGAAATGCGCGCGATTGACCGCGCCGGTTAAGTGATCGGTCGTGAGAAGGCGAGTGAGTTCGTCGCTCGATATCTTGCGTTCGGAGACGTCGCGTACGACGACGGAATATCCCGCGATGTCCGCATCGTCTTCTCGCGAGACGGCAACCAGGATTTGCGCGGCATAGCGGCGGCCCTGCTTGCTTTCGCACCAACGCTCCTGAATATGCCAACCCTCCTCGCGCGTCAGCGAAATGTGCTCGGGGCTGCAATACGGATCCACAGCCTCGGGCGCGTAAAAGAGGTCGAGCGTATGGCCAAGCACTTCTTCCGCGCCGAAGCCCGTGAGCTGCTCGACGGAAGCGTTCCAGCTGTCGATACGGCCAGCGGCATCGAGCGTGAAGAAGGCGAAATCGTTGACGCTCGTATAGATGCCCGCGAGCCACGACTCATGCTGTCTCGCGCGTCGTTCGGCCTCGACCTGACGGGAGATGTCGGAGAGCGTCATCATCAACGTACTGCCGTTGACCTTGATGATGCTGCACGACAGTACCATCGGGCGATCGGCACTGGGCGCGATCACGATTCGATGGCCCTCGCAAACCCGCCCTCGCTCGGCCGGAAAACTCGACACGAGATTGCGCAACTCCGGCGCGACGTTAGTCAGGCTCTCGAAGACGTTACCGACGCCCATGCACCCGGCAAGCGGCATGAGCAACTGGACGGCGACCGGATTGAGCATGTCCACATCGCCATTCAGGCCACTACGGACGATGCCGATGGGTGACATATACATGAACGACAGCAGCGCCTCGTGCTCCGCTTCCAATGCGCCTTCCACGGTGGTCATGACGTTCACTTGCCGGTCTGACGTTGCACGAGAAGAAAGCGGGTTTCGCTGCGGCTGGACTTCATAAGCCTAAGCTGCACGGGCGTCGGCCTCATGCGCAGCGTCAAAACGTACGGCAGCACTTCGTCGAGTTCGGCTTCATCCTCGAACCGTTGCGCCACCATGAAGTTGTTCATGCACGGCGCGACTTCTTCGAACAGATGTCTGCCGAGAACGCGAGTGGCGCTCAGACCCGCGCTCGATGATTCGACTGCGTTGTAGTGAGTCACGGCATAAGTCGCATCGAAGCCTATCAAACCGAACTCGAGTTCATCGAGCTCGGGCTCACCGGCTGCGACGAGGTCGTCGAATAGAACTGAATCGAACGTGTGCTTGAAAGTAAACGGGTCAGCCATTGATCTTGTCTCCGCATAAAGGGGCGTCGCTCGCAGGCTATAACGGCAGAAACTCGGAATACTTTATCGTTCTGGCCGTTACAGGCTCCAGTTGCAGCGCTTGCCGCTGTCACTGACAGGAAGTCGCTCGCCGAACGTAAAAGCCTTAGGCCGCTCTGGCGCGGACAGTCGTGCGAGTGTCCATCGATCGAGTTCGATGCAAAGCCGTTCAATGCGGACACCCGCTGCCGGAACAACGAAAGCCTTCAGTCGCGCGCCCTCGCTCGGGTCCATTAAGCGGACGGCGGCATCAGCGACGTCAGGATGCTGCAACAGCACTTCACGCACCCGCGCCGGGAAGACGTTCGTGCCCGCCACCTGCACGGCGTCGTCGATTCGGCCACAGACGACGAAGCTATGGTCGGTTACCCATTCCACGCGGTCTTGCAGCGCGACGCTTCTTTCGTGCCCGTCATGCTCCACGCGAACGAGTCGACTGGCGTCCGCTTCGTCTCGCGTCCAGAAGGGCATCAACTGAAAGGCCGGCGCAGGGACCTCACGCATACCGACGCCAGCCGTTTCCGAGCTCCCGTATATCTCCAGCACGCGGTCAAACGCCCCTCCGATGGTGAGGGCTTGCGCGAGTTGCGGCGGGCATGGAGCAGTCGATGTCAACGCCGATACGCCACGAGGAATCTCGCCTGCGAAGCGCGCAACCAGCGCCAAATGCGCCGGATGACTGACGAGCAGGTCGCCCGATGCCATCATGCGCGGCAAGGCAGACGGCGTCACATGCCGGACGTCGATGACTTCGATACCATCCAAGTGCAACGGCAACAGCACAGTGAAGAGAAAGCCGTAGATGTGATGCGCTGGCACCGCCGAAATGATTCGGCGCGTTCCGACGAGGCTTTCGGCAAGATATTCTGCCTCTCGTTGAAGGTCGGCTAATGCGTGGACGCATGTTTTGGGTCTGCCCGTCGAGCCCGATGTGCGAAAAACCAGTTGGGCGCTGTACTGCTTCAGTCCTCTCGCGACGACGTCCAGCCAGTCGCCGAAGCAGCGCTGGTTCAAGAGCACTTCGTCAAGTCCGCTCTTGTGCAGTTGAGTCAGCTCCGAAAGGGTCGTCGCAACGGAAAGCCGTTCGATGGAATCAAGACCGAGTCCGTCTTCTCCCATACTGAGTTCGAGCGGCCAGGGAAACTGTTCTGGCGTCGCGCCTCCGGGACGCAGATGCCGCAACTCCGCTGCGATGGCATCGCCTAGAAAGCGCGCCAATGTCCCCGGCGCTTCGTACCATGCGCTGTGAGCTAGCTCCAATGCAACAGACATCTCTGTATATGCTCTGTGGACGTTAGATGAAATTCATCCGGATCGGCACTGACAACGTGTCGTTCTAATTACGGCACGGCCTCGCGAAGCTTTAGCTCGTGTGCTCGCCGATGCGCCTGTGAGACGCAGTGAGAGCGGCCGCACGCGTCGTCTCGCGGTAAGCGGCAGATCCTCAAAACAGGCAGACTGCTCCCGCGGCAAATCCCCGTCCTGCATGAATATGGCTTGATTCCCGAGTTCTTTCGCGCCGATCGGTACCGCGCGCACCGCGCCGGGGCGCGTCGCCACCGCGCACGCACTGGCAAAGCCTCGGCGCACCATCTGACGGCATCGCGCGGGGCCGCTCCGAACCGGTGATAGCCGCCCGAACCCTTGTGCAATGACGCCCTCAGGGTTTTCACCATGCGCTGGCACGGATCTCGCATTGCCGGTTCTCGTTGTGTACGAGGAAAAGATCAATGCTTTCGGAGCACGCGGACATCGCGGCCCATCAACTCAGTCCGACATGCGGCTCGCGTGGCGTGGCGGTCGCGCCGTACGCGCTCACTGTGTCCGCAGACGACAACGCGATCGGCGCGCCGCGCCGCGAGCGGAATCGATCGACCGATTCGTTGAAGCTGGAAGCGCGCTTCTCCTCGAAGGTCATCGACGCCGGTCGATACGAGGAAGCGACGCGCCATTCGAGCGGGATCATTCGTCATGCTAATCAAACGCGCAGAGCCGACCTCGATCCGCGCAGCGAAGGAGCAGCCGCGCGCACGTAACGCATAACCCTCCATTGCCTTAATCGCTTTCCGGGCCGCTTTTGTCGAACCGGAGGGCACAACTCATTCTTTTTATCCGCACATATCGGGGAACGCATATGAACGCACGCATCGAGACACTGCAGGAAGACGCAAGTGCGTCCGCGAGCACGACACATCACCGCTGGCTTCAGCTCGGCCTCGGCCTCATCTGCATGATGTCGATTTCCAGTCCGCAATACGTATGGACGCTGCTGACCAAACCGCTATCGGCCAAGCTCGGCGTGCCGCTGCCGGAACTGCAAATCACCTTCTCGCTGCTCATCATTTTGCAGACGTTCTTTTCGCCGTTTCAGGGCAAGCTCATCGACCGCTTTGGTCCGCGCCTCTTGATCTCGCTCGGCACGGTCATGTCGGGCCTGAGCTGGGTACTGTCGTCGATGGCGACGAGCACACCCATGCTCTATCTCACCTACGGTCTCGTGGGCGGTCTCGGCACGGGCATCGTGTATGTCGGCGTGGTCGGCTTGATGGTGCGCTGGTTCCCGGACCGACGCGGCTTCGCTGCGGGCGCGGTGGCCGCGGGCTATGGCATGGGCGCGATCGTGACGACGTTCCCGATCTCGGCATCGTTGGCAGCGCGCGGAATCGATGCAACGCTCTGGCTCTACGGCATCGCGTTCGCGGTGGTCGGCTTCGTCGCATCGCAGGGCTTGCGCGTACCGCGCGACGCAACGCCTGCGAAGGCATCGGCCATCGCCGCTTCGGACGCGCGCAATCTGCGCCCTTCGCAAATGATCAAGTCGCCGCTCTTCTGGCTGATGTTCGCCATGATGACGATGATGTCGACCTCGGGTCTCATGGTCACCTCGCAGATGGCCACCTTCGCGGCGGACTTCGGCATCACGAAGGTCGTCGTCTTCGGCATGGCCGCGCTGCCGCTCGCGCTGACCATCGACCGCTTCACCAACGGTCTGACGCGCCCGCTCTTCGGCCTCGTTTCAGATAAATATGGCCGCGAAAACACGATGTTCTTCGCCTTCGCGCTCGAAGGCGTGGCGATGGCGCTGTGGCTCATGACGCGCGACAACGCCGTGCTGTTCGTACTGCTGTCGGGCGTGGTGTTCTTCGGCTGGGGCGAAATCTTCTCGCTGTTTCCGTCGACGCTCACCGATACTTTCGGCACGCGCCACGCCACCGAGAACTACGGTTGGCTGTATATCTCGCAGGGCATCGGCTCGATCTTCGGCGGGCCGCTGGCTGCCCTGCTGCATCAGCATGCGGGTAGCTGGGTGCCGGTTTTCACCGTCGGCATCACGTTGGACATCGTGACAGCGGTCCTCGCCATTCTGGTGCTCAAGCCCATGCGCTCGCGCTTCTTGAGCAGCCGCGCATGACTGTCGAGCGCCGTGTCGAACTGACATCGCCCCGTGCACAGCAGCGTGCGAGCCGTGCGCGGGCCGCGTGACTCGCACGCTTCAGCGAAGGACTACGCGGCCGCTTGTTGGTCAGGCAGCCGTGTTGCAGTGATCAGGATCCCTTATAAACGTTACACGTGAGTCCCGGCGGGCAGTTTGCCGGATTGCGGGCTCTAGCCCACTCGCCGTAGTTGCGAGCGCCGGCCGAGCTATCGCCATAGCCGGTGCCGCCATAATCCGAGCCGCTGTAGGTGGATGCACCATACGTTGCCATGCTCGCATCGGTGGTGTGAGATGCGCCAGCCATCGGCGCGCTTTGTTGCTGGGCCAGGGCCGTGCCGCTCGCAACGACAAGTGCGGCGGCCGCGACCGTGACAAGATGACGTGTTTTCATTCCGGGTTCCTCTCGAAAAATACCTGCGGCGTGCGTCGCAACAACACGACGCACCGTTGCGCAGGCCATTCGTCTGAGCAACCGACGTTCCAGCGTCGCCCGTCCGGGGCTCCGTCCGTATCAAACGCAGTGCAGCCCTTCGCGTCAGCCATCCAGACAAGCACGCAACTTCCTGGCAAGACGGACCGCTTCACTCGCATCTGTAATGTTCGCAAAACCGATGACAAGACCCCGTGGCGTGCGTGGCATACGTGCGTTCGCATACCAGATCGAAAGCGGCAACACGCCGAGGCCCGCTTCGCGGGCTCGCGCGGCGACAGCGACATCGTCGACCGGGCCGTTGCGGCTTTCAGCGAACCGCACCGCGAACTGAATGCCGCCGGGCGGCAGATCGATCTTTAAGCGCTTGCCGAACGCTTGCTCCAGCGCGTCTGCAATGAACACACGTCGTTGCCCGTACAGCGCGCGCATCCGCTTGATATGCCGCGCAAAATGCCCCTGCTCGATGAAATCGGTCGCTGCAGCCTGCAAGAGCGCCGGCGAGCCAGCGTTCATGGAGCACGCCACCCGCCCGACACGCTCGACAGCGCGGTCCGGAACCACCGCATACGCGAGCCGCAGGCCGGGGAACAACACCTTGCTGAACGTGCCGGTGTAAATCACCCGGTCGTGCCGATCGAGGCTCTTCAAAGCCGGCAATGGCCTTCCTGCATAGCGGAACTCGCTGTCGTAGTCGTCTTCGATGATCCAACGCGCCCCCTTTTTCGCCCAGTCCAGCAACGCGAGGCGTCTCGTCAGCGACAGCACCTGTCCGAGCGGGCTTTGATGCGACGGCGTGACCAGTGCAAAGCGTGCCTCGGGATCGAGTTCGGTGCCACGCGCTATATCCATCCCTTCATCGTCGACGGGCACGGGCGTCAACTGCACGCCGGTCTCCGTCAGGAAATTTCGCGCGAGCAGATAGCCGGGGTCTTCGAACCACATGCGATCGTTCGATTGCGCGAGACTGCGCAGCACGAGTTCAAGCGTCGCGCGATACCCGCCGGTAATGAAGACCTGCTCGGGCAAGCATGTGACACCGCGCGACAAGCCGAGATAGGTGGCAATGCGTTCACGCAGCGGTCTGTAGCCCATCGGATCGGGATAGCCAAGCATCGCGCGATCCCCGCTACGCACGCGGCGCGAAACCAGCCGGCTCCATATTTTGCGCGGAAACGCGTCCAGCGCCGGCAGCCCCGGCTGCAAGGGCCGCGGCTCGCCGCTCATGGCAACGGTGAGCGCGCCTTGGCGTGGCATCGGCTGGGTCTGCTGCGCATCTCGCTTCTTCGCGCTGCCCGCTCTCTTGTCATCCGCGCCCTGCACCACCGACGCCGGCAGCGACGGCGATACGAACGTGCCGGCGGCACCGCGCATTTGCAGATAGCCCTCGTCGACGAGGATCGAATAGGCCAGCTCGACGGTGCCGCGGGCCGTGCTTAACTGCGTCGAGAGATTGCGCAGCGCGGGCACGCGCTCACCCGGACGCAAATGCCCGGCTGCGATCGCCGTCCGGAATCGCTCGCATATTTGCAAATAGATCGGCAACGGCTTCAGCCGATCGATTTCGATAGCCAATGCAGGACTTCGGGCGTTCATGACCGTCTCTCCGACAACGCGAAGCAGGGCAATCTTGGACTAGTCGTATCGACGAATCTTGCCCCTTATTTGTAGACCATCATTGTCCCATACTGGTTGTGGGCAATGCGACGGCGGAGAACACCTTCACGCGTCACCACGCCCGCCGTTGTATCGACATATCTGGAGGATTTGCCATGAAGATCGTCGTAATCGGTGGTTCGGG
Source organism: Caballeronia sp. M1242 (assembly GCF_017220215.1). Lineage (NCBI taxonomy): Bacteria > Pseudomonadati > Pseudomonadota > Betaproteobacteria > Burkholderiales > Burkholderiaceae > Caballeronia > Caballeronia sp. M1242. The sequence continues at coordinate 716,776 of NZ_CP071131.1, read as the reverse complement.
CCTCGTCGGCTCGCGTCTGGTCGCACTGCTCAACGAGGCAGGCCATCAGGCGCTCGCTGCATCCCCGCGTACCGGCGTCAACACCATAACGGGCGAGGGTCTCACGACAGTGCTCATGGACGCGGATGTCGTCGTCGATGTAACGAACGCGCCGTCATGGGAACCGCAGGCGGTGCTCGATTTCTTCCGCACCTCGGCGCGCAATCTCGGCAAGGCCGAAGTGGCGGCGGGCGTGGGCCATCACGTCGCGCTGTCGATCGTCGGAACCGACCGCATGCCGGAGAACGCGTATTTCGCCGCCAAAGTCGCGCAGGAAGAGGCGATCAAGGCCGCCGGCGTTCCGTACACGATCGTGCGGGCCACGCAGTTCATGGAGTTCATCGGGGGCATCGCGGACTTCAGCACGGAGAGCGGCACGGTGCGCGTCGGCGACGGTCAGTTTCAGCCGATCGCCGTGCATGACGTCGCGTCGATCCTTTCACAGGTGGCGCTCGCGGCGCCTCTGAACGACACCATCGACATAGCCGGCCCGGATCGCGCGCCGTTCGCGGAGATCATCGCGCGATATCTGCAATCCGTAGGCGACGCACGCACGGTCGTGACGGATCCGAAGGCGCGGTATTACGGCGGCGCGGTCGAGGAACTATCGCTCGTGCCTCTTGGCGAAGCGCGCTTCGGTCAGATCGGTCTCGATCAGTGGCTCGCTCAGGCCGAGCGCGGCTGATTGTCAGCACATAACTTTCACGACACATCATCACTTAGGAGTACGTCATGACGCAACGCATCGATTACTTTCAGCAATCGCCCGAACTTTCGAAGAAGCTCATCCAGCTTGGCGCGCTGCTTCAGGAATCCACAATCGAAACGCATATCCGCGAGCTCGTCGAGATTCGGGCGTCGCAGCTGAATGGCTGCGCCTTCTGCGTCGACATGCATGTGAAGATGGCGAAGATTCATGGCGAGCGCGAACTGCGCCTGCATCACGTGGCGATCTGGCGCGAGTCGACGCTGTTCTCGCCGCGCGAGCGGGCCGCGCTCGCATGGGCCGAGGTGCTGACGAACATTCCTTCTGACGGCGTGCCGGACGACATCTACGACAGCGTGCGCGCCCAGTACTCCGATAAGGAGCTCTCCGACCTGACGTTCCTCGTGGGAATCATCAATAGCTGGAACCGACTCAACGTCGCGTTCCGCACGGCGCCCGGTTCGTCGGACAAGGCATTCGGACTCGACAAGGCCGGCCTGGAGTGATGTCATGAAGAGAATGCTTTGCGTCGCTGCATCAATAATGAGTATCGGCTCGGTGATCGCGCCGCCCGTCATGGCCGCGCCAGAGGCGAGTGTGACGCCACTTCGCTCTGAGCCGTTGCCGGATTATCCGGGCAAGGAACTTCAGATGATCGTCGTCGACTATCCGCCCGGCGCAGTGGATCCCGTGCATCGTCATGACGCTCACGCCTTCGTGTATGTGCTCGAGGGAACCATCGTCATGGGCGTCAAGGGCGGCAAGGAAGTGACGCTCAAGCCTGGCGATACCTTCCACGAAGGCCCCGACGACATCCACACCGTCGGACGCAATGCCAGCGCGACGCAGCCGGCAAAGTTCGTCGTGTTTTTGCTCAAGAACAAGGGCGCGCCGATCCTGACGCCGGTGAAGTAGCAAACGCGCCCCGCTGACGGCGTTTTCAGCGGGGCGCCGGCACGTCGCACGAACGTCAACCGCCCTTCTCGACATGCGCCTTCAACAGCGCGTTCACCTCGTTTGCTTTCTCCATCTGACTCATGTGCCCGGCGTCTTCGAAGACGCGCACGGTCGCGCCTTCCGGTGCGTGCTTTGCGTGCGCGGCGGGAATGATCTGGTCCTTCGCACCCCAAATCACGAGCACCGGCTTCTCCGTCGCGGCGAGCTTCGCGCCCGGCTGTGCGCTCTGCCTGCCGCCCGCGAACAATCCGCCGTTGAGCGATCTCAGCGCGTCGCTCACGCCGTCGAGCCGCTTGTACCTCAGCAGATCGTCGAGCATCTGGCGGCTCACCAGCTCAGGGTTCGCGAACAGCAGTTCGACGACAGGCTTCAGCTCGCGACGCGATTCGGCCGTGACGAAGCCCTCGGTGTACGCGTTGTTTACTTCCTCGCCGAATCCGGCAGGCGAAATCAGCGCGACTGATTGCACGCGCTTCGGCTGATCCACGGCCATCTGCGCCGCGATGCCCCCGCCCATCGAGTGTCCGACGAGATGCGCGCGTTCGAGGCCCACCGCGTCCATGAACTTGCCGACGAAGCCCGCGAGTTCCGCGAGCGACGCGCCCGGCACCTTCGTCGTCGATTGCCCATGCCCCGGCAAATCCAGCGCGAAGACGCGATGTTTCTCCGCGAGCGCGTCGAGATTGAACAGCCAGTTGTCGAGGTCCCCGCCGAAGCCGTGAATGAAGAGCACGGCAGCGCGGCTCGCGTCATCGCCGCCGCGCGATGCGTAGCGCACGCGGATGCCATCCACATCGACGAAGTGATACGCCGCTGCTTCCTCGCCTTCTTCCTCGTCCTCGGCGGGCGTCACATAAGAGGACACGTATGCATCGATATCGGCGTCGCTCACGTCGGACGGCGCGAGCACGCCGAGCAGCGCCTTTACGGGCAGCGTCTCGCCGGGTTGCGCCACCTTGCGTCGCAGTAGGCCGGCATCGGGCGCTTCGACGGCATTGGCGATCTTGTCGGTTTCGACATCGAGAATCGGCATGCCGACGGTGATCTCCGTGCCTTCCTCCACGAGCCATTCGTTGATGGTGCCTTCCCTCATCGACAAGCCCCATTTGGGCATTACGATCGGTGTGATTGCGGACATTAGTGCTTTCCTCCCTGCATGGTTTTTCGCGCGGCCTCGGCGATCTGCGCGGCGCTCGGAATGTACAAGTCTTCGAGCGCCGGCGAGAACGGCACCGGCGTATGCGGCGCGCTGACCATCTGGATACCGGCCTTCAGCGCGCCGAACGCCTGTTGCGCGACCTGCGCGGAAACGTCGGTTGCGATGTTGCAGCGCGGATTCGCTTCATCGACGACGACGAGCCGTCCCGTGTTCTCGACGGTTTCCAACACGGTGTCCATATCGAGCGGCGACAGCGTCCGCAGATCGACGATCTCCGCTTCGATGCCTTCCTTCGCGAGCGTCGATGCCGCTTCCAGCGCGCGATGCACCATCAATCCATACGTGACGATCGACACGTCCTTGCCGTCGCGCACGATGTTCGCCTCGCCGAACGGAATCGCATACGAGTTCTCGGGCACTTCGCCTTCGAAGCCGTACAGATTCTTGTGCTCGCAGAAGATCACGGGATCGTTGTCGCGAATGGCCTGAATCAGCAGTCCCTTCGTGTCATAAGGCGTCGAAGGGCAGACCACTTTCAGCCCCGGAATATGCGTGAACAGCGACGTCAGCATCTGGCTGTGCTGAGCCGCCGCGCGAAAGCCCGCGCCGACCATCGCGCGAATCACGACGGGCGTTTCGGCCTTGCCGCCGAACATATAACGAAACTTCGCGGCCTGATTAAAGATCTGGTCGAAGCACACGCCCATGAAGTCGATGAACATCAGTTCCGCGACCGGTCGCATGCCGCACGCCGCAGCGCCGATCGCCGCGCCTACATATGCGCTTTCCGACAGCGGCGTGTCGAGCAATCTGTCGCCGTGTTTCGCGTAGAGTCCCTTCGTCACGCCGAGCACGCCGCCCCATGCGTCTTTCTCGCCGTCCGCGCCTGCGCCGCCGACGATGTCCTCACCCAGCACGATCACGCTCGGATCGCGCGTCATTTCCTGATCGATGGCTTCGTTGATCGCCATCTTCATGCTCAGTTTGCGGGCCATGATGGTTGTCTCCTCGTTTCAATATTTGACGTACACATCGGTGAGCAGATCGGCGGCTGTCGGCAACGGCGCGTCTTTCGCTTCCTGCACCGCGCGGTCGATCAGCGCGGCGACTTCGCGGTCGATCGCGTCGAGTTCTCCGGGCGAGATCGCGTCGGCTTGCGTGACGGCGGCCGCGAACTTCTTCAGGCAATCCTTGTTGGAGCGGATATCGTCCAGTTCGCCCGGCGCGCGATACGTCTGCGCATCGCCTTCGAAGTGGCCGTAGAAGCGGATCATCTTGCATTCGAGCAGCGCCGGTCCGCCGCCTTCACGCGCACGCTTGATGACTTCTCCCGCCGCCTCGTAGACCGCGAAGAAATCGGTGCCGTCGACGGTCACGCCCGGAATGCCGAAGCCCGCCGCGCGATCCACGTAGCTGTCGACAGCGGTGCCATAGTCGCGCGCCGTCGATTCGGCGTAGCCGTTGTTCTCGATCACGAAGATGACCGGCAGATTCCACACTGCCGCGAGGTTCAGGCTTTCGAGGAACGTGCCCTGATTCGACGCGCCATCGCCCGCGAACGTGATGCCCACTTCGCCCTTGCCGCGAAACTTCGCCGCGAGCGCCGCGCCGCAAATCAAAGGCGCGCCCGCGCCGAGAATGCCGTTCGCGCCCATCATTCCCTTCGACAGATCGGCGATATGCATCGAGCCGCCCTTGCCGTTGCACGAGCCGCCTTTCTTGCCGTAGATCTCTTTCATCATCGCGACAGGATCGACGCCCTTCGCGATGCAGTGCCCGTGTCCGCGATGCGTGCTCGCGATGCGGTCGCCGTCGTTCAGATGAATCATGATGCCGACGCCCGCCGCTTCTTCGCCCGCGTAAAGATGCACGAAGCCGGGAATGTCGCCGCGTCCGAAATCGACGTGCAGACGTTCCTCGAAATCGCGGATCGTGCGCATCTTGCGATACGCGCTCAACAGTTCTTCCTTCGAGAGCGGCAAGCCGCCCGCATGCTGTCGCGACGCTGTCATGGTTGTCTCCCGGTTGAGTTAGCGAAGCTCGAGCTGACGCATCAGCCCGGACGCAGCCGCGTAACGCATGCACGCGGCCACGTCGATACTGCGAAACGCGTTTTCCGTAAGCGTGATCGTGACTTCATCGCCGGGGCCGAAGGCGAGCTCGCGTTCGCCATCGAGCGCGACGATGCCCGAACGCTGCTTCACGCGATGCGGCACGCCATTGGCGAGGCGCGTCCAGTTCGCGATCGGCACCGGCTCGATGAGCCCCGGCGCGATCGGCGCGTGCAGCACGAATTCGCCTTGCCCCGGCGCGGCGAGTTCAATGGCGACGCCGCCCGCTTCGTGACGCCCGAGCGGTTCGAGCAGACCCGCGATCGCGGACATGCCGATGGCTTGGGGATCGGCGAAAGAGACGTAGACGGCGGCGAGCGTGTCGATCTTCCAGAGCGCCCGCGCGCCGATAAACTGCTCGTGCGAGATGACGGCATCGACGAGCGCGATGTCGCGGCGCGCGTTGCCGTTCGCATCGCGTATCTCGATGTCGAGCCGCTTGTTCCACGCGAGCGCTTCGGCGGGCGGCACGCGGCGGCTTGCATAAAGTCCTGTCGCAAGTCCCGATATGGTCGGCTCGCGCATTTCCGGGTATGCGTTGTTCGTGCCCGTCGAAAGGCCCGCGATCGGCACTTGCCCGCACTCGCGCACCACCGCCCGATGCGTGCCGTCGCCGCCGAGCACGATGAGCGCATCGACGCCTGCATCGCGCATCATGCGTGCGGCGCGAAACGTGTCGTCGACGCGCGCGGTCACGGGCATGTCGAGGAAATCGACTTGAGCGAGCGATGCGTCCGGGCCGTGCTTGCGCGCGAGATGGCGTTCGAGCATGACTTTCAGGCCTTCGCGGTCCGGCATCATCAATACGCGCGCGACGCCGCACGACGCCAGCGACGAAAGCAGCCGCAACACGATATTCACGCGGTCCGCGAGTTGCAGGCTGTTTGCATTGGCGATCACGCGCCGGATATCGCGCGCCGAAACAGGATTGGCAATGATGCCGACGAGCGGCTGTGACATGCCTTGTCTCCGTCGTTCTTGTGTGCGGCGGATAAAGGCAAAGCCTATGCCAATCGAAAAAACGCGGGATTTCCCGTAGAAAAGCAGCGTTTCGGTGCGATATAACAAGCGCCGCCGTGACAGGTGTCACAGCGGCAGGTGTATCGGCGGGAGTACAGGCGTATCAGTGGTCAGTGACCATTCGCGTCGCGCTGATTCGGCGAGCGAATGCCGTAACGCGCCATGCGCCGATAGAGCGTCATGCGGCTCACGCCGATCTGACGCGCGACTGCGCTCAGGTTCCAGCTTGCCGCGCGCAGGTATTGCATGAGCAACATGCCTTCCGGCGGCAGACGGTGCGGATCGAAGTCCTCGATGGGACGCGGCGGTGGATCGACCGGCACCGAGGCGCTTGCGAACCCTTCCGGAAGATCATCAATGTCGATCACGCCGTTCGAACACACCGCGCGCGCATAACGCAGCACGTTGCTGAGCTCGCGCAAATTTCCCGGCCATTCATGCCGATGCAATCGCTCGCGCGCTGCGCTCGACAGCGTGGCGGCGCCTTCGAGGAACTTGTCGATAAGCCAGTCGAGGTCGCTTCGCTCGCGCAACGGCGGAAGCGTGAAGCGCGCCCCGTTCAGGCGGTAGTACAGGTCTTCGCGGAATCGTCCGTCCTGCATGAGCGCATCGAGTGAATGATGCGTCGCGGAAATCACGCGCACATCGACCGATACGGGCCGGGACGCGCCGATCGCGAGCACTTCGCCTTCGGCCAGCACGCGCAGCAGCCGCGACTGCAGCTCGCGCGGCATGTCGCCGATTTCGTCGAGAAAGAGCGTGCCGCCGTCGGCTTCCTGAATCAGGCCGCGCTTGCCCTTCGCGCCCGCGCCCGAAAAGCTGTTCGGCAGATGCCCGAACAATTCGCTCTCGATGAGCGTCTCGGGAATCGCCGCGCAATTCACGGCGACGAACGGTCCCGCGCGACGCGCGCTCGCGCGATGCAGCGCCTTCGCGAAAAACTCCTTGCCGCTGCCGGTTTCCCCGTTGATCAGCAGGTTAATGGGCGAATCGACGAGCTTCGCGGCGCGTTCCAGCTGACGCGCGAGCGCGGCATCGCCGCCGCCCAGCGCGGCGAGCGGCGCGGGCACCTCGACGCTGCGTGGCGACGCCGCGTTGCGGGCCGGCGTGACGCATGGCGCGGGCGGCATCACGCTCAAATACAGCAGCCCGCCCGATTTCGCGAGCGGCACCGCGCGCAGTTCGCTCGGCCGCGAGTACACGAAGCGGCCCAATTCTTCGATGCGCGCATCGAAGAGCGTGTCGAACGGCACGCCGATCAGCGACGCGGCCATTTCCCCGGGCGCGATGGGCCGGCCGATCTCCGCCGCAAGCATCGCGTGCGCGCGGCGATTGTGTCCGACGATACGCCCGCTCGCATCGAGCGCGATCAGGTACTCCGGCGCGACGTCGACGAATTCGGGCGACGCGTTGAGCTTCAAGATCCAGTCCTGCCGATGCGTGCGCAGGAAGTTCGCGTTCTCGATATGTCCTGCGTAGATGCGCACGAGTTGCAGCGCGAGATTCTGACTGTCGCGCGCTTGCGGCGACGTGAGCGCGGAGATGTCGAGAATCGCGGCGAGCGCGCCGCGTGAATCATAGAGCGGCGCGGCGGTGCAGGTCAGCGGGATATGCGTGGCGTCGAAGTGATCGACCTGATGTACGGTAAGCGCCTGGCCGGTCGTGAGCGCCGTGCCGACCGCGCACGTGCCCGCGCCGGCTTCGCTCCATTCCGCGCCGAGATAGAGACCCGCGCGGCGCAGCTCGATGTCGGTGTTCGCATCGCCGATGTAATCGACGGTCACGCCGAGCGCATCGGTCAGCAGCACGACGTAGCCCATGCCCGCAACGTGCTCGTAGAGCGTTTCGAGACCGTGACGCGCGATGCGGGCGAAGCCGTCGATGCGTTGCTGATGCTCGCGCAGCCGCGTTTGCGGCAGGATGCGCGCCTCCTGCATGCGCGACGGGTCGAGCCCGTACTGATGCACGCAACGCCGCCACGAGGACTGGATGATGCTCTCGTGCGTGCGCGCCACGACTTGCGCTTCGGCCCGCGTGGTCGCCGCGACGACTGCCTCGATGTGCTCGCGTTGCCGCATGTCCATCGTGCTCTCCTGGTCTCGCGTGCGAACCGGGATACACCGAGCCGCACGAGCGTGTCTCAGGCCGTATGATGCTTCAATCGGAGGCGGGCGTCATCGGGCGTTAGCGTTGCAATGCAACATGAATGCGTGCCGCAACGGACGGAAACAAGCCGCACGTGAAGCGAAGTCCGCTCGCAACCGCAATCGAGCGGCGGCTTCCCGCACTCCATCAAGCCTCTGCAGTCGCTCTCAGCCGATTCACGAGCTGATTATCCTTTCCGCCGACCAGCGGCGTCAGCACGAAGTTGAACTCGATCTCCTTGTACGCGTCCTCTTTCAACCCCAATGCCGCGCCCCCCGTCTTCTCGACCACCGGAGGAATAAGGTCCTCACGCGTGGCGTAAGCGAAGTCGTCCCAAATGAGCGGATCACCTTCGATGTTGATCTGCGTCGTGAGCTTGCGCAGACCATCGCCCGTCACGAAGAAGTGCACATGCGCGGGACGGTTGCCGTGCCGTCCTAATGCGTTCAGCAAGCGTTGCGTCGAGCCTTGCGGCGGGCACCCGTAACCGACCGGCATCAGCGTGCGAAACTCGTATGTGCCGTCCCCGCCCGTGCGTACAGCACCGCGCAGGTTGAACGCGCTTTGCGCGCCGGTCGGGTCGAAGTGAGAGTAAAAGCCCTTGGAATTGGCATGCCAGCATTCGACCACCGCCCCGGCAATGGGCTTGCCGTCCAGTCCCCTTACCGTTCCGCGTATCACCAGCGGGCCAGCGTCCGCGTCCGCATCGATATCGATCTTCGATACACCATCGCGCACCGGCGCGCCCTCGACATACAACGGACCTTCGATCGTGCGCGGCGTGCCGCCATCCATTTCGGCTTGCTTGTCCGCGGCATCCATTCGAATGTCGAGGTACTTCTCCAGTCCGAGCCCCGCAGCAAGCAACGCCGCCTCGCCGTCCTGGCCGAGCTTATTGAAGTAGTTCACGCCTGCCCAGATTTCATCGGGCGTCATGTCGAGATCGTCGATGGCCTTGAACAAATCACTCAGCAAGCGGTGCGTGATCTGCTTGGCGCGCGCATTGCCGCCATCGCTGTTGAGGTTGGCCGCAGCCGTGAGCAAGTCCTGCACTTCCTGATTGGCGAACACTCTAACGCTCATGATTCTGTCTCCATCGTTATCGGGGGATGTTTTATGGCTTACGCTCATGCATCGTCGTCGCGAATGGACGACGGGTGACGGCACAATGGCGTCACTGAAATCTTCATGTGCGGAAAAAGCGGCAAGGCGGTCAATATGTCGTGCAGTTCAGCATTGCTTTCGACATCGAAGATGCTGTAGTTCGCATACTCGCCCGCGATGCGCCAGATATGACGCCATTTGCCGCTTCGTTGAAGCTCTTGCGAATACGCTTTCTCGCGCGACTTGATTTCGTTGGCCACATCGGCGGGCATGTCCGGTGGAAGATTGACGTCCATGCGTACGTGGAAAAGCATCGGCGGTCTCCTTCTTTACTTGATGATCTTTGTCAGGCCGTCGCGCGTGAAGCGCTTTACCTTGGCTTCGTCCAGTTCGATACCGAGGCCCGGGCCGTTCGGCACGGTCAGTTCGAAGTCGCTGTAGTCGAGCGGCCGCGTCAGAATTTCTTCGGTAATCAGCAAGGGGCCGAACAACTCAGTACCCCATTGCAGGTTAGCGAAGCTCGCGAACAAATGCGCCGATGCCACCGTGCTGAATGCGCCTTCCAGCATGGTGCCGCCGTATAGCTCGATGCCCGCTGCATCCGCAATCGCTGCAACGCATTGCGCTGCAAAGAGACCGCCGCTCTGTTCGATCTTGATGGCGAAGACATCCGCGCCGCCATGCTTCGCGATCTCGAAAGCGCTTTCCGGACCTTGCAGAATTTCATCGGCCATGAGCGCGACCGGAAAGCGGCGCAAGAGACGTGCGAGCGCCGCAGCGGATGCGACCGGCTGCTCCACCAGTTCGCAACCGGCATCGGCCAATGCAGGAATCGCCCACGCTGCCTGAGTCTCGCTCCAGGCCATGTTCACGTCGACCCGCACCGCGCCGCGCTCGCCCAGCTCGCGCTTAATCTGCGCGACATGCGCGATATCGGTCCTCAGTTCTTTCGCGCCGATCTTCAGCTTGAACACCTTGTGACGGCGCATATCGATCATGCGTTCTGCTTCTGCAATGTCTTTCGCCGTATCACCGGATGCGAGCGTCCATGCAACGGGCAAGCGCTCGCGTCGCCGGCCTCCGAGCAGCTCGCTCACGGGCACGCCGAGCCGCTTGCCGTGTGCATCCAGCAACGCGGTTTCGAGCGCGCTCTTGGTGAAGTGATTCACCTTCACGAGCTTGCCGATATGCGCCATCAATTTCTGAATACGCGTCGCATCCTTGCCGATCGCGGCCGGCGCGATATACCCGTCGATGGCGAGCTTCATCGACTCGGGACTCTCGGGACCGTACGCCATGCCCGCGATGGTCGTGCCTTCACCGATGCCGATCACGCCATCGCTGCAGAACACTTTCACGAGCATCAAGGTCTGCCCGTGCATCGTCGCGACCGATAGCTTATGCGGGCGAATCGTCGGTAAATCGACGAGACATGTTTCGATGCGTTCGATCGTCGCTGTGGTCATGAGAGTAGCTTGAGTGATTTCGACTACAAGGTAGTGATGCGCGCAAGATTGGTCAAATAGATCAAATGTGGCGGACTGCATCCGTTTGACTGATAGTGCGTGTGTCGAACCGCACGTTCAGAACTTATGACGTATCCCCACGCGCACGGTGCTTTGACGGTCGCTCGTCGAAGGCGTCAGGTTGTTGATGGCGGCCACCGCCGCCGTACCCGTCGAATCAGTCCCGGACGCCTTCTGATAAACGCCGATCAGATAGACGTCCGTGCGCTTCGAAAGGAAATAGTCCGCGCCAATGGCGCCCTGGTAGTACTTCGCGCCGGGATTGACGCCCGTGGATGTATCGACATCGCCACCCTTCGTATAGTCGAACGCAGCGCCGACCAGGAGCGCGGGCGTCAACTGATACTTGAAGTTGATCTCTGCGTTATTGAAATTGGCGTTGCCGCTATAGCCACGCGGATTCGGACCCGAGTTCACCGTATCGCCGAGACTCTTGAATTGCACATTCGAATAGGTCGCGCCGATCGTCGCCGCGCCGATTGCATAGGCCGCGCCCGCCGCTACGACCTGATACGTCCGCGCCGATGCATAGCCGCTGTAAACGGGCGACGAGATGAAGTTGGCGGTCGCGCTCGGCGCCGTGCTCGCGCCGTTATCGCCGAAGAAGCCGACGTTCGGATTGCGCGCGTTCAGGTACGCGACGCCGAGCGTTATGGGACCGTTCGCATAGCCCGCGCCGAGCGACCACAACTGATTGCGCGACGCCGCGCCCGCCACGCCGCCCAGGCTATACACGCCGCCGAATGAGATGCCGTAGTACGTCTTGCTCGCGAACTTGAGCGCGTTGTTCACGCGATAGGCGTTGTTCAGGTTGTCCAGATCGCCGGGATGCGCGCCGATATATCCGGCCCACTGGGTACCGGATTCGAACGGACCCACGTAATCGACCACGGAGTCGTACTGACGTCCGAGCGTCAATGTCCCATACGGACTCGCGAGGCCGACATAGGCCTGTCGCCCGAACATCAGCCCTTGCGTGCTGCCGCGGTTTTTCTGCGCCAGCGACCCGTTGTTCAGATCGAAGCCGTTCTCCAGCACAAAGAGCGCAGCCAGTCCGCCGCCGAGATCTTCCTTGCCGCGCAGGCCCCAACGGCTTGCCTGCATCACGCCGCTCGACACGTTGTACAGATTGTGGCCGCCTGAATTCGACGTCCAGTTGAAACCGTCATCGACGATGCCGTACAGCGTGACCGTGCTCTGCGCCTGCGCGCTTCCTGCCACCGCCAGCAACAGCACGGCCGTTGCGCTCACCTTGAGTTTCATTCTGTTGATCCTTCTATCGAGGTTGTCCGATGGGGCAAGCAATGACCCGCCGCAAGTCTGCGTTGACCGATATGGCGTCGCAAATCAGTCAAAAGAAGGAGGTTCGATAAGCGCCGCTGATACGAGGGTTTTCACTGCATGTTCATGCACGAGATTCATATCGCGCATTTTTGGCTTTGATTTGACCGCTGTTTTCTCGGCTCATATCGTTCGAACCATGTCATGACGGTGTCGATTCAAAGCGCCCCGCTGCGTGTCCAAACGATGCGGGAACAAATCTCTCGTGCCCCTTCAAAGCCATGAACCCTGATGCCGTGAATCCCGAAATGAGTGCGCCGCCCATTCCCGCGCGGCACGTTCCCCGCACGCGAAGCGGCGTGCGTCGCGCGGTCACCACCGCCGTGCTCGGTCAGATCCTCGAGTGGTATGACTTCTTTCTCTACGGCACCGCCGCCGCGCTCGTCTTCGGCAAGCTGTTCTTTCCCGTGGGCAGCGACCCGCTGACGGGCACGATCGCGGCGTTCGGCGGCTTTACCGTCGGCTTCATCGCGCGGCCCATCGGCGGCGTGCTATGCGGTCATATCGGCGATCGCTACGGCCGCAAGGTCGTGATGATGCTCACGCTTCTCACCATGGGCACCGCGACGGTGCTAATGGGCGTGTTGCCGACGTATCAGCAAATCGGCATTGCAGCGCCGGTGCTGCTCGTGCTGTTGCGAATCATGCAAGGGCTCGCGGCAGGCGGCGAATGGAGCGGCAGCATCTTGCTGATCCACGAAAACGCGCCGCAATCGAAGCGCGGCGCGCTTGCGGCGTGGAGTCCGTGCGGCGCTGCGCTCGGCTTCGTGCTGTCGACCGGCGCGTTCCTGCTCGTGCAGAACCTGCCGTCCAGCGACTTCCAAAGCTGGGGTTGGCGCATACCGTTCCTCTGCAGCGCCGCGCTCGTCGCGCTCGGCCTGTGGATGCGCCGCTCAGTCGGCGAAAGCGCGGCCTTCGCGGAAGTGAAGGCGACGCGTCACGAAAGCCGCATGCCCGTGATCGACGTGCTCAAGCAATGCCCGCGCGAAGTGCTCACCGTGTTCGGCCTGCGCTTCGGCGAAGGCGGCGCGTCGTACATCTTCTTCGCGTTTTCCATTGCATACGGGCAGTTTCTCGGCATCAAGTCGAGCTGGATTCTCAGCGGCCTCACGGTCTCCATGCTGCTCATGATCCCGGTCTCGCTCTTCTTCGGCCACGTCACCGACAAGGTCGGCCGCAAGCCGGTGTATCTCGCCGGAGCCATCGCGATGCTGCTCGTCGCATGGCCCTACTTCGCGCTGCTCGGCTCGGGCGAGTACTGGAAGATCATGGCCGCGCTGATTCTCGCAAACAGCGTCACGCTCGGCATTCTCGAAGGCGCGCAGCCCGCGTTCATCAGCGAGATGTTGCCGGTGCACTTGCGGTTCTCCGGTCTCGGCATTGGCCGCGAGGTGTCGTCGGTACTCGGCGGCGGTCTCTCGCCGATGATCGCCACCGCGCTGCTCGCGCACTATCGCAGCGCCGTGCCGGTCGCGATCTATCTCGGCGCGCTCGGACTCATCACCGTCATTGCGACCTTGCTGGCGCGCGAGACGTTCCCCAAAGCGATGCGCATGGCCGCGCGTCAGCACGCCGAATGACATTGGCTCACAACGATCGAGAGGTATCACGCATGCAAGCCCTTCAAAGCGATTCGATCATCGACTCGCAGGACGATTACCCTGAATACGCCGGACCGCTGTCAATGGACGCGCTCATCGAGGAAGTCGAGCGCCGTCGCGACGAGTTCGATGCAATGTCTCACGTGCCGCGCGACATGGTCGGCAAGATGAAGCGCGCGGGCATCTTCCGCGCCAGCACGCCGAAGCGTTTCGGTGGCGATGCGCTGCCGCCGCCGCGCTTCCTCGAAATGCTGGAACGCATCGCGGTCGCGGACGGTTCGACGGCATGGGTCGCCGCGTTCGGCTCGGCGAACACGTATCTCGCCGCGCTGCCCGTGGAAACGCAGGCGCGCATCTATGCGACCGGTCCGGACCAGGTGTTCGCGGGCGGCTTGTATCCGCTGCAAAAGGCGGAGCGCGCGCCGGGCGGCTTCAAAGTGTCGGGCCAATGGCGCTTCGCGAGCGGCTGCAAGGGCGCGGACTGGATCGGCGTGGGCATCGGCGGAGCGCCTGCGGGCGCCGACGACAAAAACGCCGGCAAGCCCTTCACCGCCGTGTTCCCGGCGAGCGAAGTGGAGATCGTCGATAACTGGAACGTGGTCGGCATGCAGGGCACCGGCAGCCATGACTTGCGTCTGAAGGACAAGTACGTCGATGAGCGATGGACCTTCGTACGCGGCGGCGCGGCGTTGATCGACGAGCCGCTCTATCGCTATCCGGCGGTCGCGTATCAGGCGCAGGTTCATGCGGCCGTGAACATCGGCCTGGCACGCGCCGCGCTCGACCTGCTCGCCGGCATGTCCGGCGTGACGAAGACGACGACGGGCGCGCCGCGTCTTGCCGACCGTGCGTACTATCGCTCGGGCCTCGCGCAAGCGGAAGCGCAACTGCGCAGCGCACGCGCGTTCTTCTTCGAGTCCGCGGAAGCGTCGTGGCAAACGGTGCTCGCAGGAGACCCGGTACAGCCTGCCGAAGCGAATCTGTTGCGTCTCTCCGCCACGCACGCGGCCCATACGTGTGCCGACATCGTGATGCAGGCGTACAAGATGGCGGGCATCGGCGCGATCTATCGCGAGAACCGCATGCAACGGCTCGTGCGCGATTCCATCGTCGTGACGCAGCACGCGTTTCTCGGCGAAGGCACGTATGACGCGTCGGGCGCGATCTTCGTCGGTATCCCGCCGGTCACGCCTTATCCCTGATATGACGATGCAAGCCTGTCTCTTTCTCATCGGCGACGCATCGTGCGATGCGTCCGCGCTGCATCATGCGGCGCAAGACGTCGAGGGCCTGCGTCGGCTGATCGTGCATGAAGCGATCGACGGCCAGGTCGATCCGCGCATCGCGCCCGCGCCGAACACGCCGTCGTGCGTGCTGCAATGGTATTTCGACGACCTCGCGCCGCTCGAAGCGGCATGTGAACGCGACGGCGCGATTCATCGCATGGTACGAGGTCATTCGTTCACGCAGCAAGTCATGGCGGTGCGTCCGCTCAAGCAGGCAGCGACGCAAAGCCCAATGGAGCGGTGCACCTACCTTGTCGCATACGAAGGCGTTGCAGACGACTTCAATGCGTGGCTCACGCACTATCTGAAGCATCACCCGCCGCTGATGTTGCAGTTGCCCGGATTGCGTGAATTGGAGGTTTATACGCGCATCGACTGTACGAGCGGTCTGCCGTTCGATCATGCAAACGCGATGCAGCGCAACAAGGTGGTCTTCGACGATGCTGCCGCGCTCATGGCTGCGCTTGCGTCGCCGGTTCGTGACGCCATGCGCCGCGATTTCCATGCGCTGCCGCCCTACACCGGTGCAACGCCGCATTTTGCAATGCGCAGCTTGTACGGTAATCTCGCGCAACACTGACCGGGCGGTCGCGCTGTGCCAAACGCGCGCTTCGCCCTCGTTCGCGAGGCGAAGCATGAACAAGCCGCATCTCGGCATTGCCGATCTGAATCTGCTGCGCGTGTTCCTCGCCATCTGGGACTTGCGCAGTCTGACCGCCGCGGGCGACAGGCTCGGCCTCACGCAGCCCGCGGTGAGTCATGCGCTGCGCCGTCTGCGCACGCTCTTCGACGATCCGCTGTTCTTGCGCACGCCGGGCGGCATGGTGCCGACCGATGCCGCGTATCGGCTGTATCCGCCGCTCGCGCAAGCCTTCGCGATGATCAACGACGCCGTGCAGCAGCTCGGCAAGTTCGATCCCGCGACCGCGCAGCGCGTATTCCGCGTGTCGATGTCCGACATGTCGGAGTTCTATTTCCTGCCGCCGCTCGTCGCGATGCTCGACCGCGAGGCGCGCGGCATCCGCATCGAGGTGGCGAATCTTCCGGTGGAATCGGTGAGTGCCGCCATGCGCGCGGGCGAGATCGATCTTGCGCTCGGCTATGTGCCGGGGCTGGACGAAGGCTGCGTGAGCCAGACGCTCTTCGTCGACGAACATGTGTGCGTGGTGCGCGCGGGTCACCCATTACGCCGCGCGAAGCCGACGCGCGAAGACCTTGCCGCATTGCGTTATGTGTACGCGAGCACGAACGCCACGGGGCATCGCATGGTCGAGCAGTGGCTCGACGAACTCAATCTCAAGCGCGATATCGTGCTGCGCCTGCCTCATTTCATCGTCGCGCCCGAGATCGTGATGAACACCGATCTCGCCGTCATCTTCCCGAAGAGCATCGCGCGGCGCTTCAATCGCGGCAAGGCGTTTCGCGTGCTGCCGCTGCCGTTCTCGCTGCCGCCCATCGAAATCGAGGTGCATTCGCATACGCAGTTCGCATCCGATCCTGGCATCGCGTGGCTGCGGGAAACGCTCGTGGCGATGTTCCATCAGTCCGAACCCTGACTCCGTCGAATGCGGCGCACATTTGCCCCACTGATACCCGGCATGCTTTTCAGCCTATTTGACGTGGCTGCCTGGCGACTCGACACTGCTCTACATGCGAAGCCTGCTCGAGGCGCGCCCCACGATCAATCAGGCGAGAAGACATGTCCACGGTTCAATCAACTTCCACGACGGAACGCAGCACGGCCATGCAGGACCGCGCACTGAGACGCATCGTCGTGGCATCGGTCGCCGGCAACGCGATGGAGTGGTACGACTTCTTCGTCTACGGCACCGCCGCCGCGCTGGTCTTCGGACAATTGTTCTTTCCCGCCAACGCGGACCCGCTGATCGGCACGCTCGGCGCGTTCGCCGCGTTCGCAATGGGCTTCGTCGCCCGGCCGCTCGGCGGCATCGTGTTCGGGCATATCGGCGATCGGTACGGACGTCGCGCTTCGCTCGTATGGACGCTGCTCATCATGGGCTTCGCGACCTTCGGCATCGGCCTCTTGCCCACATACGACCACGTCGGCTTGTGGGCGCCGGCCGCGCTCGTCGGACTGCGGCTGTTGCAGGGCGTCGCGTCGGGCGGCGAATGGGGCGGCGGCGTGCTCATGATCAGCGAAAGCGCGCCGCCGGAAAAGCGCGGCTATTACGCGGCATGGAGCCAGCTCGGCGTGGGCGGCGGCTTCGTGCTGTCGTCAGCAGCTTTTCTCGGCGCGCAGGCGTTGCCGCACGATCAGTTCATCTCGTGGGGCTGGCGTCTGCCGTTTCTCGCGAGCATCCTGATCTTCGCGCTCGGCGTCTATATTCGCCACAACCTTCCCGAGAGCCGCGACTTCGAGAACGCGGACAAGGCGGGCAAGACATCGCACATGCCGGTGGTGGAAGTCATCAAGCGGCACCCGAAAGAGATTCTCATGGCGATGGGCTTGCGCGTGGCGGAAAACGGCGGCGCGTATATCTTTCTCGCGTTCTCGCTGGTGTACGGCAAGTTCGCCGGCATCTCGAACTCGGTCATGCTCACGGGCGTGATGCTCGCGATGGTCATCGAAATGGTCGCGATGCTTCTATGGGGCAAGCTCTCCGACCGCATCGGCCGCAAGCCGGTATATATGATCGGCGCAGTCTCGCTCGCGGTGATGGCGTTCCCCTTCTTCTGGCTGCTCAATACGCATTCGACGCCGCTCATCTGGCTCGCGCTCGTGCTCGGCACGGCTGTCTGTCACGGCGCGATGATCGGCACGCTGCCCGCGCTCGTCGGTGAACTGTTCAGCACGGAAGTGCGCTACTCGGGCGTCGCGCTGGGGCATGAAGTCGCTTCGATCTTCGCGGGCGGAATGTCGCCGCTCATTGCGACGGCGCTGCTTTCGCGCTATCACGCGTACTGGCCGGTCGCCCTCTTTCTCATCGTGCTCGGACTCATTACCGTCGTGACCTTGAAGTTCACGCACGAAACGCGTCAGCAGTAAATCCCACGTTTCTCTCCGCGCATTCGCACGGCTCTTCGCCGTGTAAATGCGCTTTTCCATTCAGCGGTCAAATCAGTCCGCTTGATGCGACCCGGACTTTTTAATCTATTTCTCTTATTCGATTCACAGCGCTAATCTCGGTACATCGTCCCCTGTAAAGAGTCATCGGAACGCATCATGGAACTCTTCAAAGTCCGCGTCGACGCAGTGCGAGAGGAAGCGCACGGCGTGCGCTCGTTCAGTATCTCCCGCGTCGACGGCCTGCCCTTCGAGCAGTATGAGCCCGGCGCGCATATCGACGTGACCGGTCCGTCCGGCATCACGCGTCAATACTCGCTGTGTGGCGATCCGGAATGCGTCGAATCGCAAGTGTTCGCCGTGAAGAAGGAAGAGCAGTCGCGCGGCGGATCGCGCTCGCTGCATGAGGAAGTGAGCATCGGCACAGAATTGTCGGTCGGCGCGCCACGCAACCTTTTCAAGCTCGAAGAAGGCGCGAGCGAACATATCCTTATCGGCGCGGGTATCGGCATTACACCGCTGCTTTCGATGGCGTATCGCCTCGCCGCGCGCAACGCACGCTTCACGCTGCACTACTTCGCGCGCAGCGAACGTCACGCGGCCTTCATGACGCTACTCACGCGCGCGCCTTTCGAAAGCCACGTGAAGCTGCATTTCGGCGTGCAGCGCGATGCGCTACCCGCCGCACTCGATGCATGTCTGCGCGATGCAGGTCCCGATGCGCACGTGTACACCTGCGGCCCGGCCCCGTTCATGGATCTCGTCGTCGACAGAGCACAGGCGCATTTGCCGGCCGAATCGATTCATCTCGAACGCTTCAAAGCCGAGCCTGCGCCCACGGTCGAAGCTTCACTCGATAGCTTCGACGTGCAGCTTGCGAGCACGGGTCAGACGGTGCATGTCGATGCGAAGACGTCCATCGTCGATGCGCTCGCTTCTATCGGCATCGAAGTGGATACGTCCTGCGGGGAAGGCGTGTGCGGCACCTGCATGGTGGATGTCGTGAGCGGCGAGCCGGAGCATCGCGACCATTGCCTGAGCAAGGCGGAACGCGCGAGCAACACGGTCATCTGCTGTTGCGTGTCGCGTTCGCGTTCTCCGGTGCTGGTGCTGGATCTCTAGGACTTCCTGAAGTTCGCGAGGATGTCGGAGATGAGCCCGCGCATCCACGCAATGCCTTCGTCCTCATGAAAGTGCTCGTGCCAGTGCATCGTGACAGCGGCTTTCGGCAAGGGCACAGGCAACGCATAGATGCGGAAAGCATCATTGCGATTGAGGATATGCGCGAGCCGCTCGGGCAGCGTCGCGAGCAGATTCGTCGCCGCGAGCACGCCCGGCACGGCGACGAAATGCGGTAACGCCAACGCGATATTTCGCCCCACGCCTTGCGCGCGCAACGCATCGTCCAGTGCGTGATGACTGTGTTCGAGCGATCGCACCTGCACATGCGATGCGGCTAGAAAATGCTCCAGCTTGAGCGTATCGCCCGCGGGCAGATCGCTGCGCTTGCGCGTCATGCACACATACGACTCCTCGAACAATAGTTGATAACGCGTGCGCGGCAGCAACGCAGGCAGATTGCCGATGGCGAAGTCGAGCCTGCTCGACCGCAATGCTTCTTCTATGTCTTCCACCGGCAGCGGCTCGACGACGAGCTTCACGCGCGGCGCGGCGCTCTGCAATGCGGCGCACAGCGCCGGCAAGTACGCCATTTCACCCGCGTCGGACAGCGAGAGACGGAAGCTGCGCGTGCTCGTCGCCGGTTCGAATCGCTCCGCATAACGCAGCGCCTGACGCACCGTATCGAGCGCGCGTCCGACGATTTCCGCGAGCTCCAGCGCCACGGGCGTCGGCTGCATGCCCGCTTTGGTGCGGATGAAAAGCGTGTCGTCGAAGAGCGTGCGCAGCCGTCCGAGCGAGTAACTCACTGCGGGCTGCGATAGGGCAAGCCGCTCGCCCGCTTTCGTCAGACTGCGCTCTTCCACGATGGCCTGAAACACGCGCAGCAGATTGAGATCGATGTGGTCAATGGAGGTCATGGCGGCTCGGTAATATCGGCCGCGCTTATCCGGCGACCTGTTTTTAATCGATTTGACGCATGATCTTCGCAAAGCGAGACTGATGTCAACGAGAGGATGCGCTGATGTCGATGCCTTTTTCTCATGTGAGCCACTCAACTACTTCCCACGATCACGATGAGTACGCCGACCTATCAAACCATCGACACGAGCGCGCTCGCGAAGCGCGCCGAGGCCGATCGCATCGCGCCTTCCCTGTACTACGATCCGCAGTTGTTCGAAGAAGAACTCGAACGCATCTTCTATAAAACGTGGGTCTGGGTCGCGCATGAGAGCGAGTTGCCGAAACCGGGCGACTTCGTGACGACCACCATCGGCCGACAGCCGGTCATCGTGGTGCGCGACAAGACGGGCGCGGTGAACGTGCTGCAAAACCGTTGCCGTCATCGCGGCGCGACCGTCTGCGAAGAGCACAAGGGCAACGCGAAGGGCTTTACGTGCCCATATCACAGCTGGTCCTATGCGCTCGACGGCACGCTGCGCGCGCTGCCCTATGGCGACGGTTATGAAGGCGTGTGCGAGAAAGGCGATCTGCCGCTCAAGAAGCTGCGCGTCGGCGTGTATCAGGGCTTGATCTTCGCGAGCTTCAATGAAAGCATCGAATCGCTCGAAGACTTTCTCGGCGGCGCGAAGCCCTGGATCGATCTCTTCATGAAGCAAGGCGCGGGCTATCCGATCAAGGCCAACGGCGAGCACAAGTTCAAGTTCAAAGGCAACTGGAAGATCCAGCTCGAGAACACGACGGACCTGTATCACTTCCCGGTCGTGCACAAGTCATGGATGAAGTCCATCGACGATGAAACCGCCGCCGCCATCACGAGCTTCATGACGAGCGACGAAGCGTTCTGCCGCTCGCTCGGCAATGGTCACAGCCTCGCGGTGCTGGTGCCGGAGATCGTCGATCTCGACAAAGACGACGGCGCGCCCTTGCCCGAGCGTTTCAATGAACTCGCCGCGCAACTCGCGCAAAAGCATACGCCCGAGGAAGTGCGCCGCATCGTGCGTTCGCTGATGGGCGTGGGCTTCAATCTGAACCTCTTTCCGAACCTTGCGTTGTCGATGGCTTTCTTCCGCGTGCTGCGGCCCATTTCCGCAGAGGAAACGGAGATTCGCCACGTCGCGCTGGGAATGGACGGCGGCCCCGAGGAAGCGAACCGAGTGCGTCTGCGCATACACGAACACTTTCAGGGTCCGTTCGGATTCGGCAGTCCCGACGACGCCGAAGCTTGGGAGCGCGTGCAGCGCGGCTCTTACGCCGGCCCCGATGTACCAATCCTCGTGAACCGCGGCCTGAACCGCGAAACCACCGCGCCGAACGGCGAAAAGACCGCGCACGCGACCGACGAAACCGGCATGCGCGAAGCGTACAGGCAATGGCGCGCAATGATGGAGCAAGCATGATGGACGACCGCAACGCACTCTTATCCGACCAGACCTTCGCATGCGCGATCGAGTTCATCTGGCGCGAAGCCGAGCTTCTGGATCGCCGTGATTACCGCGCGTGGCTAGAGCTGTGGGACCCGAAAGGCATCTACGTCGTGCCGATCGATCCCGATACGACCGACTACGCCGCGACCTTGAATTACGCATTCGACGATCAGCACATGCGCGAGCTGCGCGTGCAACGCATGACGTCGGGCTACTCGGCGTCCGCATCCGATGCGGCGCGCACGGTGCGCACGGTGTCGCGCTTCACGCGTTCGTCGGAGAGCGCCGATCTCGTCGAAGTGAAGTCGTCGCAGATCATCATCGCGTACAAGCGCGGCGTGTCGACCATCTTCGCAGCCGACCTCACGCACAAGATCAGCATGACCGACGGCGAGCCGCGTCTCGTGGAGAAGGTGATTCGTCTGATCAACTCGACCGAAGCACTGAACGCCATCGGCTTTCTGCTTTGACGTTCGTGGATGAATTGCCATGCCGACTCTCGAAGTCTATCTGCCGCAAGGCCATGCCGATGATCGCAAGGCCTCGCTCATTCACGGTCTGACACAGGCGACCGTCGATGCGATCGGCGCGCCGGCTGAATCGGTGCGCATTCTGTTGTCGGAGTTGCCGGCGTCGAACATCGGTCTGGGCGGAAAACTTACGCCTGCTGCGTTGCCGGTCATCATCGCGATTCTGATTGCAGGCCGCACGGAAGCGCAGAAGGAAGCGTTGATCGCGCACCTCTGCGAAACCAGCGCCGCAGTGCTCGACGTGCCGTTGCAGTCCACGCGCGTGATGATCAAGGACATACCGAACACGGATTTCGGTCTCGGCGGAAAGACCGCTCGCGCGCTCGGTCGATAGCGTGCAGTGCATCTCCCGCTGTCCTTGATCGCCCCATGCAAAAACGTTGAACAGGAAGCTAACAATGCCCGATACGCGAAACCTGCCCCTGCGCGTGCTGTTCTGCTGCGGCGTCTCGCAGAATTTCTTCGATCTGCCGCGCGAGCAGATCGGCGAGGTGTGGCAAGCCTACGGCAAGATGCTTAACGCCATCGAAGCGATGGACAACGTGCGCGTGCTCGGGGTGATGGATGACGACCGGCTCGTCGTCGGCAATGCGGACGGCGCGCCGTGGACCTTCTACATTATGGCCGATGTCGCCGATTTCGACACCGCCGTCGCTGTTTGCAATCTGTATCGCACGACGCCGGTCGGCGAGTACAACTTGTGGCGCTACGGCAAGATCGAAGCACGCGTGGGCCGCGCGCTGACGGTGCCGCCCGCGGTCGGCAATCATGGGTGATGCGATGAACGAGACCATCGTCGAGCGCTTGCGCGCGCTGGAGGCGCACAACGCGGTCCGCAGAACTATCGCGCGGTACATGGCGCTGTGCGACGTGCCCGCGCGCGCGCTCGAAGGCGAATCGCTCGCGGCGCTCTTTTCCGACGATGCGGTGTGGGAAGGCATCGGCCCGCAGTATGCAAACAAGTTCGGTCGCTTAATCGGACCGGCGAATATCGTCGCGATGTTGCAGCGTTATCTGCCGCCCACACCGCATTTCACGACCAACACGCACTTTCTGACGAGCGAGCATACCGAAGTGCGCGGCGAGTCGGCGAAAGGCCGCTGGATCATGTTGCAGGCTTCCGGTTATGTCGATGGCCGGGCCGAGCTCATCGCAGCGCGGCTCGAAGTGGACTTCGTGCCCTCATCGCACGACGAAGCCATCTGGCTGATCCGCCACTTCCGCACCGAGCGTCTCTTCGACGCACCGTGGTCCGTCAATCCCGCCCGAGGAGCTATCGCATGAGCGCCTTCTTGCACGAGTTCGATCTCATTGCGCATGCACGTCCGGACGCGCCGACGATTGCGATCAAGGACAGCATCGATATCGCGGGCTACGCGACGACCGCCGCGAGCCGCGCGCTCGCCGATGCGCCGCCCGCCACGCGCCACGCCGAAGTCGCCCAGCGCCTGCTCGACGCGGGCTGGCGCATCACCGGCAAGACCAACATGCACGAGCTTGCGTTCGGCATGACCGGCATCAACGACTTCTGCGGCACGCCGCGCAATCCACAGGATGCGGCGCGCATTCCGGGCGGATCGTCGAGCGGTTCGGCGTCCGCGGTCGGCCTGCATCTCGTCGATGCCGCGCTCGGCACCGACACCGGCGGCTCCGTGCGCGGCCCGGCGGCGTGTTGCGGCGTGATCGGCCTCAAGCCCACGTTCGGACGCGTATCGCGCGATGGCGTCGCGCCGCGCGAGACCACGCTCGATTGCGTCGGTCCGTTCGCGCGTGACATGAACACGATCATCGACGTGATGCTCGCAATCGATCCGTCGTTTCAGGCGGGCCGCGCGCGCCGCGATGTTGCGAATGCAAGGGTCGCGCTGCTTCATGTCGATGCGGACGACGACATCAAGCGCGCGGTTGCCTCTGCGGTGGCATGCAGCGGCTTGTTCACGCGCCGCGTGGCGCTCGCGTCGATGCGCGATGCCTTCGCAGCGGGGCTGGCTGTCATCAACGCGGAGACGTGGCGTGCGTTCGGCCATCTCGTCGATACCGGCAAGCTCGGCGCCGATATCGAAGCCCGCCTGCGCGCGGCAGCCAATACGAACGCTGCCGATCTCGACAACGCGGAACGCATCCGCAGCGCGATCACGGATGAAATCGACCGCACGCTCGATGACGCGGACGTGCTCATTCTGCCGACGCTTCCGTCGCTTCCGATCACCATCGAGGCGGCGCGCGCGGGAACGTCGGTCATCGCGATGTCGTCGCTCATACGGCCATTCAATCTCAGCGGGCATCCTGCCATTACGCTGCCCGTGCCAATGAACGGAACGCACATGAAGGCCGGATTGCAGATCGTCGGCCGCGAGGGCGAGGACGAGACCGTGTGCGCGGTCGCGGCGCGCATCGAAGCGGCGCTCGCATCCAACGAATGACGAGGACATGTCATGTCGAAGAGAGTCGTGCTCATTACAGGCGCCGCGCGCGGACTGGGCGAGGCGCTCGCGCGCCGCTTTCATGACGCGGGCTACAAAGTGGCGCTCGGCGATATCGCGTTTGATGCCGCGCAGAGGCTCGCGCGTGAGTTGAGCGGCGACGGGTCGAGCGCACTCGCGCTCAGGCTCGATGTCACCTCAAAGGCCGATTTCGAGGCCGCGCGCGATGCGCTGATCGACCGCTGGGGCGCGATCGATGCGCTCGTGAACAACGCGGGCGCGTCGAAGGTGGTGCCCGTCATGGAGATCACGGCGGAAGAGTTCGATCAGGTCATCGACGTGAACCTGCGCAGCGTGTTGTTCGGCTGTCAGGTGTTCGGGCAGTACTTCGCGACGCACGGCGCGGGGCGCATCGTGAATATCGCATCGCTCGCGGGACAGAATGGCGGCTCGGCGACCGGCGCGCATTACGCGGCGGCCAAAGGCGGCGCCATCACGCTTACCAAGGTCTTCGCACGCGATCTCGCGGCGCATGGCGTGACTGTCAACGCGATCTCACCGGGACCGCTCGATCTGCCGATCGTGCATGAGAGCGTGCCCGCGGACAAGCTGGAGAAAGTGATTGCCGGCATTCCCGTGGGACGCCTCGGCTCTGCTTCCTACATTGCCGATATTGCCGTCATGCTCGCTTCCGCCGATGCCTACTTCGCCAACGGTGCGTGCTGGGATATCAATGGTGGGCTTTTCATGCGCTAACGATATGGCGCGTGCATGCGAATTTCGAACGGCCATCGTAACCACTCAAAAGTGCGCTAGCCAAGCCACATTTCATCCATGTGTTTGCTTTCATGGCAGATCAAGCCGGAGACTCAATATCATGTCCGCACAAGCCGCATCCGTCCACACCGAACTCGATTCGCAGCGCCAACAGTTCCGACAAGCGATGGCCCATCTCGGCGCAGCCGTCAATGTCATCACCACCGCCGGCGCGCACGGACGATGCGGCATCACGGCAAGCGCGGTCTGCTCCGTTACCGACGCGCCGCCGACGCTGCTCGTCTGCCTCAACCGGTCGAGCGCGATGCATTCCGTCTTCGACGGCAATCGACAGGTTTGCATCAACGTCCTGCCGGCGAGTCTGGAGAGCATCGCCCGACACTTCGCGGGCATGACGGGGTTATCGATGGAAGAGCGCTTTCAGTTGCCGGTTTGGGACGAAGGCGAGAACGGCGTACCCGTTTTGCGTGGCGCGCTTGCCAGTTTGCAAGGCACGATCGTCGAAGCAAAAGATGTGGGCTCGCATGCCGTGATGTTCGTGCAAACGACGCACATCAAGGTGCGAAGCGATGGCGACAGCCTGATCTATTTCGACCGCAACTTTCATCGCGTGCCGCGAGCATGGAAGGCAACGACTCAATCGTAAGGATGAAAAGTCATTTGCTTTTCGATACTTATTACTAAAATGAAGTGTCGGGCGGTTTGGACGCTTTCGGGCTTGCTCCTTCGTGGCCACAACATCCTACATTCCGCGACATCGACTTTTCGAATGGTCGTGCATTTCGATGACGCGAAATGGAGGACGTATGCCGCACACTGCACAGGTTAGCCGAAGCATCGCTGCCACGTTGCGAGCCTTCTACGCAATGCTGTTGATCGCCATCGCGCACGCCGCCCAAGCGCAGACGATCACTACCTTCGCAGGCGGGGAAGGCGCGCAGAGCATTCAGGCCGAAGCCATCGCGGCGGACCGATGGGGCAACATCTATACGGCCGAACCGACGCATCACGTGGTTAGGCGCATCGACCACAGGAACGGCACGGTGACGATCATCGCCGGCACCGGGCAAGCAGGCTATCGCGGCGACGGCGGCCCCGCCACGCAAGCCCTGCTCGACTATCCGACAGGCGTCGCGCTCGACCGCGCCGGTAACGTCTTCATCGGCGATTCGGGCAATGTCAGAGTCGTGCGAAGGGTCGATCGCGAGACCGGCGTCATCACCACGGTCGCTGGCCCCGGAACGCCGAATGTGCCCAATCGCGGTGACGGCGGTCCCGCCACGCAAGCAACGGTATTCGCCAACGATGTCGCGGTGAACCGCGAAGGCGATCTCTACATTGCCGATTCAGCGGCCGGTCTTATCCGGCGAGTGGACCATCGAACCGGCATCATCTCGACCGTTGTCGAGTTGGGCGCCACGTACATCGTGACCATGGCGTTCGACCGGCACGGCGTTCTGTACGTGGTGGATCCGGTGCCGCCGAATGTCGTCCGCTTCGACGCATCGACCGGCACGGTCACCAAGGTAGCCGGCGCGGGGCCCACATGCCAGCAGATTGGCGGCTCCGCGTGCTACAACGGAGATGGCATTCTCGCCACCGACGCGCTCTTGAACTTCCCCACGCACATCGCGTTCGATTGCGCGGGCAACCTGACGATCAGCGATACCTTCAACTACCGCGTGCGCCAGGTGAACAGGCACACCGGCATCATCACGACCATTGCCGGCAGTGGAATGGACGGTCATAGCGGCGACGGCGGTCCCGCCACCCAGGCTGGCATTTTGAGCGGTCCCAGAGGACTCGCGTTCGGGCCGGAAGGCGATTTGTATTTTGCCGAAGCGGCGCAGAGCACCGGATACATTCGCAAGGTAAGCGGCCTGCCGAAAGCCGGGCACCGTTGCGAAGAACATGACGAGGATCATCACCACGGGCATGACGGGAGCCGCGGTCACCACATCGATCCAGACGAGCGAGGCTCTTTGCGTCCATGGTGGTGGTGAGATAGCGGGCGTTACGTCAGCAGCGGGTACAGCCACTAGGGGCAGGCGGTTCGACGAACAAAGCGTTGTTCCGTGACGCTTGTTCCCCATTGCGTGCCCTGAGCTTCTTCGCACAGTTTGAAGCCGAATGACTCATACAGGTGCCTCGCTGCGTCCAGACCCTTGAAGGTAGACAGGTACGTCTCGGCGAAATGCGCGTCGACGAACTCCATTGCGCGCGTCATGAGTTGCCTTCCTATGCCCGTACCGCGCAACGCGTCGTCCACGATGAACCAACGCAGATGCGCTACTCCGCTCTTGAGATTCCCATCGATGGCAAGGGATGCAAGCGTGCGGCCGTCGCGTTCACCGAGCCAGAGCGCTTTGCCCTCTTGCGGCAACGCTTCGGCGAACGCGGCCAGTTCCGTCGCGACTCTCTTTTCGAAGAAGGCGCCGAAACCCCAGTGCTGCGCATAAAAGCGCCCGTGCAAGCTGGCCACATCACCGATGCAGCCGGGCCGGTACCCCTCGACTATCGACGCAGAAAGCGTTTTGTTCATCGGTGCGTTGGCTCCATTGTCTTGCCCCAATGCATCGGCATACAGTCCGACTGTACGCACCAAGGCCAATTGATCGGAATGGCTCAAGCGCCCGAGCGCCTTCGACACCTGAGTAGACGCGAAGCGGTCGATCTTCTGCCTGAGTAACTTTCCTGCATGCGTCAAATAGAGTTCTGAAGAGCGGGCGTCGCCGTCGGACGCGCGTCGCTCGACGATTCCGGCCGCCTCCAGACGCGCGATTTGCCTGCTGCTGTTGGACTTATCCAATCTCAGCAGCTCTGCCAGTTCCTTACCGTTCATTCCGGGACTTGCGCCGATTTCGAGCACTGCATGTACGGCAGACGGCGAAAGGTCGGTGCCTGCCAGCGTTGCGCTCATGAATCCTAGTTCGCGAACCAGCTTGCGGGAGGAATCACGGACCTGGCGCACGGTGTTCGACGACGGGGCGGTCTGACGATTTTCGGGTGACATAGAAAGGTTTTCAGTTGCGATACGCAACTACTGTAGTTGCGCACCGCAACTATGTCAACAAGAGCGTCGGCAGGTCGCGGCGGTAGTCTTCCGCAAAACCGACGCGCGAAACGAACAAGGAACGCTAGACGTTCCGAACAATCAGCGCGTTGGCGCCTGTAGCTCCCCGCTAATGTGATCAAAGCAGCTAGGAAGCGTGATCCCGTACGAGTACGTCCCAAGGCGCGGGAGACGGGAAATGCCCTGTAAAAAGGCGACGAACGCTTTCACGGCAGGATTGCTGCGTCGGCTTTCGGGCCACACGGCATGCAAATGGAATCGGTCATAGGCGAACTCATGCAGCACGGGTACGAGCTCGCGCCTTCGAACGTAAGACGCCGCGATATAAGTCGTCGAAATCCCGATCCCGGCGCCGGCGGCCAACGCGGAAGCAACCGCGTCGCTGACGTCGATCATCAAAGCCGACGCAGGCGTGAACTCGACGAGCTTGCCGCCCACGTTGAACGGCCACGCCGCCTCCTGCCCTGTCGACTGGTATCGGAAGTTCACGCAATCATGCTGCAAGAGATCGTTCGGATGCCGCGGCACGCCTCGCTCCCGAAGATAATCGGGCGATGCGAACGCGCAAATCCGATGCGGTGCGAGTCGGCGCGCGATTAACCGCGTGTCGCCGGGATCGCCGACTCGGATAGCGACATCCACGCCCTCCTCGATCAGATCGACGTAACGATCGCTCAGGCGCACATCGACGGTCACTTTCGGATGCTGCCGGCGAAACGCGGGCAAAGCCGGCGCGAGGATGTTCACGCCGACGGGCAACGGCGCCGTCACCTTGAGCGTTCCCGCTGGCTCCGCGCGCGCAGCGGCGACGCCTTGCTCGATACCTTCCGCCTCGCGCAATAAACGTTGCGTGCGCTCCAGAAGGTCGCGCCCCTCCGGCGTCAACGTCAGCGAGCGCGTGGTCCGGCTGAACAGCCTGAGGCCGAAATGCTGCTCCAGCCGCTGGATGCTCTTGCTGATCGCCGATGGCGAAACGGAAAGCGATCGCGCGGCGGCCGTGTAGCTGCCGAGCGACGCCGCGCGCGCAAAAGCAATCAGCCCGGTCAGTCGTTCGATGGCAATTTGTTCCATGATGGCATCATTAAAGCGAACGTCGGCCCCATTATCAAGCCAGTCGTCGCGAATTAACCTTCTTCCATCGACGCCAAACCGGCGAAGTCAAACAGGAGAAGGACATGAACGCGAACATGAAAGCGCAAGACGCACAGGCCGAAGAAGTCGCTCAACGCGCGCTGGCAGGCAAGACGGCGCTGATTTTCGGCGGAACGTCGGGCATCGGGCTCGACGCGGCTATTCAGGCAAAGCGGGCGGGCGCGGATGTGATCGTCGTCGGACGATCCGCGGATACGGCTCAACGCGTCGCCGCGGAACATGGCTTCGCCGGCTGGCGCGCGGCGGACGTAACCGACGCGGACGCTCTCCAGCAGGCCGTGCGCGACATTCCGAAGGTCGATCATCTCGTCTTGCTGGCGGGCACCTTCGTCGCGGGGACGGTGCGCGAAGCCGACGTCGCGCATCTTCGAACGGCGTTCGAGGAACGCATCTGGGCGGCCGTGCACGTCATTCGCGCGCTGGGAGACCGCTTGAGCGCCGATGGCTCGATCACGTTCATCTCCGGCAGTCTCGCCGACCGTCCGAACGCCTACGGCACCGCCGTGCTCGCGGCGGCGTCCGCGGCCATGGAAGCGCTCGCGCGCGGCCTCGCGCTCGAACTCGCGCCGGTGCGCGTGAACACGCTGTCGCCCGGCCCGATCGACACGCCGATTCTGCGCAAGGCGCTCGGTGACGCGCGCGATGCGGTCGTGGCGAACATGGAGAAGACGCTGCCGTTGCATCGGCTCGGCACCGCAAGCGAAGCCGGCGCAGGCGTCGTGTTCCTGATGACCAACGGCTTCATGAACGGAGCGACGCTGAACGTCGATGGCGGCGCGCGTCTCGTGTGACGTAAGACTCAACGGGAAAAGTGCTTGCGTCGCTCTTGCCGTGAACCGTGGGCGGCGTGAGTCTCGTAAGCACAAACCCCTACGCCCCTGCGGATCGAGATGCCGACCAACTAGAATGGTTTTACGTAGGCGGCTGCGGTGGTTGCCGGTTTGATCAGACGGTAGGCGCGCTTGCCGTTGGCGGAAACTCGCGAGGGCGAATCGATGGAGCGAAGCTATCCCTATCGAGGATTCGAGATCACGGTTCAGCTCGAGCCGGTTCGAGCCGTGTCGCAGGATGCGAGATATGGCGGCACGGTGGGATTCATCGCGCTTGTGAGCGTCTGCACCGCCGAGCCGAAGCGGCCGGTCGGCGTGCCGGTTCGGCTGGTCTCCGAAGCCCACACCGTCTTCCGCACGGAGGACGAGGCTCTGTCAACTGGCCTCAAAGCAGCGCAGCGCGTCATCGACGACAAGATCCCGAGTTGACGAGTACATCATGACCGCGCGCACACTCAGGTCTATCGCGATCGCCACCGCCATCCTCGCGCTGTCGTGGCCGGATAGCGCTTTGCCGACACAGCAGGCGCAACAACGCCGCGCCGCGCGCGATGTGCGTCAGGACACGCGCCAGTCCGCCCGGCATACCAAACAAGATTGCCGCGCCGCGAATCAGCAATCGAACGCGCAGTGCCGTCAGGACAAGCGGGAGACGAAGCAACAGGGACGGCAAGCTGCAAGAGACATTAAATACTGAATAGCCTCGTGCGATTTCGGACCAAGCGTTGAGAAGCGCCTGTGCTTCGGTTCATGAAGCGAGACGCCGCAAAGACGCGCACCCATCTCGAAGTCGGTTCCCGCTGCGCGTGCGGTGTATCACAGCTGCGATTCTATCGGCAGAATGCCGAGCATCCAGATGCCCGCGCGCTTGAACGCCGACACGCCCGGCTCCTTTTCGAGCAGCGCAGTGTTGCCGTTGGCGTCCGTGTCGATCCACACCATGCGCGTGCCACCGTTGCCGTCGTCCTGCAACTCGACACGCCATGCGATGCGATCGATATTCGTGCCGATACCGGTCGCCACTTGTTCAGCCGCCGCCGCGCTTTCGCAATAGACGCCGATCTCCGTATTCAATTCGATGGAACGTGGGTCGAGATTCATGGAGCCGATGAAAATGCGCTTGCGGTCGAAGACATAGGTCTTCGCATGCAGCGAAGCCTTCGACGATCCGAATGTCGACTTCTTCTTGCTCTCGTGGTCATCCGTCGACGCGACCGGCTTCAACTCATACAAGCGCACGCCCGCTTCGAGCATTTCCTTGCGATAGCGTCGATAGCCGGCGTGCACCGCAGCGACATCCGTCGCCGCTAGCGAATTCGTCAGGACCGTCACGCGCACGCCCCGCGAGGTCATCGACCGAAGCCAGCGCACGCCCTCCTCGCGCGGCACGAAATAGGGCGACACGATCAGCATCTCTTTCTCGGGATCGAGCTTAAGAGCCTTGAACTGCGAAATCAGATGACCTTCGGCATCGCCGGGCGCGCGCGTGATCTTCGCCGGATCGTCGTAGAGAAGCGTTGCCTTGCCCCATGAGAATTCGGTGCCGCGCTGCTGGATCACGGTTGCGAGACGCTCTCGCACGTTCGCCACGTACGGCGAATGTTCTTCCGACAGAAGATAAGCATCGAGCTTCTCGCGATACTCAGCTAATGAGTCCCCGTCGGCATGACGTCGCAGGAGATTTTCAATCGGATAGGCCTCATCCGAGTTCCAGTACAGGTCGAACGCGCTCGATACTTCACGCACGACAGGTCCATGCACGAGCACATCCAGATCGCCGAACGCGACCGTGCTCGATGCGCCGAAGTACTCGTCGCCGATATTGCGTCCGCCGAGAATCGCCGCTTGATTGTCCGCGATGAGCGCCTTGTTATGCATGCGTCGGTTCACGCGAAAGAACTCCGCTGCCGAGCCGAGTCTCTTGAACGTGCGATTCGCCACAGGATTGAAGAGACGCACTTGCACGTGTGGATGCGAGGCCAGCGCGAGGAGAAACTGATCGTCGGCGTTCGTGCCGAGATCGTCGAGCAGAAGACGCACACGCACGCCGCGATCGGCCGCGCGCATGATGGACGCGGCCATCTCGCGACCCGTGAGGTCCGAATGCCAGATGTAGTACTGGAGATCGAGCGTGCGATCGGCGGTCTCGCTCAGGATCACGCGTGCGATGAGCGCATCCATTCCATCGGGTAGCAGATGGAACGCGTTGTCGCCAGGATGAGCGGCCTCGCTCGTCGCGAACGACCTGCCGAGGCGCGTGTTCGAGGTGTCGGTCAGGGCGTGTGATTCCTCGCGTTCGGCTTGCGGCGGAAGGCTTGCGCATGCGGTCATCAACAGCATCAGCGCAACCGCGAACCACTTGCCGAGTTTCATGGCGCACTCTCCTATGCGGTGACGAACCGTGTAGTCGCGCCTGCGCGACGGAGATAGTCACGAGTTATGAAGCGCCTACTTCACGACAGCGCGTTCGACGCACTCTGTAACGCAGCAAGAGAACGATGCGCGAGAGAGCGAGACCCGCCCACTGCCGTTACCCGCTGCCAGTGCAGGCGATAACGGTTGGATAAGACCATTGGACTCTGACACGTCTATCGCGACGCCCATCGGCCATCCTCGCGCTCAGACCCATGGCTTCCCGCCCTCGGTCTGCGCCAGGCGCGAGTGAATCGATGGTATAACAGCGGTGTTCGCGGCTCGTTATGGCCCATTAAGGCTCGCGAACATTCGCTGCCGCGCGCAGCAGTTCCGCCAGCTTCTCATTCTCGTCGATGCGCGCCTGTTCCACGGCCACGTCCGTGTCGCTGCCCACCCGCTGCGCCCACTGCTGCCGCTCGCGCGCGAAGATGATGCGCTCGTGCACGGCGCGCAGCGCGCTCCAGATCGCGTGATCGGCGGTCTGCGCGGTCGCTTCTTCGAGCGACAGCATCGAGAATGCATGCCCGGTATGGCATCGGCAGCGTAAAGGCCAGTCGTCGTTGAGCCGCCAAAGCGCGCCGTTGCAACTGGGACAGGTGAGCGCCGAACGCTGACCGATCTCATCGAGCACTTGAGGTTCGACGAGCCCGGTCTCAGCAATTTGTGCCTCGCGGTCGAGGTCTGGCCGATTAGTCGTCATGCAATGCTCCTTGCGCCGCTTCGCCCCCTTGACGGCTGCAACAAGGACCCCCGGAAGTTCATCCAGCTTCGCGATGACATCCACGCCCCCGGCGGCGATCGCGCTACGCGGCATGGACGGGGCCTCGCAGTCATCCGGTTGCTGAACCACGCCGTAACCGCCCCGCGCGTGCACCGAGGCGAGGCCTGCGGCGCCGTCATCGAGGTCGCCACTGAGCACGACGCCCACGACGCGGCTTCCGTATTCGACGGCGGCCGATCTGAACAGCGGATCGGCGGCGGGCCGCGCGAAGTTCTCCGGGGCGGTATCGAGAAGGCACAGCTTGCCGTCGCGCAAAACCATGTGACGATCGGGCGGCGCCACGTAAATTCTGCCACGCTCCAGCACTTCCTGGTGGCTCGGATGAATCGCCACGTGAGAGCCCCAGCGCGAGAGCAGCTCGGGCAGAACGCTTCGATGCCTGCCTATGTGCAGCACGATGCAAAGCGTGGCGTCCAGGTCCGCGGGCAACTGTGTCACCAGCGTCCTCAGGACGGGAAGTCCGCCGCGAGACGCCGCAATGACAACAATATCTCGATGTTCCATAGGGCCTCCACCCGACGTAGGCCGCATTATTTGCGCCTGCCCTCGTTCATATCGGTCAAGCCGATCAGTTCGGGGTCCGCTGTGTATCGACAGTGCGCGCGGGGGCGTGCATTGCCGGTCTGACTGACTGAGGAAACGTCGCGATGTGGGTCCGGTGTGCTGCGCTCCGCGAAAGCGCATGAAGTAGTTGAATCAAAGCTCGCATGCGTAAAGCGACATTCACGCGCCGAAGATCAGCGTGCCGGGGCGACGTTGCATTTCATTGAATCAAGCCGCCCCGGCCCGCATTGCACGTTGTTGCACCCGCGCGCCAGTGCGAAGCCTAGCCGGTAGCCTGGCTGCCCTGATCGCGGGTCAAGACGCCCAGTGCATCCATCAATCGTGAAAAGTCGAGCGGTTTCGCCAGATGCACGTCGTAGCCCGCTTCATGCGCGGCCTGAATGTCTTCATGGCGGTCGTGTCCACTGAGCGCGACGCAGCGCAGCGCAGCCCATTCCGGATTCGCGCGGATCGTTCGCACCAGTTCATAACCGTTCATGCCCGGCAGGTCGATGTCCGACACCATTGCGTCGATCGGCTTCTCCGCAAGAAGCGTCAACGCTGCGTCCGCATCCGTCACGGCTTCGACCACCGCGCCTTCCAGTTCGAGCAGCGCGGTCAGCGAAGCGCCGGTTTCGTCGTCGTCTTCGACCAGCAGAATGTGCAGCCCGACGATACTGGCGTCGTCTCGCGTGACGGCGCTCACAGGCGGCGGGGCGTCGGCCGCCGGCAGCCATACCGACATCGTCGTGCCCATGCCGTGACCTTCCGATGCCGCCGCGACCCTGCCGCCATGCTTCTCGACCAGTTGCTTGACGAGCGCGAGGCCGATGCCGAGACCGCCACGCACGCGGTCGCGCGGGCCCTGACGGAACATGTCGAATACATACGCGACCATCGACGCGTCCATGCCCTGCCCGTCGTCGGCGACGTCGATGCGCAGCATGCGGCCTTCATGCGACAGATGCAGCTTCACATGGCCGCCCGCATGAGTGAACTTCAGCGCGTTTGAAACGAGGTTCCAGATGATCTGCTCGCACCGGACAGGATCGGCGAGCGCGATTGCCGGTCCCTCCGCCAAATGCGTTTCGAGCGAGATGCCACGCGAACCCGCGTCTTCCTCGCATGCATCCGCGATGCTGCTGAGCATTGCAGCCAGGTCCACCCGCTGCATTTCGAGCGTGAGCTTGCCGGTCTGAATGCGCGACCAGTCGAGCAGATCGTCGATGATCTGCGCCTGGCTGCGCACCGCCTGCTTGATCGACACGGCCGCTTCGCGCACGGCGTCGATGTGCCGGACCTCCGGCAAGCGCGGCAGCATCTCCGACTTCACGCCTATCAGATTGAGCGGATGCTTCAGCTCATGCGAGAGCACCGCGATGAACTCGTCTTTCACCTGATTCGCGCTCAGCGCCTGCTCGCGCGCTCGCTGCTCCTGCTCCAACGCCTCGCGACTCGCATCCTCGCGCTGCTTGCGCTCGGTCAGATCACGGACGATCTTCCCGAAGCCGCTGAACGAAGCGTCCGATATCGGCGTGACCACGCCGCTGCAATAGATGCGCCGGCCGTCCTTGGTGCGATGCCAGCGCTCGTCGTCGGCGCGGCCTTCCTTCAGCGCGGTTTCGCGCTCGTGCGCGGGCACGAACGCCAGCCGGTCGTTCGTCTCATAGATGAGCTCGATATCCCGGCCGATCACTTCGTCTTCCGCGTACCCGAAGATTCTTTCCGCGCCCGCGTTCCAGCTCACGATCAAGCCGTCGCGGTCGTGAATGATGATTGCGTAATCCTTGGTGGACTGAGCGACGAGACGCAGCCTCTGCTCGTTCGCGCGCGCCGCCTCTTCGGCGTGGTGCCGGTCGGTGATGTCGATGAGCGTGATCACCGCGCCGTCGATATGATCGTCGGCCGTGCGATACGGCAACAGGCGCATCAGATACCAGCGGCCCGTCTCGCTCTGAATCTCGCGCTCGGTCAGCCGCAACGACTGGAACGACTGCCGCACGTCGTCGGCGAGTGTCGGGTAGCGCAGCGAATGCGTGATGTGAAAGAGCGACCGGCCAATGTCGCTATCGATGAGATTGAAGATCGCCGTCGCGTTCGGCGTGAAGCGCTTGATGCGAATCTCCTTGTCGACGAACACCGTCGCGATCTCGCTCGATTCGATGATGTTGTGCAAGTCGTCGTTGGCCTTCGCGGTGTCTTCGATGCGCGCCTGCAATTCCGCGTTCGCGGTGGTGAGTTCCTCGTTGACCGACTGCAGTTCTTCCTTGCTGCTTTCCAGTTCTTCGCTGGTCGAGCGCAACTCTTCGTTGATCGCCTGCAGCTCTTCGTTCGACGCTCGCAGTTCCTCGACGGATGTTTCGTACTGCTCGATAATCGTTGCCAGCTGCTCGCGGCTTTGCTGCAACTCCTGTTCGAGCTGCGCGAGCACCGGGTCCTGGCCGGCGGCTTCGGCGTGTTCTTCGTCGGTCATGCGAGCCGACACTTCATCGAACACGATCAGAAGAAAGCCGGCATTCGCCACCTTGTCGTGGAACGGCCGCACCGTCATGTTGATCCACGAGGCGCGCGGCTCGTGCACCCACTTTACGCGGCGCGCCTCGACGCTCGTGCCCGTTTGCAGCGCGCGGAAAATCGCGGTGCGCAGTTCCAGCCGCAAGTCCGGCAGCACCAGCGACATGATGTTGCTCGACAGCTCGCCGCCCGGATGGCGCAGGAAGCGGCCCGCGTTGTCCGACAGATGCACCACGTTCGAGTCCCGGTCGATGATCACGCTCGGCGGCGCATACGTCTCCAGCGCGCGCTGATGCAACTCCGTGAAGGAGAAGCTGCGCTGCGCGGGACTGGCCGGCGCCCGCAGCGGCGCGGTGGCCGCTGCGCGGTCGTCCGCGGTGCCTGCTTCGTGCTGCATCAGCGGTGGGAAACCGACTGGGGGCTTCGTGCGATGCGCGACGGTGCGCGCCCGGTAAATGCGCCATTTCTTGTCGACGACGACAAAGAGGTCGTCGGCGGCATCGGCCGATTCGGCGGTGCCGAGAAACAGGTAGCCGTTCGGCCGCAGCGCGAAGTGGAACAGCTCGAGAATCTGCCGCTGCACCGCGCGTTCGAGGTAGATCAGCACGTTGCGGCAAGAGATCAGATCGAGGTGCGAAAACGGCGGATCGCGCAGCAGGCTATGCGAGGCGAACAGAATGCGCTCGCGCACCGACTTCGCGATGACGTAGTGCGCCGATTGACGCACGAAATAGCGCTGCAGCAGCGCGGGCGGCACGTCGTTCGCAATCGAGAGCGGATACGAGCCGGCGCGCGCACGCGAGATCGCCGCTTCGTCGATGTCGGTGGCGAACACCTGAATCGAGCGGGCCGAGCTCGCGGCGTCGCGCGCCTGCGCCAGTTGCAGCGAGATGGAATAGGCTTCCTCGCCGGAGGCGCAACCGGCCACCCAGACGCGCACCTGCCCCTCGCCCGGCTCTTCGGTGAATAGGGTGGAAATGACCTCGCGTTCCAGATAGTCGAACGCGCCGCGGTCGCGGAAAAACTGCGTCACGCCGATCAGCATGTCGCCGAGCAATGCGTTCGCTTCGTCGGGCGTCGCGCGCAGGAAGTCGCGATAGCCCATCAGATCGCGCTGTCCGTTGACCTGCATGCGCCGTTCGATACGCCGCAGCACCGTCGCGCGCTTGTACAGCCGGAAGTCGTGCCCCGTGCGCACGCGCAGGTGCATCAATATGTCGGACAAGGCGCGCTCCGGGTCGCTCGCCATCCGACGCGTGCGGTCGTTTGCCGGTTCTGCCACTTCGAGACTTTCTAACTGAATGCGCTGGGCGTTGGCCCACAATTCGATCAACCGCTGCGGCATTTCGGACGCGGGCAGCACGATGTCGACCTGGCTTGTCGCAATGGCGTGCTGGGGCATCTCAGCGTGCTCGGCATCGCCGGGAGTCTGGGCGAGCGTGATGCCGCCCGCTTCCTTGATGCGGATGAGCCCTGCCGCGCCATCCGATCCCGCGCCCGACAGCACGACGCCGATAGCATGCTGCTCGTGCGCCTCGGCGAGCGTGCGGAAGAAATGGTCGATGGTAAAGGGCGGGCTCTCGGATGCGTCGCGGTCGGTGGCTCTCACGCAGCCGTCCGACATCTCCAGCCGCTTGCCCGGCGCGATCACATAGATATGATTCTTTTCGAGCGGCAGCGTGGCAGTCACCTGCCGCACCGGCATGCCGGTGGTGCGTTGCAGGATGTCGTCGACGTGACTCGCATGTTCTGCCGCCAGATGCACCACGACGACGAACGCCATGTCCATGCTGCTCGGCGCATTTTCGAAAAACGTCTGCAAGGCTTCGACGCCGCCGGCCGACGCACCGATTCCAACCACTGGAAACCGCAAGTCGCTTTTGACCGTAACCGGTGAATCCGTCGTTCGCTGGAGCGTCGACTTTGGCTTTGACACTGCGCCTCTCCTCGTCTAATGCGCGGTTGTGCTATCCACGACCAATGCCGAATTGTGTACTGAATGCCTATTGTAGGACCAGCGATGCAGCACAGCTATTGTAGGGCAGCAGTTAGGCTTGCACGTTGTCGAAAGCGTTACTTAACGGATACGCGCGACGACGGATCGGACAAAGTTTCGAGTGAGATGGCGGGCTGCGCATGCCAGGCGTTCGACGTCGCCTGCGATGGTTGCAACGGTGGCGAACGGGATCGCGTGCGCGGGTTGCGCTCGATCGCGCGCAGCGGTGCGCCCGTGCCGTGCGCAGCCGTTCAGTGCTTATTCCGGCTCAATGGATGCAAACGGTCGTTCGGCAATCAGACGCAGGTTGACGGCTCGTGACAACCGTCCGCGCCTTCAACGCAGCCTGGAATTGAGGATGATGCTGCACAGGTCCACGCGCTCGAAGCTCGGGTCCTTGTGCGCGAGAAAATCGTCGTTGAACGTGCCGAACGTGGTGCCCGGGC
This sequence comes from Caballeronia sp. M1242, assembly GCF_017220215.1. NCBI lineage: Bacteria > Pseudomonadati > Pseudomonadota > Betaproteobacteria > Burkholderiales > Burkholderiaceae > Caballeronia > Caballeronia sp. M1242. The sequence continues at coordinate 677,770 of NZ_CP071131.1, read as the reverse complement.
GGTGTTTCATCCCTTCGTAGAAGGCATCGATCATCTTCTCGCCGAAGTCGGCGCCGCGCGGATACGCCGCGACCACCGCCGCGCGCTGCGCTTCCGTGAACGCATCGAAGCCGCGCCCCGCTACGTCCATTCCCGCCCCGGCCTGCACCAGCGCGATTTCGCCGTGCATATGTTCGGGAATACCCGGCGTCGTATGAAGCGCCACCGCGGTCCACACCTTCGCCACGTCAGCCTCGTCAACACGATGACTGCGTAGAAAATCGCGTGCGGCGTTGGCGCCGTCCACTTCGAAACGCAGCTGGCTTGTGCCATAGGCCGACGTCAGCCCGATATCGTGGAACATCGCGGCAACGTAGAGCAACTCCGCGTCGTACCGGATACCGTTTCGTTTGCCCAACAGCGCGCCCCACAAGTAGACCCTTGTCGAGTGGTTGAACAACAATTCGCTCTCGGTGTCGCGGATGAGCTCGGCTGCCTCACGCGCGAGCGGGCTGTCGGGAATGTCGATATCGAGCATGGCTTTCGTCTGCCCGGTTTTGTCTGGCTTCATCGGTTACTCGAATGAATGACAGCGTGCCTTGCTATCGCACGCCACTTTTGATTCGGTCGGTCATCGCGCGCCGCACTCACTGGCGGCGCCACAGCCGTGAAGTTACGCTTCGCATGGGTCATCGAACAGGCCCAAGATCGTTAGAAGCCACTGTACTATCGCGTCTATGGCAACGCTTTCCATTGGAATCGATCGCGCCGGAGGCCTCCCGCTCTCCGCGCAAATCTATGGTTCGATCCGCCATGCGATCGAGTCGGGTCAGCTTGCCGCCGGCGCACGGCTGCCCTCCTGGTCCGATTTGGCCGCCCAGCTCGGCGTATCGCGAGGCACCGTTCGCGCGGCCTATGAACGTCTGATCGACGAGCAATTCGCGGTCGGATTGGGCGCGGCCGGCACGCGAGTCGTGGCAAGACCGTCGCCGGCGACGGCCGGATGGTCGCCTGAATCGCCGCCGCTGCCAGAGCTGTTCAACGACTTCAGCACGGCCCCGCTCGCGTTTCAGATGGGCGTGCCCTCGCAGGACGCGTTTCCGTTCAAACTCTGGTCACGCATTCAGGGACGCGCCGCGCGCCGGGCGGCTGCGGCTCCTGTCGGCTATCCCGACCCTCGCGGCGATCCCGAACTGCGACAGGAGATCGCGTCGTATCTCGCGGTGTCTCGCGGGCTGCTATGCAGTCCCTCTCAGGTGTTCGTTACCGCCGGTTTCGCCGGCGCGCTCAATCTAGCCATTCGCGGCCTGCGCATCGAAGGCAAACAAGCCTGGATGGAAGAGCCCGGCTTTCCGCTCACGCGCACGGCCCTCGGGCTTGCCGGCATGACCGTGGCGGGCGTGCCGGTGGACACGGAAGGGCTCGATGTCGAAAGGGGCATTCGCATCGCGCCCGCCGCCGCGCTGGCAGTGGTGACGCCGGGCCAGCAGGCGCCGCTCGGAATGACGATGTCGCTCGCTCGACGGCTCTCGCTGCTCGACTGGGCCGAGCGCCACGATGCCTGGGTCGTGGAAGACGACTATCTCGGCGAGTTGCAGTTGCGAGGACGGGCTGCACCGGCGCTGGCCTCGCTCGACCGAAACGCACGCGTGCTCCACGTCGGGACCTTCAGCAAGACCATCAGCCCGGCATTGCGCCTGGGTTTTCTAGTCGTGCCTCAGCCCTTGGCGCGCGGCTTCGGCGATGTCGCGGCGTGCCTTTCGCCCGCGCCGGCTGCATCGGTACAGCACGCGGTCACCGAGTTCATGCACGACGGACACTTTCTTCGGCATCTCCGGCGCATGAAGCGTCTTTACGCGGGCCGGCAAGAAGCGCTCGTGCGTTGTCTGAAGGAACTGGGCTCGGAGTCGATCGACGTGCAAGGCTCCGCGGGCATGACCGTCGTGGCCGGGCTTTCGCAGGCCGGCGTATCGGATATCGATATCGCTTCTCGCGCGCGTGTTTTCGGGCTGGCCCCGGTCCCGCTTTCACCGTGGTACACGACCGACCCGAGTCGACAGGGGCTTCTGCTCGGCGTGACCAATCTGGACGAAAGAACGCTCGCGGCCAACTGTTCCCGCTTGCTGGAAGTTGTTCGCGGGCGCCACTGACGAAAGCGACACCCGCCTTCTTGGTGCATCGAAAATATCCATTCCTGGTGCTTTTGCGTGTCCGCCCGTCACACGACAATGCAGACACACAAAGGAGCCAAACACCCATGAACATGCGATCCATCATGCGCGCCGCGTGCGCCGCCATGGCGCTCGGCATCGCCGTACCGGCCCTGGCGCATGGTGCGGCTGAGACCGTCACGCCGAACTTTCAGCACGCCATTCCCAACGTTCCGGGCAAGTCGTTGACCGCCGTCGTCGTCGATTACGCGCCCGGCGCGGCGTCGTCAGCGCACAGGCATGCAGGCTCGGCTTTCATCTATGCGTACGTTGTATCGGGCGAGATCGAGTCGCAAGTCGATAACGGTCCGAAGCGCGTCTACCATGCCGGCGAAAGCTTCTTCGAGGAGCCCGGCTCGGTTCACCGCATAAGCCGCAATGCGAGCGAAACGAAGCCTGCGAAGCTGCTCGCCGTCTTCGTCGCCGATACCGATGATAAAGCGCTGACCACCCCCATCAAGTAGCGCACCCCTTCAAGGAGTCACCTCATGAGCAAGCGTCTCGACTACGTTCAGATTGCGCCCGCGGGCGTCAAAGCCCTTGGCGGCGTCTATGGATATGTGATGCAGAGCGACCTGTCGCCGGTTCTCGTCGATCTGGTCTATTTGCGCGTCTCGCAGATCAACAACTGCGCCTATTGCCTCGACATGCACACACGCGACCTGCTGAAAAAGGGCGTGAAAATCGAAAAGCTCGCGCTGGTGCAGGCATGGAGAGAAGCGGGCCATCTCTTCGATGACCGCGAACGCGCAGCCCTCGCGTGGGCCGAATCGGTCACGCTGGTGGCGCAGACGGGCGTGCCGGACGCGTCGTACGACGCTGCGCGCGCCGTGTTCAACGAGCGGGAACTCGTTGATCTCACGCTCGCCATCAGCCTGATGAACACCTATAACCGGTTGGCGATCAGCTTTCGCAATACGCCGCAGGCCGTGCTGGAACAATGAAGCCGCTGCGGGTTTTCGCGCCATAACAATGCGTGAAGTCGAGCATAGGCCGCGCGGCGCATGTTACATGTCGGAGGCACTGCGGCGCGCGGGCATGATGTTTTTTCAATCCGCATCGCGAACTAAAAGATCCATTGCAGGCGCTGGTCAGCTAACGACAAGACCAGCGTTCTGCACATCGCACGTGGACCCGAATGGTCGTCGCACGCTCTCCTCGCCCTCTCTCGCCACCAACTCACGGAACTGCTCCAACGACATCGGCCGCCCGGTCAGAAATCCCTGCACCACATCGCAACCGGCATCGATAAGCCATTCGAGTTGCTTCGGATCTTCGACTCCTTCGGCCACCGCATCCAGGCCGAAGCTATGCGCCATCGAGAGGATCGCGGTCACGATCGGCTGACCGTCTTCCGGCAGCCGCTCGATGAACGACCGGTCGATCTTGAGCGTGTTCACCGGAAACGCATGCAAATAGGAAAGCGACGAATAGCCCGTGCCGAAGTCGTCGATCGACAGCAGCACGCCCGCCGCCCGCAGACGATTCATCACGGCGATGCCTGTCTCGCGATTCGCGATCAAATGGCTCTCGGTCAACTCCAGTTCGAGCAGCGCCGGCGCGAGCCCGCTCGTGGCAAGCGCCGCCATCACGTCGCCGACGAAGGCCGGATGCCGCAACTGTCGCGCCGACACATTCACCGCTACGCGCACGGCAATACCCGTGCACCCGGCATTCCACGTCGCGGCGGCAACGCACGCGCGCTGCAGCACGGAGCGCCCGAGCAGCACGATCAGATCGCTATTTTCCGCAATCGGTATGAACTCGCCCGGCGACACCGCGCCTTCTTTCATATGCGTCCAGCGAGCGAGCGCCTCCGCGCCCACGAGCGTGCCGCTGCGGCAGTCGAACTGCGGCTGAAACACGAGTTCAAGCGCGTCGCTGTCGACGGCCTTGCGCAATTCCGCTTCGAGATACGCGCGCCGCTGCGCCGCGTGCATCATCTCCGGCGAGAAGCCGACCACCGTGTTCTTCCCGAGCGATTTTGCTTCGTACAACGCAATATCTGCACTCGTGACAAGACTGCCGCCGTCGTCGCCTGCCTCGGGAAAGCTCGCATACCCCACGCTCGCCGTCACGTTGATTTCGCGGCCGAAGAAGGTCGCCGGGCGGCACAACGCCGTGCCGATCTCGCGCGCCAGTTCCCCGACCGCCGTGCGCTTCCATGAGCTTTCGAGCGTCACCGCGAACTCGTCGCCGCCCATGCGGCTCACGGTGGCGCGGCCGCTCACCGTGTCGTTCAGCACGCGCGCCACGTGCTGCAGCAGTTCATCGCCTGCGCCGTGACCCAGCGTGTCGTTGACTGTCTTGAAGTCGTCGAGGTCGATCAACACGATGCCGAAATAGCGGCTCGGCTCCTTCGCGCTGGCCACGCGCTCTTCCAGCGTTTCATAGAACGTGCGACGGTTCGGCAGATTGGTGAGCGGATCGGTGCGGGCAAGGCGCTCCAGTTCGCGTTCGGCCTGGCTCACGCGCCGCCGCATCCGGTTCATCACAAGTGTCGAAATCCACATCGCGCCGAGACACGCAACACCGAGAAAGCACGCGTATTGCGCGAGGTGCCGATGCACGAGATCGCTCGTCGCGACGAGCACCACATGTCCCAGGATATGGCCGTTGTGTTCGATGGGCGCGCGCACGAAAACGTCGCCGAGCGAAAGCGCGTCGCGATGCTCGGTCGACTCTAGCGTGCCTTCCGACAGTTCCTCGCGGGTGATGCCCGCGCGCGCATAGCGTGTGTAGAGCCGCCCATCGCTCTCGTAGACACTCAGCGTCTCGACATAAGGAACGCGGCCGAGCGATCGCAGGACGTCCTGCATCGAGCCTTCGTCGTCGAACATCAGCGACGCGCTCACGTTCTCCGCAATCACCGACGCTTGCAAGGACGCGTCGTCGTAAAGCGCGCTGCGAAAGGCCACGGCCTGATACAGCAGCAGCACGACGCTCGCGACCACGAGCGCGATGCCCACGCTGACCAGATTGGCGCGCAGCGTGAGACGGCCGGTGCTTCCGCTGCGCATTTTGATGGCGCTCACTTGAGTCTCCTTGCCAGCCGCAGCAGTTTTGAACTGAGCACGAGCTTGCGGCGCAGCGCCTCCGTATTGTTGATATCGAAGCGCAGATGATCGTCTTGCGCGATGAGCGCGACGACCGGCTCGCCCGGCGGGGTCGCGCCCACGCCCGCGACGACGAGCAGCGCGTCGTCCGCTGCGAGCGCATCGCGAACATCAGCGTTCGCGCTGTCGCCGTCATCGAGAGCGAGCACGTCGCAATCGGCGAAGCGCTTTTCCGCGAGCGTGATGAAGCGCCACACGCGCGCGCCGACCGCGCGTCCGTTGAGCGCGGCGAGCGCCTCGCGCATCGAGCTGCGCGCGCTGGCGCAGACGCGCAGCTCGCCGGTGCGCATGCGATCGGCGGGCCATTGCGTGAACTGCGTGAAGTTGAAGATGTACGCGCTCTCGAGCTTACGCATGTCCGCCTGCGCGTGCGCGTGCCATGCCGCGACCGATCCGGCCGCGCAGAGAGACAACGCTATGCAGCGACGCATCCACATCATCAGAACCCGTAGACCATTTTGGCGAGCAACGTACGGCTCTGTTGCGCGATGACGTCCTGCGCGAAGCCGGGGCCGGCCGGATCGGCGTAGCGGCGATCGAACACGTTGTAGACGGACAAGGAAACGTCCGCGCGCGGCACGAGCTTGCGGCTATGAACCGACACGTTCGCGACGCAGTAGCCGCCAGCCGAACCGGCTTCTGCGAGCCGCGACGACATGCACTGCGCTTCCGCGCCCACGCGCGCCCACTTCGCGAACAACGGCGCGCTCACATTGAGTTTGCCCATGTGGCGCGGCGAGTTCTGCAATGCGCCGCCGTTGATGGAATCGCGCGAGAACTGATACGAATAGCTCGCGCGGGCGCGCACGCCCGAAGCGAACTGTTGCTGCCACGCGAGTTCTGCGCCGCGTGCCTGCGCGCGATCGACGTTGCGAAAGACATAGAGGCCCGTGTCGGGATCGATCGACTCGGTGATCAGATCGCGCAGCGTATAGCGAAAGAGCGTGACGGTCGCGCGCCCCAGGCTGCCGAGCGCGCGTTCGTAGACGATCTCCTGCGTGTCGATATGTTCGGACTTCAGCATCGGATTCGCGAGCTGGCCGCCATCGCCGGGAATCGCGTAGTACATCTCGTACGCGTTCGGGGCGCGATACGCTCCGCCGTAAATCAGCTTGAGCGTATCGCTCGCGGTCGGCCGCCAAATGAGCGCGATGCGCGGGCTGAAGTTGCCGCCCACGTGCGTCTCCGTGTCGAAGCGCCCGCCGATATCGAGCGTGAGCGGTTCGGCGAGTTTGATTTCATCGTCGATATAGAAGCCCGCGCGCTGGCTCATGCGGTGATCGTCGAGCAGTTTGGCGTACGGCGCGACGTTGTAATTCCATTGATTCTGCGCCGCGTTCATCGTGTAGTCGACGCCCACCATGATGCGATTGCGCGGCACGGTGCGCACGGTGGCGTGGACATCGCCGCCATACCAGGCAGCATGATCGCCGTCGACGTTGGCGGTTCCGGGAGCCGGCGCCTGCAACTCGCGGCTCGTGTAGTCGTAGCGGCCCGCATAGAGTTCGTAGTCGATCGCGATGTCCTCGCGCACGTTCTGCGTGTACGTGGCATCGAGGAAGGAGCGCGTGTCAGTCACGCTGAACGGCGCGTTGAATACGGCTTCATACGGCGCGCCCGGCACGTCTTTCGTCCGGTTGCCATAACCCGCGCTGACGCGAAAGCCGCCCATGCCGAACTTGGCGAACACCGTCTGGTTGCGCTCGCCGTCGAGATTCTGCGCGATGCCGTGGTTCTGGTCCGGCGTATCGAACTCCGGATAGTAGAGGTCTTGTCCGTGACGCTCGTAGGCCGTGGCGGACAGCACGAGATCGGCGCCGTTCGCGCCATGCCAGCCGTAGGTGCCGCGCGCTTCCTTCTCGCCGAAGCTGCCGACCGCGCCCGCGACTTGCGCGCCGCCGATTGCGCTGCCCTTCTTCGTGATGACGTTGACGACGCCGAACAACGCATTCGAGCCATACACGGCCGATCCCGGACCGGGTATGTATTCGATGCGCTCGACGAGATCCATGTCCACCGGAAAATCCAGGCCGACCGGCGCCTCGCCATAGACGGCATCGTTCACGCGCATGCCGTCGATCAGCAACAGGAAGCGGCTGTTGTAGTCGCCCGGACGCTGGAAGCCGCGCGCGCCGAGATACGAGTACATGCGGTCCGAGCTGACATAGAGGCCCGGCAGCGTGGCGAGCGCGTCGCCGAGCGTGCGCCAGCCGTAATCGCGGATGTCGGTCGCGGTGAGGACCATCACGGCCGCAGGCGCGCTCGACGCGGACTGCTCGATGCGCGTCGCGCCGCTCACGGTGAGGCTCATCAGCGATTCGAGCGGCATCGACGCGAGGTCATCGCCCGCGCCGCCGTCGGCCTGTGCGGAAGCGCCCGCCAGCGACGCCGCAGACGCGGCGCCAACAGGCGAGGTCCAGGCGCTCAGTGCCGCGGCCATGACCGCACCGGCAAGCAGAGGCAGCGACGCGGCGGCGAGGCACGGGCGTCGCGATGGGACACAGGGGATCAACATCTCTTGCGGCTTTCTTATGAACGTTTCCGTTCGTTCTTATCGGCAAGGATGAAGGGGCGCTTTAGCCGGAATTGCCTGCGTGGCCTCGCGGGCCGTTTCGTATCGGCAATTCTTCCCTGAACCTGAGCTTATCCTGCGTGGGTCATGGCTTCAGAACCGTTCTACCCACGGCCTCAGTTCGATCTCCCATGTCCACGCACTGCGGTGCTGCCGGTGCACGTGAAGATATTCCCGCGCGATCGCGTCCGGGTCGAGCAACGCGTCGGGCGCATTCGCGACGTCGCGCTGCATCGCGCCGCTTGCAATGCCGCCGTCGATCACGAAGTGCGCGACGTGAATATTCTTCGGTGCCAGTTCCCGTGCGAGGCATTGCGCCATGCCGCGCAGCGCGAACTTGCCCATCGCGAACGGCGTCGAACCGGGCAGGCCTTTCACGCTCGCGGTTGCGCCGGTCAACAGGATGGAGCCGCTTCCGCGTGCGAGCATGCCAACGGCCGCCTCCTGAGCGACGAGCAACGCGCCTATGGCTGTGACGTCGATCGCATCGCGGAGCCTTTTGGCGTCGATCTGTCCGACGGGCGCGCGATACCGGCCGCTCGCGTTGTACACGATGAGGTCCGGCACACCCAACTTGCCGCTCACCTGCGCGAAGAGACTCTCGACGTCCCGCGCCTCGCTCGCGTCGCATGCGACGGCGAACGCGCCGGTTTCATCGACGAGTGGCGCGAGCTTGGCCGTATCGCGTGCGGCCAGCGCGACCTGCATGCCTTCTTTCGCGAAGAGCCGAGCCAGCGATGCGCTCAGACCTGGCCCCGCGCCGACGATCAGCGCCGTTTCCGTTCTGTTCGTGGCGGTTTCTCCGTTTCAGGACATCGAGCACGCGACGAACGTTCGATTAGAACCGCCGGAAGATCGGTTCGAGCAGGCGCAAGTCCAGCGGCTTCTGAAGGAACACGTCCCACGCTTGCGGGCCATCGGCGGGGCGCTGTTTACCGGACGTAAGAACGACAGGAATGCGCGCCAATCCGGGAACGGAGCGAAGCCGCTCGCACAGTGTCACGCCGTCGAAAAGCGGCATTTCCCAGTCGGTCACGACCAGGTCCGGCAGCGCGCGAATGGCGGTGGCGAGCGCGTCGACACCGTTGCGCGCCAGGAGCACGCTGAAACCGCGGGACTCGAAGACCGCTTCGAGCGCGTGAAGGGAGAGTGTGTCGTCATCGACCAGAAGAACGCATGTCATGAGGCCGCCGGCGTAGAAGTCGTCTCAGCCTACGCAACCGTTGTGCCGCGACCTCGGCGGCGCTTTGCGGCTTTCGAGCGCGTCGCGGCATGCGTGTGCTCTACCGGCTTGCGCCGGATGATGGCGTGGCCGATTTCATCGGGCGCGAGGGAATCGGAGTTGGCGGTTCCGAGCGCGGTTTGCGGCGCGTTCCAGCCGTTCGGCTGCGGGATAACGAAGTGAATGACCGCGGCCGCCGGCGCTCGTCCCGCCACGACGCGCCGCCTCACCCCGCAGTTCGCGGCCTCGGCCCCGGAGCAGCCTGCGCGGTAGAAGACCTCCGGCAAGCGAGGCGCGCGCGGGGTCGTCGTAGACCAAGCAACGCGTCCGGCGAGCCACGAGTCGCGGGCAGCGGGGCGCATCACCGCGCGCGCCGGCGCTTGTTCTACCACGACGCGCCGCCTCGCCCGCAAAGTCGCTGCCTCGGCCCACGGGACACCGCCTGCGTTGTAGACCGCCTCGGCAAGCGAGGCGCGTGCCGTGGTCGTCTTAGATCAAGCAACGCGCGCGTGGCGGCTCGGCGATATGCCCCGCTTCCCGCGTCGGGCGGCGCATCCGGCGAGCCACGAGTCGCGGGCAGCGACGGCGCTTCACCCCGCGCCCGCCCCGAAACCGCACACAAGCCCCGCGCGGATCACTTCACCTCGAAGCTGTAATCCCCATGCGTGCGATGCCCGTCGTCCGCGACAGCCGCCCAGTGGACGGTGTAACGCCCCGATGGCAACGCCGGCAGCGCAAGCGTGGCGATGAACGGCTGCTGCGCATCCACCTTCGACTTCTCGGTGTTGACTTGCTTGCCGCTTGCATCGGTGACGGTCAGCGTCGAGAAGGCGGGCTCGAGCGGCCCGTCGAAGACAATGCGGATGCGCGCCGGCGCAGCCACCGTCGCGCCCGCGCCCGGTTCCTGCTTCTGCGGAAACACATGCGCGCACGCGGCGCCGGACAGCATCAGCCCGACCGCCCACGCTGCACCGCTTGCGAGCCACCGCCCGGCCTTTCGATGTTTTCTCATTTTTCGGCCTCGCTTATTTGAAGAATGGCTTGCCGAGCGTCCTCGGCGCGACGTCGTCGAAGAAAATGTGCGCCTGAACCAGAATGCCGACATGCGAGCCGCTCGCGCGGTTGAGCGGAATCTGCGCTTCGACGCCGAACTGCCCGTAGCGATTGATCCAGATGAAGCCGGGATTGACCGTGCCCGTCGTCTGCCCCTGGCTTCTCGACAGCGGAATCTCGACGAGCGGAACGATGTTCGAAAACGGCTGCGGCAAGCCCACGTCGCGCACGTGCTGCTGAAGATACGGCAGGCTGTACTGCACCGTGAATCCATAGTTGAAGGCGTTCGGCTGGCCCGAGCCCGTGGTCAGCGCGGGCCCGACTTCCGCCGTGATCGCCACGGGACGCAAGTACGCGAGCGAGTCCGGCAGATCGCCCATGCCCTTGCCGGCATAAAGCGTCGGCGAAATCGTCGAATGGCTCTCCGCGATCGCCCGGCTTCCGGTGCCGCCCAGTTCGGCGCTGACGCCGACGGACGTCATGAACTCGTGCGCCTCGTTGACGTAAAGAAGGTACTTGAGTCCGACCTCGACGTTGTCGAAGCCGTGCGCCGTCGGATTGTTCTGCATCGCGTACGCGCCGCCGACCGACACCGCGAGCCTCGGCGTAATCAGCTTGTCGTATTCGAACTCGAAGGTATTGATGCTCTGGTCGCCGTCGTCGCCGGGCACGCGAATGTGCCCGAACTGGAGATTGGCCTCGTCGCCGACGCCGGGGTCGTCGACCGCCATCGTCGAGGGGAAGATGCGATCGCCGGCAACGGAGTGCGCCCCGGCGACAGCAGGCAAGAGAAGCAGAGCGGCCGCGATGGCCGAAGCGATTGACGCCGCAGGCAGCGAATGCCCGCAGCGCGTCGGGATGACGTGCATGTCGTCTCCTTGAATGAGGTCGTCGTCATGCCGCCGCGCGTCGGTTAGCCGATGCGCGAGGCACTGCGATGCGCTTCACGCATCGCGTCGATGAGATTCACATCAGGACAAGACAGGAGGCGCGCGAGGCTGCGACGGCGATACGTGCGCCACGAGCCGAACGCTTTCGAAGCGCGTCGCCGCCTGATGGACGATGGCCTCGACCGTCAGCGCAAAACGGCTTTGCGCAATCGGCACGGTAGGCATGTGCGCGAAGAGGCCGCAATAGCCGCACGCCTGCCCGTCGGACATCGACGTGCCGTCGTGCGACTTCCCGGCGGGCGCATGTTGCATTTCCGGCATGGAACAGTCCATGTCGGCGGTCGCGTGCTCGTGGTGCGACGCGGCGAGCGTCTGCGAAACGGTCGGGGCGAGCGACGCCATCAGGATTGCAAGCAATCCCAACAGTGTGCCAATGGTCCGAGTAAAACGGCTTCGCATGAACCCGACGTTCCGATGAGTACCGTGCCGAGTATGCCACGCGGTTTCGCTGCGTTAGCCGGTTTTTTGTGCAGGATTATCCCGCCGACAGCCGCGGAGCCCTGAAGCTCGCGCGGCCGTCGACTGTTCCAGCCGTCGGAGATCAGACGTTGGGCGTGACGCTTTGCGGATCGGCCGGCGTGGCGGGGTCGGCCGTGGTGGCTGCAGGCGCGTAGTTCACGATGTTCGGCAGTCGCGGGCTGGTCGAATTCGTGCTGTCGAGAATGCGCGATTGGATCGTCGTGTTGTCCGTCACGCCCCAGAAGTTGTTCGAGAAATCGAGCGTATGAATCGTCGACGCGTTGTACGTGCCGTGCGCCGCGATGACCTGGCGATTTAGATTGGGCGAATCCTTCTTGAAGAGGAAGGAATTGTTCTTCGCGATGCCGGTGGGCGCGCCCGTCGCCGGGAAATCGTCGATCAGCACGAGTCCGTCGACCATGTTCACGAACAAGTTGTTCTGCATGACGACCGAAGGATCGAAGGCGAACGCGGCGGAGTCGACGAACGTGTTGTACTTCAGCGTGGCGTTCTTGAAGCTCGGATAGCCGTTCGTTCCGGCCTGATAGGTGGTGACGCCCGCGCGAACGATCCGCGTGACGTTCAGCCGGTACGCCTGGCTGTAGGTCATCGAGAACGGCGCTGCGGGGCTGATCTGCACGAACGCGTCTTGCAGCAGCGCGTGCTGGATGCTCACGGTGCCGCCGCCCACGGTGCCGTCCACGTTGCTGACGGTCACGCCGAGCAGCTGCGACTGGTTGCTGCCGCCGACGTTCAGTTGCCCCGCCACGTTGATGATGCCCTTGGTCGGCACGGTGCCGATGCAGTCGGCCGCGCAAGGCACGGGCTTCAGGCCCTCGACGACGACGCCATCCGGAATCGTGAGCGTCGCGCCCTTGGCGACCTGCACCGTTCCCGCGATGTAGTACGGCGAGCCGCTCGCGGGCCACGTCGTATTCGCGGAGATGACCGTACCATCGGCGATGACCGTTTGCGGCTGCGCGTACACGTAGGCCGTGACGACCTTGCCCGACGCATCCGAACACACTTTGCTCGCGTCCGTGGTGAAAGGACCGCCCGAGCACACCGTGGCCGTGGAACTGGACGCCGGCGCGGCCGACGCCGCCGTCGTCCCGCCGTTCGATGCACCCCCGCCGCCACCGCCGCCGCACGCAGCCAACAGGACACTCAACGCAACCGCTGCACGTGATTTCATTTGCTTCCCCGTATCTGTTTTCGCTTGTTCCGCCTCTCAAATCGGGCGGTCAGGGAGAACAGTACACGCTGGGCAAACGCGCAATTGTGCGGTGTTTAACGTATCGGGCGAATTCGTCTTACCTTTGACTTCGGCGCGTCATTCGACAGCGAAACGCGCCGCCTTTCAACCGGCATTCAAGGTTCCGCTCAACCGCGCGTGGAACGCCCGGCTGCGCTCGTCCAGCCCGACGAACTGCACGGCCACATCGCGCTGCCGGTATTTGCTCTCGATGGAGTCCAGCACCGCGACGGTCGATGCATCCCACACCTGGGATTTCGCGAAGTCGATGACGACCGAGCGCGGATCGGCGTCGTACTCGAACTGGTCGACGAGATCGTTGCTGCTGCCGAAGAAAAGCGGTCCGTGCACTTCGTAACGCACGCTTTCGCCGTCATCCGATACGGCGCGCGTCGTGCGGATCACGTGAGCGACGCGCCGCGCGAACAGCACCGTCGCCAGCAACACGCCGCCGACCACGCCGATCGCGAGATTGCCCGTGTACACGGTCAGCGCGATCGAGGTGAGCATGACGGACGTTTCCATGAGCGGCATGCGGCGCAACGTGGCCGGGCGCAGGCTGTGCCAGTCCACCGTCTTGACCGCGACGACCATCATCACGCCGGCGAGCGCCACCATCGGGATGCGCGCCATCACCGAACTCAGCCCGGTGATGAGCAGAAGCAGCGTGGCCGCCGCCGCGAGCGTGGACACGCGCGTGCGCGCCCCGCCGATCTCCACGTTCACGACCGTCTGCCCGATCATCGCGCAGCCGGCAATGCCGCCGAAGGCGCCCGCGCCGAGATTCGCGAGCCCGAGCGCCCACGATTCGCGCGACTTGTGCGAGCGCGTCGCGGTCACTTCGTCGACGAGCTTCGCGGTCAGCAGCGTCTCCAGCAAGCCGACGAACGCAATGGACACCGCCGTTTGCCATACGATCTTCAACGTGCTCAGATCGAACGGCACGGACCAGAGCGTGAGGCCGGGCAAGTCCGACGACATGGGACGATCGCCGCCGACCGTCGGCACCGACCAGTGCAACGCAATGGCGAGCACGGTCGCCACGATGATCGCGATGAGCGGCGCCGGCACCGCCCGCGTCACGCGCGGCCCGATCACGACGATGGCGAGCGTGATCGCGAACAGCGCGTACACCGCAAGCGGTTCGTCGACGAGATGCGGAATCTGCGCGCAGAAGATGAGCACGCCGAGCGCGTTGACGAAACCGAGCATAACCGAGCGCGGAATGAAGCGCACGATGCGCGCGAAGCCCAGCGCGCCGAACGCGATCTGTATCAAGCCCGCGAGCAGCACGGCGGGGAGAATGTAGCCCGCGCCGTGCGCGTGGACCATCGGCGCGACGACGAGCGCCACCGACCCCGCCGCGGCAGTGACCATGGCGGGCCGTCCGCCGAGCAGCGACGTGACGATCAGCAGCACGACCGAGGCGAACAACGCCGAACGCGGCTCGACACCCGAAATGAAGGCGAACGAAATGACCTCGGGGATCAGCGCGAGGCTCGTCACGACGCCCGCGAGAATCTCCCGCACCCATTCGGCGCGTGACGACGGCAATGAGAGGCGCGAGACGACGCGCGTGTGAGTCCCGGTCGCGGGTTGAGTCATGGCGGTATGGATTCGGACGAAGACGTGCGGCGCGAGTGCGCCGGTTGGTGACAACAGAGGCTCGGCCCGCTGGCAACGCGATAGCTGCGGTGCGGGCATGCGATGCGTCGGGACGTGCGAAGAGCGCCTATTTTAACAGGATGGTGAAAATCGCGTCCGGACGGCGCGCTCGCTCAACGCGTCAACGTCATGAGAATGTCCGAGTACCACGCGCTGTTGAGGCCGAGCGTTTCATCCACCTGCACGTCGCGGGAGCCCATATCGATTGTCGATGAGTGAATGCCGAGCAACAGCCACGGCAGCCGTGACGCTTCAGGCGTGCCCGCCTTCGACGGATCGCGGGTGACGACCGGCGCGCCGCTCGTGCCGCGATGCGTGCGCGCATCGGTGATAAAGCATCCTTTGCCCTGGAAGCGCAGCCCGAACGCCGACGCGATGACGCCCTGCCTCACGACCGGCAGATGATGCAGCGAATCGTGAAAGCCCAGCGGAAAACCGACGATCAGCACCGAAGCGCCGACCGGCAGCGCGCCGTCGGGCTTCGGCAGATGCTCGGGACCGAACGCATCGAAGCGCGCGGTCGCGGGCAGGCGATCACGCGCAAGTTCGAGCACGGCGACATCGATCGCGCCGCCATCGTCCGCGCCTTCTCGCCATAGCGCGACGCCGTCCGCATACAACGGCAACGAGAACCAAGTCGAAGCGCCGAGGTTGTCGGCGTCGATGTGCAGTTCTATTTCGAGCCGATCGGGAAAGTGCTCGCTCGGCGCATCGCTGACCACATGACGGCTCGTCACGAGAAAAAGCCGTTCATCGCGAGCGAAGAAAAAGCCGCTCGCATTCGTCAGATGCGCTTCGTCCGCGAAGGTCCTGACGCGCGCAGCGGTGAGCAACAGCGGGTCGGCAGCGGACTTGCGGGGCGCTGCGCGTTCATTCGAAGTCTGCGTGCTCGGCTGGTCGGCGTCGCGTCGAAGCTGGTCGAGCAAGGCGACTAGCGCCTCGCGTTGCGGCGTCGCTTCGTCGGACGATAGGAACGCCTCTACCGACATCTCCGATGCCTGCCCGCCCGAAGCCGCGTTAGGGACATGTTGAACGACGCGCGATTCGTCGGCGCCGATGCGCAAGCGCCACGTGTCGCCATTCGGGCTCGAATAGACGTCGAGGATATGCGCTTGCATGAGTGAGTGTCCTGTTGAAGCGTCATTGCTCGTTGCGCTGATGGCGACTGTGCGGCAAGCGACGCGAGCGCTCGATATGAGTCTTTGATTCGAAGCCGCGATGAATGCAAATGCGGACCATGAGGCGCCAGGAAATCACGCGCCTCTTGCAGGAAGGATGTGTCGAGTGCGGTCCATTATAGGCACATCGCGCGGCAACGTTGCAGCCTCTTCGAACGCTTCGAGCCGCCCGGGACGCAAGCCGGAAATTTCGCTGTACAAAGTCTCCGAAGCGCGTACGATGGACTAGCTGAGCGACTCGTGACCGACGGCGAATGACTCTCGCGTGGTTCGCGGCCGTGCAACGCGGCCAAAGCGTCATCACTACCGATACTTTCCACGCGCACTACTTATTTGCCGCCACCGCGCGGCGCGAGAGCCTCTCATGACAGTCGACTTCCGTCTTTACCGTGGTCTAGAAATTCATCCGCTCGTGTTTCCGCATCGGCCGCAGGTCTCGGGCCGCGCCCACAATTACGACGACGGTTTCGACGCCGCCGTGCGCATTCAGGAGCCGGGCCTCGCAGACGGCGTGACGCGAAGCCGCGTGTTCAGGCTCGACGCGCGAGAGCCGTTCCGCAACGCGGGTGACGCGCGGCGCGCATCGACCGCGTACGCCGAGAAAATGATCGACACGTGTGCGAAGGATCGGACGCTCTTCGATTGACGCGCAGAACAGCGGACACGCTGCATCGAAGGAAGAGCATCATGCAATCCACTTCATCCCCTTATCGCATCGACCCGACGCCCCGCAGGGCGGACGGCGAATACATCGCGCACGTGCGCATCAGCGCGACGAACGCGGACGGCAGCGAGACCGACGTCTTCATGAGCGGCGATCTCGCAGGCTTCGACTTGCGTGACGACGCGGTGGCCTTCGCGCGGCAATGGGCGCAGGAATGGCTCGCTGCGCGCTTCGGCTCGCTCGCGGACGAAGCGCCCGTTGCGGGCGCGCATCGCGCGATGACGGACGAAAGATCAGTGCCGTGACCGGACAGACCGCGCGCGCTCTCCATGCGGACCGGTCTTTGACATTTCGCCGTGAACGCATCACCATAAGTTTCCAATGTAAAAATGCGATGCCACCGACATGGTCGACAACAGCGAAAGCGGTCTCGCCGAGCCGACGCGAGCCAGAAAGCGCGCGGCGAAGCCAACGGAAAAAGAACAGCACAAGCCCTATCACCACGGATCGCTGCCGCAAGCGTTGTTGCAGGCCGCCGAAGTGGTCCTGAAGCGCGACGGAATCAGCGGGCTGAGCCTCAGAGCCATCGCGCGCGAGGCGGGCGTGTCGCATACCGCGCCTCAGCATCACTTTGGCGATACGGCGGGCGTGCTGAGCGAACTCGCGGCCGATGGCTTCATGCGTCTGTCGGCGTGCATCGCGAATAGCGCGCGGGACGTGCAGGACGCGTCGGAGAGGCCGAGGGCCATCGCGCGTGGCTATATCGAGTTCGCGAAGAAGAACCCGGATCTCATGCGGCTGATGTCGCGCGGCGAGATGTTCGATGCCGAAAGGCCATCGCTCATCGAGGCGCGACGAACCGCCGGCCTTGCGTTGGCCGGCGTATTCGGTGACGCGCCGCTCGGCCCGCCATCGGGCAAGCATACTTTCGGGCCGATGGACGCGTCGCGCGCCGTTGCGCTCACCGCTGCGTGGGCGTATGTGCACGGCCTCGCCTTGCTGCTGATCGATGGCCGTCTGGACGGACTCGCCGCCTCCGCCGAAGGCATTCGCCACGCAGACGATCTCGTCATGGCGGCGATCGACCAGGTGCAGTTGAACATCGGCAAAGCGTCTTAACGGGCGACGCTGGCGACGCGTAGGCGCTCACGACCGCGCGAGCAGCAAGTCGCGCAATGCGCCGAGCGCCGCCGAGAAGTGGCCCTTGCGCCACACGAGCAGCGTGCTCACGCGGCCGAGATCGCCGAGCGAATGCAGTTCCACTTCGTCGGCCAGTCCCGCGAGTTCCAGCACCGAGCGCGGCGCGACGGCCACGCCCGCGCCCGCGGACACGCACGCGACGATCGCGTGATACGAACCGAGTTCCAGCACGCGCGCCGGCCGGATGCCTTGCTCTTCGTACCAGCGCATCGCATATGCGCGATACGCGCAGCCGCGCTCGAACGCCACGAGCGTGAGCCCGGCGATCTGCTGCGCCATGGCGGTCGGATGCTGGCCGCGCGGCGTGACCAGCACGAGTTCTTCCTCGAACACGGGCACCGTTTCGAACAGCTCGGCGGGAAGCGCGTTCGGCTCGATAGGACGCGCGAGCACGGCGGCATCGACTTCATACGCACGCACGCTGTCGATGAGCGCGCGCGTCACGCCCGTCGCCAGTTCCAGCGTCACGTCCGGCCAGCGTTGATGGTAGGCCGCGAGCACGCGCGGCAGCCGGCTCGCGGCCGTGCTTTCCATAGTGCCGAGACGCAAACGCCCTTGCGGACGATTTTCGCGCACCGCGTGACGCGCTTCGTCGGCCAGCGCGAGCAGGCGCTCGGCGTACGGCAGCAGCGTCTCGCCGGCGGGCGTGAGCACGAGCTTTCGGCCGTTGCGCTCGAAAAGCTCGGTGCCGAGCGTCTCCTCCAGTTGGCGTATGCGCGTGGTCACGTTCGACTGCACGCGATTGAGCTTCGCCGCCGCTTTCGTCACGCCCGCTTCGCGCACGACAGTCCGGAAAATCGCCAATGAGCCCAGGTCCATGATCTGCATCCGAGATTGATCGCATCTTGATTATTCATTTTTCAAGATGCGGCGGTCAAGCTAGCATCGAGAAACTGCTCGTCTTTCTCGATCTGTCATGGCTACGTCTGCTGAAGCTCACGCACCGTCAACGCATCCCGCGCGCGATGCGGCGCTCGCCTGTGCCGTCGCGCTCGCCGTGGCGCTCGGCGTCGGTCGATTCGCGTTCACGCCGCTCTTGCCCTTGATGCTCAAGAGCGGCGCGCTCGATATTCGTCAGGGCGGATGGCTCGCATCGGCCAATTACGCGGGGTATCTGATCGGCGCGCTTACGTGCGCGGCCATTCGCGTCGATCACGGCCGCATGGTGCGACTCGCGCTCGTGACGACCGCCGTCTTCACGCTGGCGATGGGTCTCGTGCACGTCTTCTGGGCGTGGACCGCGATACGCTTCGCGGCGGGCGTCGTCAGCGCGTGGGCGTTCGTGTTCGCATCGCAATGGGGCCTGCGGCGCCTCGCGGAACTGAACGCGCACGGCATGAGCGGCGTGATCTACGCGGGACCGGGCGTCGGCATCGTCGCGACCGGGCTGCTCGGGGCGGGTGCCGCCGCGTACGGCGTCAGCGCGCCGTGGGTATGGACGGGCTTCGCGGCGTGCTCGGCAGTAGCGATCGCGTTCATCTGGCAGGCGTTCGCGCTGACGCCCCCGCCGGCCTCGGCGCACGCGCGCGCCGCAAGCGCCACCGCGCACGCCTCGACGCGTGGCGATGCGTTCTGGCTCGTCAGCCTGTATGGTCTCGCCGGCTTCGGCTACATCATCACCGCGACGTTTCTGCCGGTCATCGCGCGACACGCGTTGCCGGGGTCGCCGTGGCCCGATCTGTTCTGGCCGGCCTTCGGTCTGGCGCTGATGGTGGGCGCGGTCTTCGGCGCCCGTCTGCCGATTACATGGGACAACCGGCGCTTGCTGGCTGCGTGCTACATCGTGCAGGCGGCGGGCATCGGTCTCGGCGTCGTGTCGCCGACCGCCATCGGGCTGGGCGCGGGCACCGTGCTGCTCGGTTTGCCGTTCACCGCGATCACGCTCTTCGCCATGCGCGAAGCGCGCCGCTTGCGCGGCGACGCGGCAGCCGGGCTGATGGGCTACGCGACGGGCGCGTATGGCCTCGGACAAATCGTCGGGCCGATCGTCGCCGCGCCGATCGCGGAGCGAACCGGATCGTTCTCGTACGCGCTGTGGATCGCGGCCGCGGCGCTGGCGCTGGGCGCGGTCGCGTTGGCTATCGTGAGCAGGCGGGGCGGCGGCGCGGACGCTTAGCGAACCGCGCCTCGCGTCGATATGCCTGTCGGACGCTCGCCGCAGCGTTAGCTCGACTCGGCCTGTCCTTCGACGGCCTTCGTCCCGCGCGGCTTCTTCGCGGGCTTGGAAGCATCGGCACCAGCCGTCTTGCTGCCGCGCTTGGCTTTCGGCTCGCTCGCGGCGGCGGTGGACTTGGCCTTCGCTTCGGCCGCCGGTTCCTTCGGCTTCGCTGGCTTCTTCGCAGCGGACTTCGGTTCGGACTTCGCCGCAGTCTTGGTCGCGGTCTTGGTTGCGGTCTTGGTTGCGGTCTTCGCTGCGGTTTTGACCGGCGTCTTCGTTTTCGCTTTCGCCTTCTTGTCGGCCTCGGAAGTAACGGGCGTATCGGAGGCCGCAGCGCCCTTCTTGGCCTTCGACGGCTTCTTCGCGCCTGAAGCCCCATGTTCGTCGATGACCGCATCGCGCGACGGCGCGACGCCTTCTTCCTTCAGTTGAGCGATGGCCTGCTGCCAATAAACGTGATCGCGCCCGGAATGCCGGCCATCGGCCTCCCAGAGGAGATAGGCACGGGTTCGGATATCTTCTTCGCGCAACTTGGACTGCATCGTGACTCCGAGGGCTGAGTGAGGTTCAAGCGAACATATCAGGTCGTCTCGCGCCGTTCAACCGCGGACGCGCAATCGACGACCGTTCTCGCTCATGGCACGCGCCATGCCCGCTCTTACGCGTCCCCGGAAGTCACTACATTCCGGCGGCAGCGAGCGCATCCTCGCGCCGCCGCCATGCCGTCGCTCTCATACGACCTCGATGGTCACGTCGATATTGCCGCGCGTCGCCTTCGAGTACGGGCAGGTCTGATGCGCGCCCTCGACGATCGCGTGCGCCGTATCGCGGTCGATGCCCGGCAGACTCACCGCAAGCCGCGCGCGCAGCAGATACGCGCCGTCGTGCGTGCCGAGATCCACTTCGGCGTCGACGGCCGTATCCTCGGGCAGCTTCACTTGCAGCACGGCGGCGGCCTTGCGCATTGCGCCGATGAAACACGCCGACCAGCCCGCCGCGAACATCTGCTCCGGGTTGGTGCCCGCGCCGGCCGCGCCGGGCGTCGAGAGCTTTACGTCGAGCCGGCCGTCGGAGCTGCGCGCGTGTCCTTCGCGGCCTCCGGTTACGCGCGTTTTGCCGGTATAGAGCACAGTATCCATGTGTGTCGTCATGGTGATCCTCGAATGGTTGGAAATCAGGCGATGCGAAACGCAAGCGCTTAGCTACCGCGATACAGACTCGCCAGCGCCGCGATCTGTCCGCTCTTTTGCGCCTGCACGAGTTCGCTGCGGACTTCAGCGCGCGTCTTGCCCATGACGCGATGCACCGCCGACGACTGCGCATCCTGCGACGCGGGCGCGGTATCGTTGACTGCGGCCTGCGCGGCTCCCGCGAAAGCGCTCGCGGCGACGAATAAAGCGATGATCGAGGTCTTCATCATTAAGCTCCTTGAGGTTGAAAGTGATCTTGCGAATGATTGGAAATCGGGCGATGCGCAACGCAGTCACTCAGCTACCGCGATAGAGACTCGCCAGCGCCGCGATCTGTCCGCTCTTCTGCGCCTGCACGAGTTCGCTGCGGACTTCGGCGCGCGTCTTGCCCATGACGCGATGCACCGCCGACGACTGTGTATCCTGCGACGCGGGCGCGGTATCGTTGACTGCGGCTTGCGCGGCTCCCGCGAAAGCGCTCGCGGCGACGAACAAAGCGATGATCGAGGTCTTCATGATTAAGCTCCTTGAGGTTGAGAGTGACGACGCTCATCAGGTGCCGGCCCGCGCTCACTTGCGTGTGAACTTGCGTTGTTTGCACCGTCTGCTGCCGTGACGCCATTGAAACGCCCCCGTGTATCCGCCATGTTTCAGATGAGCGCCGTGTTCGAATCGCTCTGTATCAGGCTGCTTCCGGATACATGGCGATACAAACGCGGCGCCGCGCGGGTCGCAACGTGATCGACGCGTGCAACGCTATGTATCGCCCAAAGCCGCGGATACACTGCGATACAAAACGCGCCGCCCGCCTGTCGAAACCGCGCGCGCTTTGGGCTATAAAGCTTGCATGTCAACGCTGGAGTCATCCGTGAAACGCATGCTGGCAATCGTCGCCTTCCTCGCGGGCGGACTGGCGGCCGAACTCGCGCATCCGGTGCAGTGCCTGTTGCTCACGCCCGCCCGGGTGCAATACAAGCGCAAGAAGCCATGAGCGATCGATGGAAACCAACGACCACGTGCTGATCGTCGACGACGACCGCGGCATCCGCGAACTGCTCGCGACGTATCTGGAGAAGAACGGCATGCGCGTGTCGCTTGCCGCCAATGGCCGGCAGATGCGCGCCGTGCTCGAACAGGGCGCGCCGGATCTGATCGTGCTCGATCTGATGCTGCCGGGCGAAGACGGACTCGTGCTATGCCGCGAACTGCGCGCGGGCAAGTTCCGCTCCGTTCCGGTGCTCATGCTGACCGCGCGCAACGAGGAAGCCGATCGCATTCTCGGCCTCGAAATGGGCGCGGACGACTATCTGCCGAAACCGTTCGCCGTGCGCGAGCTGCTCGCGCGGATGCGCTCCGTCCTGCGCCGCACGCGCATGCTGCCGCCCGGCATGCAGGTGACGGAGACCGCGCCCGTGCTGGCTTTCGGCGACTGGCGGCTCGACACGACCGCGCGTCATCTGCTCGACGCCGATGGCACGATGGTCGCGCTCTCCGGCGCCGAATATCGCTTGCTGCGCGTGTTTCTGGATCATCCGCAGCGCGTGCTCACGCGCGATCAGTTGCTCAATCTGACGCAAGGCCGTCAGGCCGATCCGTTCGACCGTTCCATCGACCTGCTCGTGAGCCGCCTGCGTCAGCGCCTGAAGGACGAAGCGCGCGAGCCGCGCTACATCAAGACGCTGCGCAGCGAGGGCTATGTGTTCTCCGCCGCGGTGACGCCGCTCGGCGGCACGCCATGAGCACGCGCATCGGGGTATCGGAGGACGCGCCGCGCGCAGCCGCCGCGTGGCTGCGCTTGCCGCGCACGCTCTTCGCGCGGCTCGCGGTCATCTTGCTGATCGGGCTCGCGGTGGCGCAGGCGGCCGCGTTCTGGCTCACCATGACCGAGCGCGACCGAAGCATGACGAACGTGATGACGGGCTATGTCGAGCGCGAAGTGGCGAGTTCGGTCGCGCTGCTCGATCACCTGCCGCCCGGCGAGCGCGCCGCGTGGTTGCCGCGACTCGCGCGGCGCACGTACGATTTCATCCTCGGCCCGGGCGTGAGCGGCGCGCCGCCGGACGCCGCGTTGTCCGAGCGATTCGCGCAGTCGATCGCCGAAGGCATCGGCAAGCGTTATCCGCTGACGGCGAACGCCGTGCCCGGCCACGCCGAACGGTTCCAGATCCACTTGCGCCTCTCCGATGGCTCGCCGCTCACCATCGACATGCGCCCGATGAAGGGCACGCCGCTGTCGAGCTGGCTGCCTTTCGTGCTCGCGTTGCAACTGGCGGTGGTGGTGGCGTGCTGCTGGCTCGCGGTGCGCCTCGCCACGCGCCCGCTCGCGGAACTGGCGCACGCGGCCGACACGCTCGGTCCCGATCTCAAGGGACAGCGCCTGCCCGAAGAAGGCCCGGACGAAGTGCTGCGCGCGGCGAAGGCGTTTAACGCGATGCAGGATCGCGTCGCGATGTACATGGCGCAGCGCATGCAGATACTCGCGGCCATCACGCACGATCTGCAGACGCCGATCACGCGCATGCGCCTGCGCGTGGACGTGATGGACGACAGCGCGACCGGCGCGAAGCTGCGGCAGGACTTGCAGGAGATGGAAACGCTCGTGAAGGAAGGCGTGACGTACGCGCGGACGTTGCACGGCACGCATGAAGCGCCCGTGCGCATCGATCCGGATGCGCTCATCGAGAGCATCGTCGACGACTACCGCGACGCGAGAAAGAGCGTGTCGCTCGAAGGCCGCATTGGCCATGCGATGGTGACGCGTCCGCAGGCGTTGCGGCGCATCGTCGGCAATCTCGTCGACAATGCGCTGAAGTTTTCGGGCGCGGCGGAGATCGAGATGAAGCCGCTCGCCGATGGCCGCGCGCGCATCTCGGTGATGGATCGCGGACCGGGCATTCCGGAAGCGTCGCTCGAAGCGGTGTTCGAGCCTTTCGTGCGGCTGGAAAGCTCGCGCAATCGCGATACGGGCGGCACGGGGCTGGGACTTGCCATCGCGCGGCAACTCGCGCGCGCGATGGATGCTACGTTGACGTTGCATTCGCGGGACGGCGGCGGGTTGGAGGCGCGGCTGGTTTTGTGAGTAGTTGTTTCGCGTTGCATGCTGCACGACTTGTTTCGTGCGATGCGAGGCTCAAGAGAAGTTTGAGCACGGCGGCGAGTGCTTGCGATCTTGCGGCTATTGACGCGAAGTTGATCTCGATATGCGCGAAGGCGGCGGTTTCGAAGCGCTGCTCGATCCTTGGACGGCGGTGTCGCGTTGCATGCTGCACGACCTGCTTGCGCGATGCGGTGCGGGTGGCAAGCTTCGAGCAATCGGGACACGAGCGGCATGCCGCCGGCGCTTGCGATCGCGCGGCAAGTGGCGCGGGCGCTGGAGGCCACGTTGACCTTGCATGCGCGCGAAGGCGGCGGTTAAGAAGCGCCGCTGGTGTCGCGAACGGGCGTTTTACGTTGCATGCCGCACGACTTGTTGCGCGATGCGACGTTCGCGGGAAGATCGCGCAATCGGCATGTGAGCATGGCGCGGCACTTCGCGCGGGCTATCAACGGCAACCCGGGTCTGATCCGCGCGAAGGCGGCGGTTTGGAAGCGCGACTGGCGTCATTAACACCGGTTAGACGTATGAGCAGACGCATCGCCAAGACGCGACGCCGAGTGCAAGCTTAGAGCAGTCGCGACACTAGCGGCACACCGCTGAAGTCGCAATCGCGAGGCAACCCGCGATGAACGCCACGACGAACTTGCATCCGCGCCAAGGCGGCCGTACGAAAGCGCGGCCGATGTCGTATCGCGTGAAGGTTCGGCGTTCGCACCGCGCAACCACATCCGCGCGATGCGAACGCATCCGCATCACGGACGCGCGTACACCGAGCCGAGCCCGACGACCTCACCCTGTCGCGCGCCCGTTTGCGACGCGCCGGCCGCCGCGCCGCCATACGCGGCATCACCCGAATGCAGGCGCGCAACCGCGGCCTCGATGTTCTTCGGATACTGCGAATGATCGCTTGCCGGGTTATAGCCGGCCTTCTCCAGTTGAACGAGCTCGGCACGCACTTGCGCGCGCGTGATGTCGTTCCCGCTCTGCGCGAAGGTAACGATGGGCGCGACGGCAAGCGCGGCGGCAGCAATCAGTTGCATGGCTTTCATGATGTTCTCCAAAGGTCGAGGGGTTGACTGCAAGGCCGGAAGCGAATCGGCCTTGCCTGAGACGTATTGAAACGCGCCAACGTATCTGGCTTGTTTCCGCCAGCGCTGCCCGGTGCAAGCGCATGTGTCACGCGCCGCGCCGGATACACAGCGATACAAACATCAGCCGAAGGTGAATGCGTAAGCGCGCGCGCCGCTGTCGAGAAACTCAATCTGGAACGTGCGGTCATCGACGCTTCCGCTCTGGCGCACGAGTTGGTAGAGGCGCGCGGCATCGACGACGCCGTTGCCGTTCGCATCGACGTCCGCCCCGTGCGACGCGCCCGGCGCCGCGCCATCCACGGTCACGCGAATGCGCACCGGCTTTCCGTCGGCGGCGGGCGCGAGCACGAGATGAAGATCGCGCGCATGAAAGCGATACGCGATGCGCGCATGCGACGCGACCGGCACGGCCGCCTCCGCGCCGATGTTCCACCGCCCGCCGAGCGCCCATTCGTTCAGCGCAAGACGTGGCGGCAGCGCGTAGTCGGCGGCGGCATCGCGCAGGACTTGCTGGCCGGGCGCCTGTCCTTCCGCCTCGCGATAGCCGACATACGTTTCGCTCGACGCCTCGTGCGCCGGATCGGCCGCCACTTGCGTGCCGCTCGCGACGACCGCCGGGCGCGCGCTCGTGTCCGGCGTCCGCGCAGCATCGCCGAGCAATTGCCGGATCACATGCTCGGCCTCCTGGTAGCCGCCCTCGCCGAAGTGGTGATAGCGGATGCGCCCTTCCTGATCGACGATATAGAACGCCGGCCAATAGCGATTGCCGAACGCCTGCCAGATGCGGTAATCGTTATCGACGGCGACCGGATACGACACGCGCAGATCACGCAGCGCGCGCTGAACGTTGCCGGTGTCGTGCTCGAAGCCGAATTCGGGCGTATGCACGCCGAGCACGACGAGTCCGTTGCCGCCGTACTGCTGCGCCCACGTCCGCAGATACGGCAGCGTGCGCAGGCAGTTGATGCACGAGTACGTCCAGAAGTTGACGACGACGACCTTGCCGCGCAATGCATCGCGCGAAAGCGGCGGCGAGTTGAGCCACTGCGTCGCGCCGTCGAGCGCGGGCAGCGAGCCTTGTACCGGAAGATTCGCCGATGCATTCGGCGACGACATCGCCACGCGCACGATGCGCGGCTTTTGCGCTTCGCCGCGCAACGGCGTGCGCGCGGACAAGAGCGCGACGAGCCGGCTCTCGATGCCATCGGTCGAGACGCCCTTGACGAGCGCGAGCACGCGCGTGTCGACGCCCGAAGCGATGGCGGCGACGGTCAGCAGCACGAGCGCGCCCATCGCCCGGCGCACGTGCTCGCCGATGCCGAACGATCGCTTGAGGCCGTCGAGCGCGCGCTTGCCGAGCGACGACGCCACCGCGAGCGCGCACGCCGCGCCCGTCGCGTACGCCGCGAGCGCCGCGCCGGTGTGCCAGCTCGCGCCATTCAGCGCCGCGCCGGAGAGAATCGCGCCGAGTATCGGACCGGCGCACGGCGCCCAGAGCAGGCCGGTGGCCGCGCCGAGCAGCATCGCAGGAACGATGCGGCGCGATGCGCTTTGCGCCTGAGACCGCGCGATGAAGCGGTCCGCCAGCGCGGAGAGCGGCAACGCGAGCCGCGCGGCGATAGCGGGAAAGAGCAGCGACGCGCCGAACAGCGCGAACAGCCCGAGCGCGAGCCAGCGGCCGTACTGGCTCAGGTGCGCCGCGCCGGCGAGGCCCGCCGCGCCCAGGCCGGTGACGAGCGTGAACATGCCGGCGAGGCCGGCGAGGAGCGGCAGTCGATCGGTGAGAAACGGCCGGTCGGTGCGTGCGAAGATGAACGGCACGACCGGCAGAATGCAGGGACTGAGCACGGTGAACGCGCCGCCCAGAAAAGCCACGATGACCAGCAACATGAGACTGCCCTCCATGAATGAGCGATGGCGCTATTTCACGGCTGGCATGTATCGCGAGAATGTCGCGATCCGGGCGTTATGTATCGCCATGTATCTGCGGCGCGCGGCGATACATGACGACGCGATTCGCTTCAACGCGGGACACAGTGCGGATACATCGGCGCGCTGCAATACGGGCTGACATCAACCACCCAAGGAGAGTCACCATGTTCGGTCGTCTGAGGATTGCAGCAGTCGCGCTCGGCATCGCGGCGACGGCGGGCTTTACGGCATTCGCGTCGAATGGCGCTTCGGCGCTCGGCTCCGCGGCTATCGCGAACGGAGAACAAGCGCCGGAGTTCACGGGCATCGACAACTGGTTCAACAGCGCGCCGCTGCAGTTGAAGCAGTTGCGCGGCAAGGTGGTGCTCGTCGATTTCTGGACCTTCGACTGCATCAACTGCGCGCACACGCTGCCGTATATCAAAGAGTGGAACGCGCGTTATCGCGACAAAGGGCTCGTGGTGATCGGCGTGCATTCGCCGGAATTCGCGTTCGAACGCGATACGGGCAATCTCAAGAAAGCGATTGCGAAGAACGGCATTACGTATCCGGTCGCGCAGGACAACCAGTTCGCGACGTGGCGCGCGTACGGCAATCAGTACTGGCCCGCGCTGTATCTGATCGATCAGAACGGCAAGCTGGTGTACAGCCACTTCGGGGAAGGGCAGTACGCGCAGACGGAGGAGAAGATCAAGAGCTTGCTTGCGGGTGGGGAGAAGCGGGAGTGAGCGCGGTTGGCTTGCTAGCCAGCGCGGCTTCGCTTCCGCGCTGACTGAACGTGCTGCCTACAAATACTCCACGTTCCCATCGACGCTGATAGCCTGCCCCGTGACATTCCCCGCAGCCGGCGAAGCAAGAAAAAGCGTCATCGCTGCGATATCCTCGACCGTCACCATGCGACGCAGCGATATCTTCTTCAGATACTCCTCGCGCATGGCATCGAACGAAACGCCGACCGACTTCGCGCGCGCCGCGATCACGCGATCCATCCGTTCGCCCTGCACCACGCCGGGCAAGATCGCGTTGACGCGAATGTTGCTCGGGCCGAGCTCGATGGCGAGCGACTTCATGAGGCCCACGAGCGCCCACTTCGTCGCGGCATACGGCGTGCGAAACGCATAGCCGAGCCGCCCCGCCACCGACGACATCGTGACGATGCTCGCCCGCTCCGACGTCTCCTTCATGACCGGCACCGCCTTGCGCAAGAAGTAGAACTGGCTGTTGAGATTGGTCGTGACGGTGCGCTCCCACTGCGAGGGATCGAGTTGTTCGACCGACCCCGTCGGACCCGCGATGCCCGCGTTGTTCACGAGCACGTCGAGGCCGCCGAGCGCGGCGCGCGCTTCGTCGATGACCTTATCGACCTGCTGCGGATCGCTCACGTCGGCCAAGCAGCCATGCAGCGACGCGTGCGTGGCCGTGAAGCGTTCGACCGCCGCGGCATCCACATCGCAGATGAATACCTGCGCCTGCGTCTCAAGAAAGGCTTGCGCGATGCCCGCGCCGATGCCGGACGCCGCGCCGCTAATCAGCACGCGCAAGCCAGGCTGCGGTTTCAGAAGTTCGAATGTGTTCATGTTCAGGTGGAACCATGCAGTAGCGCGCGGCCGTATCGAAGCATCGAAGCATTAAAGCGTCATGCCGCCGGATACCTCGATGACCGCGCCGTTGATGTAGCTCGCTTCGTCGCTTGCGAGAAAGGCGTAGACGTTGGCGACTTCTTCGGGACGCCCGAGCCGTCCGAGCGGCACTTGCGCGCGCATTTTGCCGAGCACGTCGTCGGGAATAGTCGACAGAATCGGCGTCTCGACGAAGCCCGGCGCGACCGCGTTCACGCGAATACCCTTCGGCCCCAGCTCGCGGCTCCAGGTCTTCGTAAAGCCGATCACGCCGAACTTGGATGCCGCGTAATTGGTCTGCCCGAAGTTGCCGTAGATGCCGACCACCGAACTCGCGTTGAGAATTACGCCCGAGCCTTGCGCGATCATGCCGTCCACCACCGCCTGGCTGGCATGGAACACGGCGCGCAGATTCACGTCGATCACGGCATCGAACTGTTCGATGGTCATCTTCTGCAGGCGCGCATCGCGCGTGATGCCCGCGTTGTTCACGAGCACGTCGATTCTGCCGTGCCGCTCGCGCACGGCAGCGACCATCGCATCCACGCTGTCACGGTCGGACATGTCGACGCGAAACGCCGAAGCCTCGGCGCCGGCCTCGCGGCATTGCGCGATCACGTCCTTCGCGGCTGCGTCGTTGATATCGCACGCGACGACGATCGCGCCTTCGCGCGCGAACTTCAATGCCGTGGCCGCGCCGATGCCCTGTCCCGCGCCCGTGATGATCGCTACTTTGTTCTGGAGTCTCATCGTTGAAATCTTCTCGTGTCAGTCAGGAGTGGATGGCCGCCTTGCCATTGCTCATTGCCGACGCCGCGCCCGCTTCGCGCCGGATCGCTCGCGCGAAGACCGGCACGAGCGCGAGCCCGAGCACCGACGCCACGACGATCACGAGGAAGCCGGAATCGCTGCGCCCCGTAACCGTCTCCGTCATGCCGAACAGATACGGTCCGACGAAACCGCCAATCAGCCCAATCGTATTGATGAACGCGAGGCCCGCCGCTGCCTGAATGCCTTGCAGCCGCTTCATCGCGATGGCCCAGTACGAAGGCAGGACGCCGCCGCCGAAGAACGCCGTGACCGCGAGCAATGTCATGCGCGCCGCCGGATGGGCCGTCGCCACGAACGCACACGCGCCCGCGACGAGCCCAGCCGTGAGTATGCCCAGATACACGCAGTCGTTGCCATACCGACGATGGATGCGCGGCAGGATCAGCACGCCCAGCAGAAAGCCCACGCCCACGCTGCTGGACAGCAGCCCGACGATGAACGGCGAACTCACGTGCATCTGATGAATCATCGCGGGCGTGAAGAAGTAAAGCCCGACAAAGGCGACCTGATTCAGAAAGTAGATGAGTCCGATGAGCACGGTCGTCGGCCGCTTGAGCGCGGCGAGCCAGTCCGCCGACGTCAGTTCCGGATGCCCGTGCGTGTCGATGACCGCGCGCGCTTCGAGGGCCTGCGCTTCATCGGACGAGAGCCAGCGCGCATTATGCGGACGCTCCGGCAGCTTGAAGTACAGCAGCACGCCCGCGAGCACGCTGGGAATGCCTTCGATCATGAACATCCACTGCCAGCCGCGCAGGCCGCCGATGCCGCCCAACTGCATCAGCGCGCCGCCGATCGGATTGCCGAGCACCAGCGCGAGCGCCGGCGCCGTGTAGATCCAGCCCACCGCGATAGGCCGGTCAGCGGGCGCGAACCACAGCGTGACCATGTACATGAGCGCGGGAAAAAGCCCCGCTTCCGCGATGCCCAACAGCACGCGCAGCACATAGAACGACCACTCGCCCTGCACGAACATCATCGCGGTCGAAAGAATGCCCCAGCTCACCGCGATGCGCGCGATCCAGCGGCGCGGCCCGATGCGATGCGCCGCGAGATTGCTCGGCACTTCGAGCAGCGCATAGCCGATAAAGAAGATGCCCGAGCCGAGGCCGTATGCGGCCGCGCTGATGCCTACGTCGGCGGCGAGTTGCACCTTCGCGAGCGCCACGTTCGTGCGATCGAGAAAGGACATGAAATAGATCGCGCACATGAGCGGGATGAGCCGCAGCATTGCCTTGCGCGTCGCGGCGCGATGAACCGCGTCGACCGTGTCGTTGAGAGCGCCGGTGTTCATGTTGTCTCCTGAAAGAATGGCTGCCGTTGTTATGTGTCGCTTGAGGCATGCCGTGTGGAATCGATAACTGCGTTAATCAGAGCTTGACGTGATCGCGTCCCTTGAGGCCGAGCATCGCGCGGGCGTCCGCAGGCGTCGCGATTTCGAACGACAGGTCTTCGAGAATGCGGCGGATTTTTCTGACCTGCTGCGCGTTGGATTCGGCTTTCACGCCCTTCGCAAGATAGATGCTGTCTTCGAGCCCGACGCGCACGTTGCCGCCGAGAATGGCGCTCATCGTGACAAGCGGCATCTGATGGCGTCCCGCGCCGAGCACGGAGAACAAGTAGTTCTCGCGGCCGAACAAGCGGTCGGCGGTGGCGCGCATCACGGTCATGTTCTCCGGGTCCGGCCCCATGCCGCCGAGAATGCCGAACACCGATTGAATGAAGAACGGCGGCTTGACGAGCCCCTGATCCACGAAATGCGCGAGATTGTAGAGATGCCCGAGGTCGTAGCATTCGAATTCGAAGCGCGTGCCCTTACCGCCCAGTTCGAGCAGGATGTGCTTGATGTCCTTGAAGGTGTTGCGAAAGATCATGTCTTCCATGCCTTCCACGTAGCCCTTCTCCCATTCATAACGCCACGTCGAAATCTTCGATGCCAGCGGATGAATCGAGAAGTTCATCGAGCCCATGTTGAGCGAGCACATCTCGGGGGCCGCTGCGAGCGGATACGCGAGCCGTTCTTCAAGCGTCATGCGGGTGCTGCCGCCCGTCGTGATGTTGATGACGGCATGGGTCGCCTCGGCGATAGCGGGCACGAACTGCCTGAAGATGTCGGGGCTCGGCGTGGGGCGTCCGTCGATAGGATCGCGCGCATGCAGATGGATAATCGCGGCGCCCGCTTCGGCGGCTTCGATCGACTGCGTACGGATATCGTCGGGCGTGAGCGGCAGATGCTCCGACATCGAAGGAACGTGCGTGGCGCCCGTGACGGCGCACGAAATGATGACCTTGCGGCCCGGGTTGCTCATGATGCTGTCCTCGTCTCCATGATGCCGCCGCGCTTCGCGCAACGGCGGCTTGTGACACTGATGTTATTGAGTTAGCATCCGGCCGGAAAGGTCTTTTCCGGACAGGCGAGAGTCCTGCGAGGACATAGCGAATCCAGCGAGCGAGTCATGGCGACAATCCGGCCCCCACTCAACGAACGCATGTACGCGCCGTACAAGATCGCGGCGCTGGTCGAGGTCTTGGCGGAGCAAGGCATCGCGCCCGCCGACAGTCTGCGGGGCACGGGCGTCAGCGTCGAGGCGCTGCAGGATGCGTCCGTGCTCACGTCCATCGGTCAGTACGCGACCGTGTGCAGGAACGCGATCTCGCTATCGTGCGATCCCGCGACTCCGTTTAAGGTCGGCAGGAAGCTGCATCTTTCGGCTTACGGCATGTATGGCTATGCGCTCATGTCCTGTCTCTCGCTGCGGGACTACTTCAAGCTAGGCGTGAAGTACCACCGGCTCGCCACGCCGACGGTTGCCATCGAATGGACCGAATATCCGGACCGCATGGTGTGGACGTTTCCCGATGCGTTCATCTCTAGTCCGTCGCGCGAGTTGCGGGAGTTCATCATCGAGCAGCAGTACACGCAGCACGTCACGCATCTGCAGGATGTCGCGGGCGGGGTGTGTCCGCCGATCAAGGCCTGCTTCTCCTACGCCGCGCCGGCGCATGCGGACATTTACACCGAATATCTCGGCTGTCCTTGCTACTTCGAGCAAGAGCAATGCGAGCTGATCTACGACAGCGCGATTCTCGATCGCAAGCCGCAACTCGCGCATCAGCTCACGGCGTCGCTGTTGCAGGAAACGTGCGACAGGCTCATCGGTCAGGCGAAGACATCGAGCGGTGTCGCGGGCGAGGTCTATCAGATACTGATGAGCACGCCCGGCGTCTTTCCCGGCATGGAGGCCACGGCCGAGCAGATGCACATGACCACGCGCACGCTGCGGCGGCGTCTGCAGGCAGAAGGCACGTCGTTTCTCGCGATCGTCGACGATGTGCGCCGTTCCCTCGCGCTCGAATACCTGAAGACCACAAAGATGAATACCGACGACGTCGCGATGCTGCTCGGCTTCAGCGATACGGCGAACTTCCGTCGCGCGTTGAAACGCTGGACGGGCAAGGGACCGGGCGAGCTACGAAAATAACGTTCGTCGTCCTTATGATGTTGCGGCGTCCTTCAATGCCTCGCGCACATGGCGCACGAAGCGGGCCGTGACCGCGTTCTCTTTCGCCGATGGCCACGCCAAACCCACGCGCCACTTCGCATGTTTGCCGTTGAGCGGCAGGACGGTTGCATCGCGTAGCAAATGCTGCGCGCGCGACGGGATAAACGCGACGCCCACGCCCGCCGCAACGGACGTGAGCACCGATTGCACGTCCTCCGCGTGCTGCGTGACGTGCGGCACGAAACGTCGTTCGCCGCACCATCGGTCGATCTGCGCCGCGAGGCCCGGACCGCGTGCGCGCGACAACGCGATGAAGCCGATGTCGTTGAGCACGCCGAGGTCCGTCGGAAGCCGCTTGTATCGGATATCGGCCGGCATGGCGAGCGCGAGACCTTCGTCGATCACTCTGAACGATGTCAGTCCGCTCGCCGCCGGCAGACGCATGAAGCCTGCATCGAGCTTGCCCGCGAGAATGCGACGGCTCTGTTCCGACGATGACAGGTCGGAGAGTGTGATCGCCACGCCGGGATTCTGCAGGCGAAAGTCCGCAATGAGCCGCGGCACCAGCGTGAGCACCGAAAGACAAATGCCGATGCGCAATTGCCCGGTTCTGCCGCTGCTGGCATCGCGCGCGCGGGCGAGCATATCGTCGGCGTCGCGCATCAGTGCCTGCGCATCCGGCAGGAACGCTTGACCGAACAACGTCAGCTCCGCCCCATGCCTGCCGCGTTCGAAAAGCTTGCCGCCCAGACTCGCTTCCAGCGCGCCGATCTGCTTGCTAAGGCCGGGCTGACTCACGTGCAACGCGTCCGCCGCGCGGCTGAAATGGCGCAGTTCCGCCACCGCGAGAAACGTTTTCAACAGTTTCAATTCCATTCGATGCCGTTATCAGATGCGGAAAATCATTCATTTTACAAATGGAACGCGCAATCGTTGAATGAGGGCTTGAATTGAACTCAAGGAACGGACATGACATCTCGCACGACCATGCGTCGTCGCGCTGCGCGTCGCGGCAACGATATGCAGGCTGAAGCGGCTTCGGTGAAAGATGAACGGGAGGCATCATCTCGACCGCCGCGTTACCGGGCGGTCGAGAACGAAGGAGAGGACAGGCCCGCGACCGGATCGATCGCGTTGAGCTTTGCGGTAGTCAGGCGCGGCCCGCGATGAGCCGCGAGTCAAAACGATGCGTGTCTTAAACCGCCCGCCGCACCAGCATTTCCCGAATCTTGCCGATGGCCTTCGTCGGGTTGAGTCCCTTCGGGCACACATCGACGCAGTTCATGATCGTGTGGCAGCGGAACAGGCGATACGGGTCTTCCAGATTATCGAGCCGCTCGCCGGTCGCCTGATCGCGGCTATCGGCGATGAAGCGATACGCCTGCAACAAGCCCGCCGGACCCACGAACTTGTCCGGATTCCACCAGAAGCTCGGGCACGACGTCGAGCAGCTTGCGCACAGAATGCACTCGTAGAGCCCGTCGAGTTCATCACGCTCCACCGGCGACTGCAGACGTTCCTTCTCCGGCGGCGGCGTGTCGTTGATCAGATACGGCTTGATCGAGTGATACTGGTTGAAGAACTGCGTGAAATCGCAGATCAGATCGCGCACCACCGGCAGCCCCGGCAGCGGACGCAGCACAATGCGCTGCGGCAAGTCGTTCAGGTTCGTGAGACACGCAAGCCCGTTCTTGCCGTTGATGTTCATCGCGTCCGAGCCGCACACGCCCTCGCGGCACGAGCGACGGAACGACAGCGTTTCATCGAGCTCCTTCAGCTTCACCAGCGCATCCAGCAGCATGCGTTCATGCGTCAGGTCGAGCTCGTAGCGCTGCATGCGCGGCGCGGCGTCCTTGTCCGGATCGTACCGGTAGACCTCGAAAATTCTCTTTGCCATTTGGATATCCTTGCCCTTGCCTTAGAAGGTACGCGCCTTCGGCGGCACCGATTCGACCGTCAGCGGCTTCATCTGCACCGGCTTGTAGTCGAGGCGATTGCCTTCGCTGAACCACAGCGTATGACGCATCCAGTTCTCGTCATCGCGATGTTCGTAGTCGCTATGCGCATGCGCGCCGCGGCTTTCCTTGCGCGCTTCGGCCGACACCATCGTCGCGCGCGCTACTTCGATCAGATTCGCCAACTCCAGCGCCTCGACCTTCGCGGTGTTGAACACCTTCGACTTGTCCTTCAGATGCACGTGCTTCACGCGCTCGGCCAATTCCGCGATCTTGCCGACGCCCTCTTCCAGGAGCTTCGAGGTGCGGAACACGCCCGCATGCGATTGCATCGTCGCGCGGATGTCGTTGGCGATATGCTGCGTGTATTCGCCCGAAGTCGACTTCTCCAGCACCGCGAGGCGTTCGAGCGCGAAGTCGGCGGCATCGGCCGGCAGCGGCTTGTGCTCCTTCATCTCGGTCGCGTGCTTGATGATGTGATTGCCCGCCGCGCGGCCGAACACAACGAGGTCGAGCAGCGAGTTCGTGCCCAGACGGTTCGCGCCGTGCACCGACACGCACGAGCATTCGCCCACTGCATAGAAGCCGTTGACCGGATCGTCGTAGCCCTTCGCCGTGCCGACGACCTGACCGTGCATGTTCGTCGGAATCCCGCCCATCTGATAGTGGATGGTCGGCACCACGGGAATCGGCTCTTTGATGCAGTCCACGTTGGCGAACTTGAGCGCGATCTCGCGGATCGACGGCAGACGCTTCATGATCGTCTCGGCGCCGATGTGCGACAGGTCCAGCAGCACGTGATCCTTGTTCGGACCCACGCCGCGGCCTTCCTTGATCTCCTGATCCATCGAACGCGAAACGAAGTCGCGCGGCGCGAGGTCTTTCAGCGTCGGCGCGTAGCGTTCCATGAAGCGGTCGCCGTTCGCGTTACGCAGAATGCCGCCTTCGCCGCGCACGCCTTCGGTGATCAGCACGCCCGCGCCCGCGACGCCCGTCGGGTGGAACTGCCAGAACTCCATGTCCTGCAGCGCGATGCCCGAGCGAGCGGCCATGCCGAGGCCATCGCCCGTATTGATGAACGCATTGGTCGATGCCGCGAAGATGCGACCCGCGCCGCCCGTGGCGAACAGCGTGGTCTTGCCTTCGAGGATGTACACGTCGCCCGTTTCCATTTCGAGCGCGGTCACGCCGAGCACGTCGCCGTCGGCGTCGCGGATCAGGTCCAGCGCCATCCATTCGACGAAGAAGTGCGTCTTGGCCGCGACGTTCTGCTGATAGAGCGTGTGCAGCAAAGCGTGACCGGTGCGGTCAGCCGCAGCGCACGCGCGTTGCACGGGCTTCTCGCCGTAGTTCGCCGTGTGGCCGCCGAACGGGCGTTGATAAATGGTGCCGTCCGGATTGCGGTCGAACGGCATGCCCATGTGTTCGAGTTCATAAACCGCATTCGGCGCTTCGCGGCACATGAACTCGATGGCGTCCTGATCGCCGAGCCAGTCCGAGCCCTTGATCGTGTCGTAGAAGTGATAGTGCCAGTTGTCTTCGCTCATGTTGCCGAGCGACGCGCCGATGCCGCCTTGCGCGGCCACCGTATGCGAGCGCGTCGGAAACACTTTGGAGAGCACCGCGACGGACAGGCCCGCGCGCGCGAGCTGCAGCGACGCGCGCATGCCCGATCCGCCCGCGCCCACGATCACCACGTCGAAGCGCCGACGCGGCAAGGAAGTCTTGATTGCAGCCATGTTCTTTAAACTCTCCAGAGAATCTGTGCAGCGTAGCCGGCGCATCCGATGAGCCACAGGACGGTGAGCACCAGCAGGCCCAGGCGCAATCCGACGGGCTTCACGTAATCCATCCAGATGTCGCGCATGCCGACCCACGCGTGATAGAAGAGCGAGAGCAAGGCGACGAAGGTGGCGAGCTTCATCCACTGCATCGCGAAGATGCCGGCCCAGCCTTCGTAAGAGAAGTTATGCGCGCCGAAAAAGAGCACGAGCAGCAAGAGCGTGTACACCGCCACGGCGACGGCCGTCACGCGTTGCGCGAGCCATTCGCCTGTGCCGTAATGCGCGCCCACGACGAGGCGCTTCGGGCCGACCCGGTTTTGCGTTCCCATGTTAGAAGGCTCCGAAAAGTTTCAGCGCGACGGCAAGCGTCAGCACGAGCGACACGACCAGCACCGCGATGGCGGTCTGCCGTCCGCCTTCCTTGTTGACGGCCACGTGCATGTCGAGCACGAGAAAGCGGATACCCGCGCAGAAGTGATGCAGATACGCCCACGACAGCACGAGCGTGATGATCTTGACGATGGGGTGCGCGAGAAAGCCCTTGAACGCCTCGAAGCTGATCTCGGACGTGAGGCTCTGGTCGAGCAGATACAGCAGAAAGGGCAGCGCGATGAAGAGCAACAGACCGCTGATGCGATGCAGGATGGACACCTTGCCCGCCCACGGCAAGCGATACTTCGCGATCTGTCCAAGCCCGATGTTCCGGTACTCGGGCCTTGGTTTTTTTACGGCTTCAGCCATGCTAGACCCCTTCTTTCTCTGAATCCCGATGAACGCAGACGCTGCCCTCACGCGTGGGTTGCGACCCGTCGCGCGTGCCTCTTGGCGGGCGGGCTGACGGTGATCGCGGGGCGCGTAACAGGCGCGCGGACTGCGCGACAGCGGTATTTTGTCGCGCGATTGTTATACTGTCCAATATCTATCTCCTCTATCTGAAATACGTTTGGCGTATATCGTATGGAACTGCGTCACATCCGGTATTTCCTGGCCGTCGCGGAAGAGCGGAACGTCACGCGCGCCGCCGAACGGCTCGGCATCGGCCAGCCGCCGCTGAGCCAACAGATTCACGCGCTCGAAGACGAAATCGGCGTGCGGCTTTTCCGCCGGACGGGGCACGGCGTCGTGCTCACGGAGGCTGGCGAAGCGTTCGCCACCGACGCGCGGCGCATTCTGGAAGACGCCCGCGCCGCCGTGGAGAACGCGCAAAGCGCGGGGCGCGGCGAGATGGGGCAACTGAACATCGGCTTCACGGGATCGGCCGCGTTCAATCCGGTCGTGTCGAAACTGATCCGCGCGTATCGCCAGTCGTATCCGAACGTCGTGCTGACGCTGGCCGAAGGCAACACGGCGCAGTTGCTCGCGTGGCTCGATGCAGGCACCGTCGACGTCGCGTTCGTGCGGCTCGGCAGTCAGTCGCCCGCGGGCGTCGAGTTCAATCACATCGCCATCGAGCCGATGCGCGCCGTGCTGCCCAGCACGCATCCGCTCGCCCAGAAAAAGAAAATCGCGCTGTCCGCGCTCGCCGACGACCCGTTCGTGATGCTCCCGCGCGTCGCGAGTCCGACGCTGCATGACGTGATCGTCGGCGCATGCAGGGAGGCGGGGTTCGAGCCGATTGCGGGCCAGCAGGCGCCGCAGCTTTCGTCGGTGGTCAATCTGGTGGCGGCGGGCTTCGGCGTGTCGCTCGTGCCCGCGTCCGTCTGCCAGATTCAGGTGGAAGGCGTCGCGTACCGCGAGGTGTCGGGCAAGGTCATTTCGATCCGCCTCGCGCTGGCGTCGCGGATAGAAGCGACGCGCGCCAAGACCGCGAACTTCATCGAGACGGCGCGCGCGTTCGCTTCATCCGTCGATGCGCTCTAACGCACTGCTGCGCTTCAATGGCATGCGCATTGCGGGCAACGAAGGCAGTCAAGGGCAGTCGAACGGAGAACGCACATGACGAACGTATCCAGAACACTGGTCGCAGCCGCGATCGTGTCGCTTTCCAGCGCGGCCTTCGCCGCAGGCAGCGCCGGCCTCGGCGGCATGGGCGACGCGAAACATACAGGCGGCGTCAGCGCAGGCGAGTCGACGGGCGGCAACGGCGGAACCAGCGCCGCGGCCACTGGCGCGACAGGCGGCCCCGGCGGGACCACGGGCGGCGTGGGCGGGACGGGTAATAGCGGCGGAACGGGCGGCGGCCGAACCGCCGCGACGCCGGGCAACGGCAACGGCAACGGCGGCACGCCGACCGGCCGCGAGTCATCGACAGGGTCGACGAGAAACGGCGGCACGGGGCAGTAGCAAAGCGGCGCATCGCACGAAGCCGCGCGATGCGCCGTTATGCCACGATCAGTCGTAAAGCACAGCCGCGATCTTCGGATCGCTC
This sequence comes from Caballeronia sp. M1242, assembly GCF_017220215.1. Classification (NCBI taxonomy): domain Bacteria; kingdom Pseudomonadati; phylum Pseudomonadota; class Betaproteobacteria; order Burkholderiales; family Burkholderiaceae; genus Caballeronia; species Caballeronia sp. M1242. The sequence goes on along the minus strand of NZ_CP071131.1, from coordinate 638,722 downwards.
ATGTTGCTCTTGTCGTACCAGTAGAAGCCGGTATCGATCTTCTTCGGCAGCTTCTCGCCCTTGAGCGCCTTCACCGCCGAATCGACCACGCATCTTCCGATGCCGATCGGGTTCTGCGTGATCGCGCCGTACATCAGTCCAGAAGTGATGTCTTCCTTCTGCTCCTTGCCCGAGTCGTAGCCGATCAGCACGAGCTTCTTTCCCGACTCCTTGATACCGATGGCCGCGCCTGCCGCCGAGCCCTCGTTCGCGCCGAAAATGCCCTTGATGTTCGGGTTCGCCTGAATCATCGCCTTCGCGATTTCAGCGGATTTCAAGTGATCGCCGCCGCCGTACTGCACCGACACGATCTTGATGTTCGGGTGCTTCGACTTCATCTCGTTCAAAAAACCGTCGCGGCGGTCGATGCCCGTGCGGCTCGTCTGGTCGTGCACGATCACGCCGACTTCGCCGGAATTGCCGATCGCGTCGGCCATCTTGTCGGCGGCGAGCGCGGCGGCGGCGAGGTTATCGGTCGTGCAGGTCGTGAGCGGAATGTCGCTGTCGACGCCCGAGTCGAATGCGATGACCGGAATCTTGTTGTTCTGCGCACGCCTCAGCAGCGGAACGGACGCCTTGCTGTCCAGCGCCGCGATGCCGATAGCCTGCGGCTTCTTCGAAAGCGCGGCGGACAGCATGTCGATCTGCTTGTCGACCATCGCTTCGGTTTCGGGGCCTTCGAACGTCACCCTGACGTTATGCTCCTTCGCCGATTGCTCCGCGCCCGACTTCACCGCTTGCCAGAACTGGTGCTGAAACCCCTTGGAAATGAGCGGGATGTACGCTTCGTCCGCGTAGGCCGTGCTGGCCGCCGTGGCGATCGCGCCGAAACCGATCAGGACACCGATGATTCTTCTTTTGAACATGAAGGTTCTCCTCCTGGGTAGACTGTCTCTCTTGATTTGCTGATACGTCTTCTTTGCGCGCCTGATGCTCAACGCTTCCTGCGACGCAGAATATCCCCATACACCGCGAGAATGATGATGAGCCCGGTCACGACGATCTGCCATTCCTGCGCGACCGACATGATGCGCAGACCGTTGGTCAGCACGCTCATGATGAACGCGCCGATGATGGTTCCGAGGATCGTGCCCGAGCCGCCACTCAGCGACGTACCGCCGATCACGACGGCAGCGATGGCATCGAGCTCATAGCCTTGTCCGAGCGCAGGCTGCGCCGAGTTCAGACGCGAAGCGATCAGCAGGCCCGCGATGCCGCAAATCGCGCCGCCGAGCCCGTAAATGGCGATCTTCCAGCGATCCACATTCACGCCCGAAAGACGCACCGCTTCCTCGTTGCTGCCGAGCGCGAACGTATAGCGGCCGAGCGCCGTGCGGTTCAACGCGATGGAACTCACGATCGCCACGACGAAGAGGATCAGCACCGCGTTCGGAATCGGCACGCTCGGCAGAAAGTAGCCGATGAGCGAGTCCTGCGAGATCATGTAGAAGTTCTCGGTGTCGGTGAAGTAGATCGGCTTGTCCGACGACACCACGAGCGAAAGACCTTTGAGCAGCATCATCATGCCGAGCGTCGCGATGAAGGGCGGGATCTTCATCTTGGCCGTGAGCGTGCCGGAAATGGTGCCGCACACCGCGCCCGTCGCAAGCGCCGCGATGATGCCCACCCACATCGGCATGTGCCAGTAGGTGAGGAACACGCCGCAGATCACGGCGGTGAACGTCATGAGCGTGCCCACGGACAAGTCGATGCCGCCCGTCACGATCACGAATGTCGATGCGATGGCGAGCACGCCGTTCACGGCCGTCGCCTGCAAGATGCCGAGGATGTTATCCATCTGCATGAAGGCGGGCGACGCGAAGCTGAAAAACACGAGCAGCACGATCAGGCTTGCGAATGCAAGGAGCTTTTGCAGCGCGGTCGGCGAGAACACGCGCGAGCGCAGGCCGTTGGCGGGTTTGTCGCTGGCGAGCGCGGCGGTATCGGTAGGCTGTGTCATCTTAAGTCCTTGGCGGCTCATGCCGCTTGTAGAGTCGGGCGTTGCGTCGCAAGCTGCATGATGCGTTCTTGCGTCGCTTCACTTGCGGAAAGTTCTCCCGTGATGCGCCCTTCGCACATCACGACGATGCGATCACTCATGCGCAGGACCTCGGGCAGCTCCGACGAGATCATGACGATTGCCTTGCCCTGTTCGGCGAGCGAGCGCAGCAAACGATAGATCTCGCTCTTCGCGCCGACGTCGATGCCGCGCGTGGGCTCATCGAAGAACAGCACGTCGCAGTCGCGTTCGAGCCACTTCGCAATGACGATCTTCTGCTGGTTGCCGCCGGATAGCAGGCGCACGGGCTGCGTCGGGGAAGGCGTGCGAATGCCGAGCAGCTTGATGAAATGCGTTGCCGTCTTGCGGATCTTCGAGCGCCGCAGAAATACGCGCCCTGAAAGAAACTTGCCGAGATTGGACATGACGATGTTCGATTCCACGTCCATGCCCGTCGCGAGGCCGAACCGCTTGCGGTCTTCGGACAGATAGCCGATGCCGCGCGCCACTGCGTCGCTCGGCTTCTTGATGGTCGCCTTCGCGCCCTTCACGATGATCTCGCCGGACTCGACCGGGTCCGCGCCGAACACCGCGCGCGCCACTTCCGTGCGGCCCGCGCCCATGAGTCCCGCAAAGCCGAGTATTTCTCCCTTGCGCAGCGTGAAGCTCACGTCGCGCACGAGCGGCCCGGCGTTCAGATGCTGCACTTCCAGCGCCACTTCGCCCTGATGCGCGCCGCCGAGGAACGAGGTGAGGTCCGTCAGCGTTCTGCCGACCATCATGCCGATGATGCTCTCTACGCTCGTCTCCCGCGCGCTGACGGTGGCGACGTATTCGCCGTCGCGCAACACCGTGACGCGATCCGCAATCTGCTTGAGCTCGTCCATCTTGTGCGAGATGTAGACGATGCCGACGCCGCGCTCCTTCAACTGACGAATGATGCGGAACAGCTCGGCGATTTCGGCGTCGTTGAGCGCGGACGTGGGCTCGTCCATGATGAGCACGCGCGATTCGAACGACAACGCCTTCGCGATTTCCACCATCTGCTGGCTCGCGACGGTCAGCGTGTCGACCACCGCGCGCGGATCGAGCTTCACATGCATGCGCTCGAGAATTTCGCGGGCTTGCGCATTGAGCTTGTCTTCGTCCAGCAGCAGGCCCATCAGCTTGCGCGGCTCGCGTCCGATGAAGATGTTCTGCGCGACCGTCAGATGGTTCATCAGATGCAGTTCCTGATGAATGATGCCGATGCCGAGCGCCTGCGCCTCGCGCGGACTCGTGAATTCGACGGGCTTTCCATCGACGAGCATCTCGCCCGAATCGCGGTTATAGACGCCCGCGAGAATCTTCATGAGCGTGGACTTGCCTGCGCCGTTTTCGCCCATGAGCGCGTGGACTTCGCCCGGCATGAGTTCGAACTGCACTTCATGCAGCGCGCGTACACCGGGAAAACGCTTGCTGAGATTGCTGACGGAAATGAGCGGAGTCATGGAGTCGTCGTGAATGAGCGTTCATAGTGCGACCGGGGAGCCGACATTCGGGTCATGGCTCGAAGAGGTCCGGCCTGTCCTTCGCCGAGCGGTGCAATTCGGCGACGACCTGATCCAGATGGTCGTGCATCGCTTTGGCGGCGGCATCGGCCTTGCCTTTCTTGAGCGCGTCGAAGATGCGTTCGTGTTCGTCGAGCGTGTGCACGAGGCGCTCGGGGCTCGCGAGCAGCTGCCGCGCGCGGTCGAGCGCGTTGCGCGACACCGCGACGATCTCTTTCACGCGCGGCAGCGCAATGGCATCGAGCAGAATCTCGTGAAACGCCAGATCGAGTGCATGAAACGCGAGGCGCGCGCCGTTCGCCATGGCTTCGCGTTGTTGCGTGAGGTTGGTTTCAAGCGCCTCGAGTATGGCGGGGTCATGCATTGCAGCCACGCCGCGCACGGTCTCCACTTCGAGCGCGCTGCGAATGAACAGATGCTGACGGATATCGCGCAGCGCGATGGGCTTCACGCGCGTGCCGCGCTGCGGCAAGACTTCGACAAGACCGGCGTGCTCCAGCCTGGCGAGCGCGGCCGATACGGGAAAACGCGAGACGCCCATGCGCTCGCAAACCGCTATCTTGTCGATCATCATTCCCGGTTCGAGCGCCAGCGTGACGATGGCTTCCCGCAATGCCTCTTCCACCGCGCCGGTCAGACTGCCGCGCTGGCCGGCGGCAATCTTGTGCAGCGCATCATACGGACTACTCACGATGACCGCATCGGATGAAGGGCTCACGGCGGGCTTGATTTCCGTTGAAGATGCTAGCATGCTAGAAAGCAGATTCGACGTTGTCAACGCGTGCAAACGCCTAAGAACGCGCAAAGCTGCCTGCATCGCCTTGCTGCGTCGAAGCTCATCAGTGTTTTCCCGCAGACCGTAGTCGATCGCACATTGCCCCGGAGGCATACCCATGACAACGATCACCAAGCTGTCCGTTCGGGACATCCGCTTTCCCACTTCGCGTTCGCTCGACGGTTCGGATGCAATGAACGCCGCGCCCGACTATTCCGCCACATACGTCACGCTCGAAACCGATTCATCGGCCGGAATCAGCGGACACGGACTCACCTTCACCATCGGACGCGGCAACGAAATCTGCGTGGCCGCCGTCGAGGCGCTGAGTCATCTCGTCGTCGGCAAGAAGCTCGAAGACATCGCGGCGAACATGGGCGCGTTCTGGCGCGAGATCACCTCCGACAGTCAGTTGCGCTGGATCGGCCCGGACAAAGGCGCGATTCACCTCGCTACAGCGGCCGTCGTGAATGCGGTATGGGACCTGTGGGCGAAGGCCGAAGGCAAGCCAGTGTGGAAGCTGCTCGTCGACATGACGCCCGAAGAACTCGTGCGCTGTCTCGACTTCCGTTATGTGACCGATGCGATCACGCCTCACGAAGCCATTGCGCTGCTGCGCCGCCACGCGAGCACGCGCGGCGAGCGCGAGAAGGAGATGCTCGTGCACGGATATCCGGCTTATACGACATCGGCGGGATGGCTCGGCTATGACGATGAGAAGATCCGCCGACTGGCTCGCGAAGGCGTTGCGCAAGGGTGGACGCATTTCAAGCAGAAAGTGGGCGGCAATCTGGAAGAAGACGTGCGCCGCGCCCGCATTCTGCGCGAAGAAATCGGCGCTGACGCCAAGCTGATGATGGACGCGAATCAGGTATGGGAAGTCGACGAAGCCGTCGCGAACATGCGGCGTCTCGCCGAGTTCGATCCGTGGTGGATCGAGGAACCGACGAGCCCCGACGACATACTCGGGCACGCGGCCATTCGGCGCCGGCTCGGTTCCATCGGCGTGGCGACGGGCGAGCATTGCCAGAATCGCGTCATGTTCAAGCAGTTGCTGCAAGCGGAGGCCATCGACTTCTGTCAGATCGACAGTTGCCGTCTCGGTGGTCTCAACGAAGTGATCGTCGTGCTGCTGATGGCGGCGAAGTTCGGCGTGCCTGTGTGCCCGCATGCAGGCGGCGTCGGTTTGTGCGAGTACGTGCAGCATATTTCGCTGTTCGACTACATCTGCGTGTCGGCGTCGCTCGAAAATCGCGTGCTCGAATATGTGGATCACCTGCACGAGCATTTCATCGATCCGGTGGTGATCCGCAACGGCCGCTATATGCCGCCGCAGCGGCCGGGCTACAGCATCGAAATGCACGCGCCGTCGCTGGACAAGCATCACTTTCCGGACGGAGAAGCGTGGCGCGTGAAGTGACTGACGCTGGAACGAAATCTGCGCGCTCGGGTGATTCGTTTAACGAGGAACCATCACCATGAACGCTTCCACGCAGTCTTCCCGCTTCGCTTCGAAAGTCGTCATCGTGACGGGCGCGGGCTCCGGCATCGGCGAAGGCGCCGCGCGCCGCTTCGCGGCCGAGGGCGCCTCCGTGGTGCTCGCCGGCCGCACGCAGGACAAGCTCGAACGCGTGGCGCGCGATCTCGATGCCTCGCGCACGCTCGTCCACGCGTGCGACGTCTCGCGCTTCGAAGACGCGCAGCAGCTGATCGACGCCACCATTGCGCGCTTGGGGCGCATCGACGTGCTCGTGAACAATGCGGGCGTCGCGCCGACGGGCCGCATCGACGAGGCATCGCTCGATGACTGGCGCGCGATCATGTCGACCGATCTCGACGGCGTCTTCTATTGCAGCCGCGCCGCCATTCGCCATCTGATCCAGGCGAAAGGCTCGATCGTGAACGTGTCGTCGGTGTCCGGCCTCGGCGGCGACTGGGGCATGAGCTTCTACAACGCGGCGAAAGGCGCGGTGACCAACTTCACGCGCGCGCTCGCGATGGATCACGGCCGCGACGGCGTGCGCGTGAACGCGGTCTGCCCGAGCCTCACCGAATCCAATCTCACGCAGGACATGCTCGGCGACGAAGCGCTCATGGCGAAGTTCCGCGAGCGCATTCCGCTCGGCCGCGCCGCGCAACCGGACGACATCGCCGCCGTCATCGCGTTTCTCGCGAGCGACGATGCGCGCTTCGTGACGGGCGTGAATCTTCCCGTGGACGGCGGCCTGAGCGCATCCAACGGACAGCCGCCGCAGGCGTGATCCCCGCGTCTCCACCTGGCATCGCTCACTCTTTTACGCGCGGAATGTCGATTGCGCTACTGTCACGCGCACGCATTCCGCGCCTGCATTTTCCGAAGGATTTCCCCGTCGATGGACGCTCGCTTTTTTCGTCTTGCGCGCCTGCATTCGTTCATGCCGCTTGCCGGCGTCACGCTGATGCTGGGCGTCGCCATGTCTTTCACCGCGCCGTTTCTGTCGCTCTTCGGCGTGCAGGAGGCGGACATGACGCCGCTGCAACTCGGGCTCTTCATGACGCTCATCGCGGCAAGCGGCGTGCTCGCCAGCGCCTTCGCGGGCAAGTGGTCGGATAAGCACGGTCATCATCGCGTGTTGCTGATGGGCGCGCTGGCCGCGTCGGCGCTCGGCTTCGTGCTGTTGTGCGTGCTGCGCAGCTATGCGTCGCTCGTGACCGTGGGCATCGTGTTTCTCGGCGTCGGCAGCGCGGCCATGACGCTCGTGTTCTCCTTCGGCCGCGCGGCGCTGCCCGTCACCGACGACGCGGAGCGTTCCTTCGCGCTCGCCACGCTGCGCACCGTGCTCTCGATGGCGTGGGTCTTCGGTCCGTCCGTCGGCGCGCTGGTGTTGGCCGCCGCGGGCTTTCACGGCCTCTTTCTGTTCGCGGCGGCATCGTTCGCGGCGTGTGGCGCGATAGCCTGGCGCATCAAGGACAAGGAGAAGCCGATCGCGCCGCACGCCCACTATGCGGGCGATCCTGCCTCCTTGCTTGAAGTCACGACGATGACCGAGCACGACGAACCGCATGATGCGGCGAAGCACGTGCCCGCGAGCCGCGCGCAGATCTGGCGCGCGACGATTGCGTTGACGCTCATCGGTCTCGCGGCCAACGCGACGATGATCGTGCTGCCGCTCTATGTCGTGCAGGGACTGCGCGGCACGCAGATCGAGGTGTCGATCATGCTCGGGCTCGGCGCGTTCCTCGAAATTCCGATGATGCTCGCGCTCGGCGCGCGCGGCTCGAATCTCGACAAGCAACGCTGGCTCGCGGCATGCGCAGCCGTGCATATCGTGTACTTCGTGGCTGTCGCGTCCTCTCGCTCCATTCAGTTTCTCATGCCGATGCAGGCGTTCAACGCGTTCGTCGTCGCGGTGACGTCGTGCCTCGGCATGACCTACGTGCAGGACCTGATGCCGCGCAATCCCGGCGCGGCGACGGCGCTCTTCTTCAACGCATCGCGCGTCGGCTCCATTCTTTCCGGCGTGTTATCGGGCGCGCTCGTCGCAGCCATCGGCTATCGCGGCACGTTTCTCGTCTGCGGGTGCCTCGCGCTCGGCGCGCTCGTGCTGTTCGCCAATCCGCCGTTCAGGCTGATTGCGCGATATGTATGGGTCCGCGTGAACCAATGGCGGATGCCGGTACGCTGAGGGCGCAGGCTTCGGTATGACGAGCCGTTCATTGCATGAGTCATACAAACGTCACTTCAATCCCGCAATAATGCGAGTCCAATCACTTCGCATGCCGGATGAAGGAGACATCGATGCTTCGAGCCCCCGCTGTTGCGCGTCATGTGACGTTGACCCTCGCGTTGTGCGCGGCATGTTCATCGGCGTGGGCGAGCGTCGATCTCATCGCCATCGGTCAATTTAGCGGCAACAGCGTGGACCGCTCGCAGCAGACGGCCGCGCCGCTCGAAAACGGCGCGCCGGGCAATCTGCTCGGCGGACTCGGCTCGGGGCTCGCGTATGCGGGCTGCGATACGTTTCTCGCCGTGCCCGATCGCGGTCCGAACGCCATCTCGTATAACAAGGCGCTCGACGATACCGCTTCGTACATCAACCGCTTCCAGACCCTGAGCCTGAAGCTCGAAGCATCCGGCAAGAACGGCACGCTGCCCTACACGCTCACGCCCCGTCTGCTCGATACGACCTTGCTGCACACGCGCGATGCGCTCGTCTACGGCGACGGCGCGGCCGCCGGCGTCGGCAACGGCGCGCCCGCGCTGAACGCGACGAACCACACCCACTACTTCACCGGCCGCTCCGACAACTTCGCGCCGGCGCAGCCGTCCACGTATCCGCTCGATGCGCGTTTCGATCCGGAAAGCATCCGCGTATCGCGCGATGGCGCGAGCGTCTTCATCTCCGACGAGTACGGCCCCTACATCTATCGCTTCGATCGGCGCACCGGCGAGCGCACGGCGGTCGTGCGCGTGCCCGCATCGTTCGTGGTCACGACGCTCTCGCCCGTCGGCAGCGACGAGATCAGCAAGAACACGACGGGACGCGTGGCGAACAAGGGCATGGAGGGCCTTGCCATTTCACCCGACGGCGAGACGCTCTTCGGCGCGATGCAAAGCCCGCTGCTGCAAGACGGCGGCACGAGCGGCGGCTATACGCGCATCCTGCGCATCGACTTGCGCACGGGCAAGACGACGCAGTTCGCCTATCCGCTCAGCAACATCGGCACCACGGCGAAGCCGAACTATCCGACGATCAGCGATATCGTCGCCATCAACGATCATGAGCTGCTGCTCGATGAACGCGACGGCAAAGGCCTGGGCGACGACTCTGCCGCGGTCTTCAAGCGCGTGTACAAGGTCGATCTCACGGGCGCGCAGGATGTGAGCCAGGCGAGCGGTGCCGCAGGACTCGCGCCGTTCGCGCTGAACAAGACGCTCTTTCTGGATGTGGTCGCGGCGCTGTCCGCGCAAGGCTTCGCGGCCACCGACATCCCCGCGAAGCTGGAAAGCCTCGCGTTCGGCCCCGACGTGCGCATAAACGGCGTGCTCAAGCACACGCTCTTCATCGCGAACGACAACGACTTCATCGGCACGGTGACGGATACGCATCATCCGAACGGCATCGATAATCCGAACCGCTTCTTCGTCTTCTCGGTAGATGCATCCGATCTTCCGGCTTACGAAGCGCAGCGCCTGCCGCATCACGGCGAGGCGTTCTGCCGGATCGACCGGGACGATCACGATCACGATCACCGCCACGGCCACTGACCCGACCACGACCCGAGCACTCCAATGACGACACACCATTCGCACGATAGCGGGCGCGTTGCATCGCGCCGAGGTTTCCTGAAGCTCGCCGGCGCCTCGGGGCTCGCGACGGCCGCGAACGCCCTCAGCGGCGCGGCGAACGCGGCAGCGGCCTCGCCCGACGGCACGCCCGAACAGATCCACCTCACATGGGGCGAAGATCCCGCGCACGAAGTGGTCGTGAGCTGGGCGTCGCTTGCGCCGGCCGCCAAGCCGCGCGTTCGCCTCACCACGCACGATGGTCATGCGCGGCTCGTGCACGCAGTGCAGCGCACTTATACGGACGGTCTCAATGGCGAAATCGTCTGCACATATCACGCGCGGCTCGACGGTCTGCATCCGGACACGACGTACCGCTACGAAGTTACGGCCGACAACGACAGCAACGCGGCTCAGCCCTTCTGCGCGAGCTTTTGCACCGCGCCGCGCGGGCGTTGCAAGTTCCGCTTCACGAGTTACGGCGATCTCGCGACGCCCAACACCGGATGGGTGCTGTCCTCGCCGCAAAGCCGCTTCGCCGTGCAGGCCGTCGAACGCTTTCAACCGCTCTTTCATCTGCTGAACGGCGACCTCTGTTACGCGAATCTGAACCCGACGCATCAGCCGGACGTGTGGCGCGACTTCGGCAACAACGCGCAAGTTTCGGCCGCGAATCGTCCGTGGATGCCGTGTCCCGGCAACCATGAGATCGAATTCAATAACGGCCCGCAGGGCTTCGATTCTTACCTCACGCGCTACACGTTGCCCGACAATGGAACGCGCTTTGGCGGCCGCTGGTACAGCTTTCGGGTGAGTTCCGTGCTCTTCATTTCGCTCGATGCGGACGACGTCGTGTATCAGGACGCCGCCGCGTTCGTCGCGGGACCGTCGCCGCTGGTGCCGGCGGCGAGCACCGGCCATCCCGCGATTGAACCGGGCACATCCTTCTATGTACGTGGCTATAGCGGCGGCGAACAAACGCGCTGGCTGGAGAAGACCTTGCGCGAGGCGAAGCACGACGACGACATCGACTGGATCGTCGTGCAGATGCATCAGGACGCGCTCAGTTCTTCGAAGACGGGCAACGGCTCCGACAAGGGCATTCGCGAAGCATGGCTGCCGCTTTTCGACCGGTACGGCGTCGATCTCGTGCTGTGCGGCCACGATCACGACTACGAGCGCAGCCATCCCGTGCGCGGCTGCAACCATCACGCGGGCCGCGATGCCGTGACGGGCGAAAGCGTCGACACGTTGCAGCCGCGCCCGGTCACCACGACGCAGCGCGCCAACGATCCGATCGACACGACGCACGGCACCGTGCATCTGATACTCGGCGGCGGCGGCACGAGCGCGCCGCTCGACGTCTACGGCACCGATGCGGGCACGGGCAATCCGCAAGCGCAGATCTTCACCAAGCGGAATGGCCCGGTGCCCGGCAAGACGGCGGGCACCTTCGTGCGCCCTGTCGCCGACGCGGTGGAGGACGCCATCTGGTCCGCGCAACGCGATACGGGCACGGGCTACGGCATCGCCGTGTTCGATCACGATCCGGGCGAACGTGGCGGAAAGACGTCGATCACGATGAACTACTACCACGCGCCGGGCGCGGATAAGACGCCCACCGCCGACTACGAACTGTTCGAAACCATCGTCCTCCAGAAGCAACGCCGCGGTTGAATATGAAGCTCTCGTGACAATCTCCCGGCGAGAACGGCGCAACGGGCAAGACTCTTATCACATGGTGGATGCGGTACGAATCTTGCCTTGTAGATGCCGTTGCATCACACCGGGAAACGATCATGAAGAAGGACGACGAGAACGCCGACAATCGCCCGGCGACCGCTGAGACGAACTTTTCGACGTTTGCAGAGCCGCTCGTCGGCGAAGCCATCGCTCAGGCATCCGCGCTGGAACACGAAGGCGAGGCCGAACAACTGCACAAGCTGCGCGTGGCGCTGCGACGCCTGCGCACGCTGCTGTGGGCGTACCGGCCGATACTTCACGAAGACTTCGACACGCAGCAGCGCGCCATTTACAAATTCCTCGCAAACGCCGCAGGCAATACGCGCGACTGGGACATCCTCATCGGTCTCGTGGAAGCCACCGGCGACCGGGAGCTGCTCGACGCATTCCGCCAGAGCCGCTCCGAAGCCTCGCGAAAGAGCCTCGAAACGCTTGCTCATGCGAGTGTCAAGCAGACGCTGCGCGAAGCGATGAGCGAAGCGAATCGCGAGTTGAACACGGCCGCGCAACGCACGCCGCTGACGAAATTCGCCAGACAGCGCGTCGTTGCGGCGCAGAAGCAACTCAAGAAGCGGATGCGCGTGGCATCACGCAAAGGCCGCTCGGACTATGAGTCGTTCCATGAAGTCCGCAAGGCCGGAAAGAAGGTCCGCTATCTGCTGGAATTCTTCGAGCCGCTTCTCGGCAAGAAGCAGCGCAAGGGGCTGAAGAACCTGAAGCGCGTGCAGAAGCGTTTCGGTGAACTGAACGATGTCGTCGCGAGCCGCGATCTGCTGCTCGAGCACCGCGCGGCACTGCCCGACGGCGCGGCGGACCGCGCGTTGCGCGTGCTGGAGAAGGAACAGAAGCGCAGGTTCAAGGCCGCCGCCAAGCTGCTTTAGCCGTTGTCTGTCCTGTGATGAGGATGCGCGGCGACCCGGTCGCCGCTGCGCTCAATTCAACGCGACGGCAGCCGCCGCGCCGACAGGCGAGCCTTCTATCGCGATAGACCGCTTGCCGTCGGGTCCAACGGGCACATCGCCGACGAGCGTCGTGCGATAGAGCTGACGGTCGAAGTCGAGATCGAAGATATCCGTCGGCGCAAGGTGGGCTGTCGAGCGGTTGTCCCAGAACGCGATGCTGCCCGGCTCCCACTTGAAGCGGACCGTGAACTCCGGTCGCGTCACATGTTCCCATAGCAATTCGAGCAGCGCCTGACTCTCACGCGGCGTCAGGCCGACGATGGACTTCAAAAAGCCCGGGCTCACATACAACGCGCGCTCTCCGGTCTCCGGATGCACCCGCACGAGCGGATGTTCGCTGACGAGCGTGTGCTCGTTGACCGCCTTCGCGAATGCATCGGTGCCGCTCGCGCCTTGCGGCGGCGCGAAGCGATGTATGCCGCGCAATCCGTCGACGAATGCGCGCAGCGTTGGGGACAACTTCTCGTAAGCGATGACGAGGTTGGTCCACTGCGTATCGCCGCCATATGGCGGGATCGTCACGCCGCGAAGAATCGATGCGAATGGCGGATTGACCGCTGCCGTCACATCCGTATGCCATCCGGTCCACGGCCGCAGCAACGCCTGCCCTTCGAAGCGCGTCGCCTTGCGAAACTTCGAGATCGAGTACAACTCCGGATGCCCTTCCACATGACCGAACACGGGATGCCCGACAGTCAATTCGCCGAACTGCGCCGAAAACGCGACATGCTGTTCATGCGTGAGGAACTGCTCGCGGAAAAACACGACGCGCCACTTCAGCAAAGCCGCGCGAATCGCCGCGACCTGGGCAGGTTGCAATGCACGCGTCAGATCGACGCCGCTAATCTCCGCGCCGATATGCGCCGACAAAGGACGCACTTCGATCTCGTGTTCGGTTGCCTGGTGTGCGATGACGGCTGCGTTCATGGGCGAATCTCCGCTTTGACTGTGGGTCTGTTTCTGCGAGCGACCCGACGACGTTAGCTGCCTTGCCCGTCGGGATCGTCGGTAAAGAAGTAGTCGCGCCACGACTTCGGCTCGTGGCGAATGACGCCCACCTTGAACAGGAAGGCGCCGAGTGCGAGTGTGTTTTCAGGGGTCGTGGAGAAACTCACGTCCTTGTCATTCAGAATGCGTTCGACGAATGTCGGCGACAGTTTCGATGCGTCCTGTCGGATATAGATGGCCGCAGCCTCGGGCTTGTTGGATGCAACGAGCCGCGCCGCATCGACGAGCGCCGCGCGCACGGCCGCATATGTGCGGGGGTTATCCTTGCGCCATTTGTCGGATGTGACGGCAACGCTGCTCGTCGCCGGGCCGCCCAGTATGTCCGTCGAACTGATGACCTTGTGAATCTTCGGGTCGTCGAGTTCTTGATACTGATAAGGCGCGTTCGAGAAGTGAAGGTTGATGACCGAACTGCCTGCGAGCATGGCCGTCGTCGCATCCGCGTGCGGCATGTTCACTTCGAAGCGGTCGAGGCGCGCGTACTCCGCATCGCCGAACGCCTTGGCCGAAGCCATCTGCAACAGCCGCCCCTGCTGCGAGACGGCGACCGACACCACCGCGATGCGGTCTTTTTCGCCGATATCCGCGATGCTGCGAATGCGCGCATCGTTCGACACGAGATACACTGGCACCGCGCTCTGCGCCGACATCGCGCGGAAATCCTGATGACCGCGCGTGCGGTCCCAAATCGTCATCAGCGGACCGATGCCGAGCGTGGCGATATCGGCGGCGCCCGAGAGCAAGGCTTCATTGACCGCCGCGCCGCCGGACAGCGTGGTCCATTGCACGTCGATATGCAGCCCCGCGCGCGCGCCTTCCTTCTCGATCAACTTCTGGTCCTTCGCCACTTTCAGCAGCAAGGAGCCGATGCCATATTGATCGACGATGCGTACCGTTCCTTCCGCGTGCGCCGCGCTTAGTGCAACACACGACGCAACGAGCATAACGAGCACAAGCAGTCGATTGAATGCGGAAGATGCCCTCATGCGCTGAACGTCCGAGCGAAGTGTCAGGAGCGTTCACTGTACAAGCGCGGCGCTTGCGCACAAACGAAGGAAGAATGCTACGAATATGCCTCCGCGCGATATGCGAAACGCGCGGTTGTGGTCGGAATCAATGTGGCGGCAAATCGGCGGGTGTGCTGAACGCGTCCACCGTATAGCCCATGTTGAAATAGCCCGCGCGCGCGTAAAGCGCAATCTGCTCGAGCCGCTCCGGGCCGCTTGCCTGCTCGTCGCGCTGCGTCGGTTTGCTTGCGGCCGAGCATGCGCACGCTCGCATCGCGCGCTCGTATGCGCGTTGCCGCCAGCGTTGTCGAGCCCGTCCTACGGGGACCAATAACGCTTGCCAGTATTGCGTCAGGATCTGTGACATGGCCGGCTCCGACAGTGCGTGAATGATTTCAATCTAGCGCGCCGATAATCAACCGGCAAACAAGACTTCGTGGAATGCATTGCAGACGCTGCCTGTCCCACTCAATGACCGAAGCCGGGGCGTTGAAACACCAGTTGGAGTCGTCGCGCCTGATCGAGATGAAGCGTGAATGCCGGCCTGACTCGCACGAGCAGTACTTTCACATCCGCGCTATGCGTGGATCGGATGAATCCATCGACGGTATTCACGAGCCGCCCGAGAAAATCGACCTCGCGTTCGAGATAGGCTTGCGCGAATGCGTATTCGTCTTGCTCGTCGAGCATCTCGGTGTCGTCGCGGCTTTGGCGCGCAAGCGCGTCGCTCACGCTGCTCGGCTGCGCGTTCGCGCCGAGCCTTCGCAACATGTCGTTTGTCTCCTGCGCGATCTGCGCGTTTTCATCGACGATGCGCGTCGCGAAGCTCCGCAGGCTGGTGGAGCGTGTTCTGCGCAGCGCAATCTGCGCTGCTGCGATCTCCGCCTGATTCGCGGTTAGCAGAACACCGACCATCTGCGCGTCCGAGAGCGGCCGGCTCTGCGCACGCGCGCCGACGCACATCGCCAAGAAAAGCAGGCCGCCGCATGTGATCCGCCGTCTGCGTTGGTTCACGCTCTCGCCTATCGGTTGTAAGGATGCCGCGGACCAACCTTGAAGAGCCGGCCCCATTCGTAATCGACGTGATCGGGACGAATTGGAAAAACTCCCGCGCCCGGCGTGAACGTTAGTTCCCCGAAGTACACGTTTCCGTCGGCTTCGTAGAGATCGACTCTCACGTATTCGAACTCTTTGGCCAGCACGCCTGCAATCCGAAGGAGCGAATCGAGCGATTCGGGCGGCGGCGCAGGCGTGTCGCTACGCTTATAGTGACCGAACCAGATGTCCTGCAACCGCCACGCGGCGTCGTATGTATCGCCGCGAGGATGATCGGTGAAGCGGCCCGATATCACTGTGACGAAAATCGTCTGCTGGCCGGAGGGCGAGTTGAAGACATGGAACTTCAGATCAGCGGGGACTTCGCCATCTTCGGCGAGCAGCAGCGCTTCGAAAAAGATGCGCGGCTCGATCATGCGGTAATGGCGTTCCCGCGCGACTTTATAGAAGGGCGTCGACAGCCACTGTTGCGACAGCGCCGAGAGTCGCTCGAACGACACACGGCTCTTGTCTTTCACCACTTCCACGAAGCCGCTGCCGTGATTCGCCTTCATGACGAACGCGGAAGGCAGCGCATCGAAGACTTCTTTCGTGAACGCGCCGGGTTCTGCAAGCAAGGGGATCAGGTGTTGCGGACCGATCTTGTTCGCCACGTAATCGCGAACTCTAAGCTTGTCCGTCAGATCCATGTAACGCGGATCGGGATAGAGACAGCGATGCAGAATCTTTTCGTTGAACGTCTTGGGATTCCACATGTTCGGGAATCGTCCGACCTTATGTCGGTGGGCAATGCTCAGAAACACCGGGTCCGGCAGCCACGCCTTCGCGCCGTCGATGAGTGTCTTGGCGAACATCCGGAAGCCCTCATGCCTCGGGGGAAGACGGTGGCACGATCTTCTGCTCGTTATCGCTCGTTCCACCGGCGACAATTACAGCAAACGATTCTTGCAAATGACAGAGTAAAGCGAATGTGCGGATGGCCACATTGGTTGCGTGAGTCGCGTGGCTCCGTGCATCGTCAGTGCGCCTCTCCGCGTCCCTTGTTGGTGGCCGCGACGCCCGCCGGCAATAGCCTGCCTATGCGCGAGCGGAGGTTGTCGTTGGGCTCGGAACCGCTGCCCGGCTTCCAGCTTGCGGAAGACGTCATCGCGGGATCGGCGACCGGCGCGACCGTGCCCGCGCCTGGCGCGTCCGATGCGTCAGCTTCGCCGCGTGGCGGTGCCACTGTACGTTGCACGGTGCGCACGCGCGGATGCGTCTTGTCGATCTTCTTCGCGTGACGAACCGAACGCGGAGCGGGCTGGGCGTGAGTCGTCCTCTCGTTGGCATGCGCACGTGAGTGCGTCGGCGCCTGCCGCGTGCTCACCGAAGCATGTTCGACGCGACCATGCTTTCGTGCCGCCGGCTTCGCCGAAGCCGATGCAATTGAATGAGGCGCTTCAGGAACGACCGTGGCCGTCGAGCCGCCGGTATCGGCCGCTGTGCTCGACGCTTGGCTTTCAGCCAATGTGTCGCACGCAGGCATCGACGCCGTGGCGCACGGTGCTATGTCCATCGACGCCGGCAATGCAAAGATAGCTCGGCCGGGCGCATTGGTCATCGCGAGAAAGCGTGCTTGCGCATCGGATGCCGAGCCTCCTGGCGCGACGTCATCGGAACGAGCGGCCGGCGCAACAGGCGGCAGCTTATGAACCGTCCCGACGACACTCACGCGGTCATCGTGCGGCTCGCCGGCACCGGGACTGTGCGAAGTGCGCACCCACGCAACGATGCCGGCCAGCACGCACACGCCTACGGTCAACACGGCAGCCCACTTGCGCTTCACAGCGAAATAAGTGGGCGACGACACCAATGCCGCCGATTGATTCGCGCTGTCCGCGCGTGTGGCATCGTCCACTTGATCGCGGCGCATGTCTCCGACTTGCGATGAAGCGGCGCGCACCAGCGCGCGCGCAGCCTCGTCTATGCCGAGGAGCGACGCCTGCGCCCGCGTCAACACAGCACCATGTCGATCTGCGCCGCAGTAAGGACACGACAGGTCATCCGCTGGCGACACGCTTTCGCAACGAGGACAAACGACGCAATAAAGCGAGCGCAACTCTTCCCGCTGATCCATGGTCACATATCGGTTTGAGCGCCGTCTGCGACGCGTTGGTGCATCGGTCATGCAGTGCATGTTGCAACGGACGAAGCTATCGTGCATTGAAGTCGCACCGACCTTAGCACACCTATTAACACTTAGGTAGACGAGATTGTTCGCGCAACGGCACTGCGTTCGCGCCTTGTTTCAGCATTAATTTCGGCAGACACCGCCTGCCATTTTCCCTACACTGAGCGTCGTGGACGACATCGCAACAAACGCTGCAGAGACCGTGCGGTTTCGTTGCCCATCGCCGACTCACGCTTGGCCTGATCGATGCTTTGCATTCACGCTTCGCGAATCGCTTCGGACATCCGGCTAATTGCTTTCTACAGACAAACCGCTTCGCGATGCACAAGAGCCGCAGGAGGCTTCATGCGAAGCACGCCGGTTCAGAAATGCGCGAGTGCTAATAATTCATTCCTTTTTTGCCTAAGCTTCACACTGAGATGACAGAGGGCGACCAAGCCCGACTGGTGAACGGCGGCCCATTGCAATCATGACGCACAGACGTACTCGACGTTGTCGGCAGCAAAGCCATGAAGAAGCGCGAGGACGCGCACAAAAAGGGAGAATGCCGTGAAGGTTGGGATCTACTGTGATTCGGGCATCAACGGCGGTCACGAGGAGATGCTCAAGCGTTTCATGATTGCGCTTGTCGGGAACGCGCAGATCGAAACCTTGTATATCCTGGCGCCCAGGCAGAACGCCGCGCTCTTTAGCTTCGTGGAAGACCTCGCGCGCGCGCATTCAAAAGTGCAGACGATTGGCCTGTCATATACAGCCGAGTCGATACGCGGCAATGCGTTCGCGATGCTTCGCATGACGCGCTCGACCGCCTCGATCCTGCGCAGATTGAAACTGACTCGACTACTCATTGCCCAAGGCACGATTGTTTCAGGACTCGCCGGGCTTTTGGCCGCGCGAGTGACCCGCACGCGCTCGGTGAGCTATCTGCCGCTGGTCGCAGACGGGCCCGACAGCGGCCGCCTCGTCGACAGACTCAAGTGGCTGGTGAAACGTGGCGTGTATCGCATGCCCCACGAATTCATCACGCTCAACGAACATCTACGCGCCAAGCTGCGCACGCTGGCACCGAACGCGCGCACGACCATACTCGCGAACTGCGTGGACGACCGCTTCGCACAGTCCACGCTCACGCGGTCAGCGGCCCGCGCCATGCTGGGCTTGCCGGACGACGGCACGACCATCGTCGCTCATATCGGGCGAATCGACTTCACGCATAAGCGGCAAGACTTTCTGCTCGAAACGATAGAACGACACGCCGATGCCTTCGAGCGCACGCTCGTACTCATTGTCGGCGAAGGACCCGACGCGCAGCGCGCGGCCCACATGGTGCAGGCAAGCCCGATCTTGTCCGCGCACGTTCGCGTGGTCGGCGCGCAAGCGGACGTGCTGCCCTATATCGCGGCGAGCGACACGCTGGTGCTGCCGTCTGCTTTCGAGGGCGTGCCGCTCGTGATGATCGAAGCCGTGCTCGCGGAGCGACCGATTGTCGTATCGCGCGTGTCCGGACTCGATGCTTACCTTCCCGAAACGTTGCTCTTCCCTCCAGGCGATCACACTGCGTTC
The DNA here is from genome assembly GCF_017220215.1 of Caballeronia sp. M1242. Lineage (NCBI taxonomy): Bacteria > Pseudomonadati > Pseudomonadota > Betaproteobacteria > Burkholderiales > Burkholderiaceae > Caballeronia > Caballeronia sp. M1242. The sequence continues at coordinate 619,584 of NZ_CP071131.1, read as the reverse complement.
GTACAACGTATCTTCGCCGCGCCCGATGTCCCGATGGCATCGCTCGCGGCCGAGTTTCGTCGGCGCTTCTCTCGCGAGACTTTCGAGGCGCAGGCCCAACGGGTGATGACCCTGCCCGTTCCATCGCGAGATGCGTTCGACGCTGCCTCGCCTCCACGCTCCGACGTACTCGAAAAATAACGTCACCCTCGCATTTTTATTTGCGCAAGCCGGGTGTACATGTATCGTAGTAGAGCGAAGAATCTTGTATTGTCCACTTCGATAAATTGCCGTTGCAGGCGTCCTTTCGTCTGAAGTACTCCGTTGTCTCCCACTACACAGGGGCCATCGTATGAGCCGAGTCGTTATTCTCAGCCTCGCGTCGCTGACTGACGATGATGAAGGGGATGTGGCACTGCCTGCTGAAATAAAGAGTGAGTTCGGTTCACTCGTTGAGCGCGTCATTCTCTCAACCAGGCGGCCAACGACGGTTCAATTGCCGGACGACGCGTATCGCGGACGCGAACAGGCCGATAGTCGCGGCGCAAGCCGGCATGGCGGCTTGTCGTTCGTCGTCGTCGAGCTCGCCACTCGGAACGGATCGACCATCACGCGCCGCATTCCGCTGATCGGTCGCTTCGCTCAACATACGATCGACCTCGTTCCCGACGACATTCCAGAGTGGCTCATGTGGGCTGCCGCAGACGTGGACCTGACGCGCGGCGCGCGCGCGCTTTTCGCCGACACGCCTGCCTATCATGTCTGGGGAAAACTCTGGGCGCGCCGGCTCGGCGCATGGCGTCCTGTCGATCTCCTGATAAGCGACGAGAAATCGAACGGCTATGCGAAGCAGTTCGAACTGACGACGCACGAGCCGTCGCTGTTGCAGATCGGCGGGCCGGAAATCGAACCCCGTTTCGTATCGCTGCCAGAGGGACACGTGAAGGTACTGCTCACGGCGAACGCGGCGGGGTCTTCAAGCAGGGATGCGCTGAATATCGTGGTGTCGCGCGTGTCCGCAGGGCCGCGAAACACCTTGCTGTCGCTTCTCTCGCTCAATCAGTCTCAGCATGGGAATAGCGTTGCGCGTGAACTGTCCGACGGCTTTGACTGGCAGGGCGTCGGCGAAGACGCGTTGAGCGGATGCGCGCTCGGCTTCGCAGCGATGCGAATGCACGCGCTAGACCGGTTCACGGTCGCTGATGCTTTGAGTCTCTTCGAGATGGCGCGCGGCTCGTCCGATGCCGCTATCGTGCTCGCAAGCCGCGAACTCGCGGACGATACTGCGGACCTCTCTCGCGTGTTGCGTCTGTTGGACGTGGGCGTTGGCCGTGCGATACCGGTGCTCGTGCAATCGCTGGCCGCCGCGATGTCCGTGCTCGAGACGCTGAGACGTCGCGCGGATGTGGCCGAGCAACGCATGCTCGCGTCGCTGACCGAGAGAGCAAGGACCTACAGTCGCGCCAGAACGGGCGGCGGGCCGTTCCTGAGCTTCCACGGCTGGGCGCCGCATGCGCCGGGCGAGCCGCGCGCCGCGCACAGCTGGGAGCACGCGGCGATTCGCGGCGTCGGCTCGGCTGTCGCGGCGCTCGCGTCCGGCTTCAAACCTTCCGCTGCCACGGCTCTCATTCACACGGAGAGGACCGTGAGCCGCCCGCATCACGTCAATCTGGATACCGCTCAGTAAGGTCGAATGCGCGGGACCGGCAGCGCCACCGGCCCGCGCCGTTGCATCACTTCGACGACGCGACTGCTTCAGTAACGCCCGTTTCTACTGCAATGTCTCTGGACGCCGCCCGCCTGTCGAGCATCGTCTCGGACGGAGAACGAGCCAGTTGCACTTCGATGAACGCCCTGAGCGCCGCCTTGAATTTCTCTCGTGAGAAGCGCTCGGCATTGTCGCGGCATACCTGCGGGTCGAACGCATGCCGGTTGCGTTCGAAACGCGTAACGGCTTCGTTCAACGATTCGGGCGTCTGCTCCTTGAAGAAGACACCCGTGGCGCGCTCACTCGGGATACCAATGACCGTCTCCAGCGCGCCGCCCCGTCCGTAGGTGATGACCGGCGTGCCGCAAGCCTGTGCTTCTATGATCGAGATGCCGAAGTCTTCCTCTGCGGCGTAGACGAACGCGCGTGCACGCTGAAGGTGATCGCGCAGTACTTCGAACGACTGATAGCCGAGTATCGAGACGTTCGGCCCGGCCGCCGCGCGCACCTTGCGCATGTCGGGGCCGTCCCCGATCACGATCAGCCGGCGCTCGGGCGTCATCGAGAATGCCTTCACGATGAGATCGATCCGTTTGTACGGCACCATGCGCGAAGCCGTCAGATAGAAGTCGTCTTTTTGAACGCGAACGGGCAACGCTGCGATATCGACCGGCGGATAAATCACGGTCGCGTCGCGCCGATACGCCTTTCTAATGCGCCGCGCAATGAAATGCGAATTCGCGATGAGGTAATCGACGCCGTTCGTCGAACGCGCGTCCCAGCCGCGAATATAGTGCAGCAATGCCCGCGCGAACACCGACTTGACGCCCTTCGAGAGCCCGGCCTCGTTCAGGTACTGGTGCTGAAGGTCCCATGCATAGCGAATCGGCGAATGCATGTAGCTGATATGCAACTGGTCCGGTCCGGTCAGCACGCCCTTCGCGACCGCATAGGAACTCGAGATCACGAGATCATAGCCGGAAAGGTCGAACTGCTCGATGGCGATGGGCATCAGCGGCAGGTAGCTGCGGTAGTGCTTTCTGGCAAGCGGCAATTGCTGAATGAAAGAGGTTCGAACCGGACGTTTATTGATGCACGTTCGGTCCTCCAGGAAGTCGACCAGCGTGAAGATGTCCGCTTCGGGAAAGCATTCGATGATCTGATGGAGCACCTTCTCCGCTCCGCCCGACACCACGAGCCAGTCGTGGACGATAGCAACTCTCACAGTAACTCCTGTAGGTGGATGCTCCAACTGGGCTCGCCAGGCTGCCGGCTTGCACTATTGGCGACTACTTTTCGCACCTCGATTAAGCAGCTTTTCGATCGATTGATACACCCACATGGAAATGGTCAGTAGAAGAAAGAGTCCGACGACCCTGACGATATCCAGTGCGCGCACGAAGAGCGCGAACATGGCGTACAGCGTGGCTGCGAACGACTTGTCGTCGATCTCGCGGTGCGTTTGCCGTTCATGAAGGTATCGCCAATTCGGTCGCATGCGGATTCCTTTGTCTGACGATTATGCTTGGTATACCTAAGCGTTGTCTAAGGAACGTGGCGTCGAAGCGAAGCATGGACGATGCCAGTGCCTTATTGAGTCAACGAGGTGTTATGCAAGCCTGACCTTTATTCATCAGGCGGTTGAGGTATTCGCGTAGAACAGATGAGTGCCGTCGCACATGCAACGGAAAGAGCACACTCTAAGCGATCCTGGTGACTTGAGCAATGAAGCTTGCGTGAATTAGATCCCAGAAATAAATCGCTGAGCGAAATAATCGCGACTCACCCTATCGCTCATTCACCTTGTCAGCCATTGATTCTATGAACCGATAATCTTCTAAGGATTGCGATTGATTCGATTCAGCATATGTTTGGCGCAACTCACGGCCTCGCAATTTCTCGGCAAATGCGCATGACACGAAACTTTGTCTCTGGTAGAACGTGTCCTATGCGTGAGCCGCGTCCATTTTTTTGCGGCTCCTTGCACCGCGTTGGACGTATGAAGAATTGCCGCGTGCATCTATCAGGGACCTCCGATGGGCTTCGCAATCAATGGTAAGTTCGCCTCACAACGCATTACCGGCGTGCAGCGCGTGGCGTATGAACTGACGCGCGCCATGCAGTCGCACACGAAGTCTCCGACGGAACTGCCCGTGCTGATTCCGTCCAATGCGACGGATCTCGGTCTCGCAGCGCGCCCGACTCAGATCGGCCGACGGCTCAAAGGCAACCTCTGGGAGCAGATCGCTTTGCCGCTGGAGTCGCGCCGCGATACGCTCATCAGCCTCTGCAACACAGGACCACTGTTTAAGCGGCGGCATATGTTGATGATTCACGACATGGCCGTCTACGACGTACCGCACGGGTTCTCGAAGGAATTCGTCATGTGGTACCGCTTGCGCTTCTCGCTGCTGCGCAGACAGGCCAGCACCATCCTGACAGTCTCGGGATTCTCGCGAAACCGCATCTGTCATCACCTGGGTGTCGACGAATCCCGCGTCATGGTGGTACGTCCCGGCGCTGATCACATGGACCGCGTCACGCCCGAGCCTTCGATTCTCGAGAGACTTTCGCTCGTGAAAGACAGGTATTGCGTTCTCGTTGGCAGCCTCGATCCGCGCAAGAATCTGCGGCGCGTGCTCGAAGCGACGCGGCTGCTGAAAGATCTCGACGGCTTCAAGTTCGTCATAGCGGGCGGCGCGAACGCCCGGGTATTCGCATCGAGCGACTCCGCGCCAACGCTCGATTCGGATAGCGTGATATGGGCGGGATTCGTAACCGACGGCGAACTGAAAGCCCTCTACGGCAGCGCGGCATGCCTCGTATTCGCTTCTTTGTACGAAGGATACGGACTGCCGCCATTGGAAGCGATGTACTGTGGATGCCCCGTGATCGTTTCGTCTGAAGCATCGCTGCCCGAAGTGTGCGGAGATGCCGCCATGTATTGCGATGCGAGTTCGGTCGAAGACATCGCCGCCAAGATTCGCATCATGGCAACGCAAGAAGACGTCCGCGCGATGCATAGGCGCGCAGGACTGGAACACGCGCGCAAGTTCAAGTGGGACGGCGCGGCCACGAGGCTGCTGGAGATACTTCAGACTACGCACTGAATTAAGTCGGGTTCGTCGGACGTTTCGTTCGTCTCGCCATCGCGTATCGAACGATCGTGAAGCAGACCTATGTAAGTGCCGAGTATTCCGCTTGCATTTCCGTCCCTTTTATCGCAATGTGGGTTGGCGCACGTACTGCAATTTGGCGAGGCGTGAAGGTAAGTAGTATTGGACGTTGACATTTCACTTCCGTCCGTGCGTACAGCTAACGTCGTACGTTTCGTCATCCGACGTTTATCGCCAAGCATCGTAACCACAACGTTCGTTGCCGACTTCGTCGGTCGCGCTATCGCCGCTTTTCGTTGGACCGCCATTCGAACGAATAAGGAAACTCTCTGATGAACACACCAGTTCTTGGGATCGATCCAGTCCCCGCGCGCACGCGAGACGACAGCTTTTCAGCGAGTGACTTTTGGAAGCTGATGGTCGATAACGTGTGGCTCGTGCTCGGGATCATCGTCCTGGTGACAGGCCTGGCGACGCTGTACGCGTTCATCGCCACACCGGTCTATTCGTCGGACGCACTCATCAAAGTGGATTTCCCGAATCCCAATGCGCTCGGCGTGAACACACAAGGGCAACAGCAGGCGGGTCCGGCCACGTTGCCGACGGATGCCGAAATGCAGATCATGCAAAGCCGCGCCGTCCTTTTGCCAGTGATCAAGAAGTACCATCAGAATCTCTCTATCACGCCGAGACAGGTGCCGCTCCTCGGGCGCATTTCGAGCATGTTCGCCACGCCGGGGCAACCCATGGCGCCGGTTCTCGGTCTGAAGTCGTTCGCGTGGGGCGGAGAAGATGCGGACATCAGCACGCTGGAGGTACCGCCGCGTCTGGAAAACAAGGCATTCATCCTGCGCGCGCTGCCGCAGGGCGCTTACGAGTTGACGGACTCCGACGGCAACTCGATCCTGCATGGCACCGTCGGTCATCTGACGAATGCCGACGGAATCTCGATCATGGTGGACAAGCTGGTCGCGCGTCCCGGCACCGAGTTCAAGGTCGTGCGTTTCAGCGAGTATCAGGCCGTCTCGCGCTTCCAGAAAAGCCTGAAGGTGATGGAGTCGACCAAGGACTCGGGCGTCGTCCAGGTCGTCTACGAGAACGATGACCCTAAGCTCGCGCAGCAAATCACCGATGCGATCGCGCAGACCTATATCGCCGCGCACATCGACCAGCATCGCGTAGAAGCGAGTGTCACGCGCGACTTCATCATCGGCGAGCTGCCGCGTCTCGAGCGTGAACTGCAACGCGCCGAGAGTGAATTGAGCAATTACCGCAAGTCGTCGAACTCCATGCAGCCGGGCACCGAAGCGACGTCGTATCTGCAAGGCAGCATCGACATCGAACGGCAGATTGCGGCGCTCACCATGCAGCGCACGCAGATGGCGAGCCGCTTCGCGCCGACGACGCGCGAAGTCCGCACCATCGACGAACAGCTCGCCACGCTCAACGCGCAAAAGCAGGCCTTCGACAAACGCTTCGGGCAACTGCCCGGCTCCGAGCGCAAGCTCATGGACCTGACGCGCGATTCAAAGGTGGCCGAGGACATCTATGTCGCCATGCGCAAAAAAGCAAGCGAACTGGCCGTCACGCGCGCGGGCACCATCGGCAATGTGCATCTGATCGACTCGGCCATTTATCCGACCGAACCGTCCAAGCCCAAGCGCATGCTGGTCATGGCGGGCGGCGCCGCAGGTGGCGTGATCCTGAGCATTCTCTTCGTGTTCTTCCGCGATCAGCTTTCGCGCGCGGTGAAGACGCCGCACTCGGTCGAGAGCCGTCTCAGCCTGCCGGTGTTCGGCGCAGTGAGCTTCAGCCCGATGCAGGCGCGGCTCGACCGCACGGCCAGGCCTTCGCTTCTGCCCGGCAAGAGTCGTCTGCCCTCGGTCATCAACGATGTGTCGCGCCGCGTACTGAGCGACGATCCGAACGCGGGGTCGGTCGAAGGCAGCCACGCGCTGTCGGCGCTCGGCAATCGCGACATGGCCGTGGAAGCGTTGCGCGCGGTGCATGCGTCGCTGATGCTGGATATCGCGCCCGCCCCGAACAATATTCTCGCGGTCGTCGGCGCGACGCCCGGAACCGGCAAGACGTTCGTCGCTTCGAACCTCGCCGTGCTGCACGCGCAAACCGGCAAGAACGTGTTGCTGATCGACGGCGACATGCGACGCGGACGCATTGCATCGATCTTCGGTCAGAACGGCGGCAACGGCTTCGCAGAAGTGCTCGCCGGCAAGATTCAGGTCGATCAGGCCATTCGCGAGAGCGACGTGCCGGGGCTTTCGCTCATGACGGCCGGCCGCTTCCCGGCCAATCCGTCGAAGATGCTTTCGACGCCGCGCCTGCCGTTGATCCTCGACTACATGCAGCAGCAGTTCGATCTCGTCATCATCGATACCCCCGCAGTGCTCGCGGTCAGCGACGCGAACCTGATCGCCGCGAACGCCGGCTCCTCGGTGATCGTGGTGCGGCCGAGCGCGCAAAGCGAGGACGAACTTCAGGAAGCCATCAAGCGGCTCGACCTGACTGGCGCGCGCATCGCGGGCGTGATCTTCAACGCGGTGCCGAAGCGCCGCAGCGAGAAGCGCACGTATGCCTACGCGAGCGCGTACACGTCGAATCTCGCCACGGAAGAGGAATAGGCGGCAGCACTTCTCTGTGAGACCTCGCGGACCGCCGCCTGAGCGCGGCGCGCGCTGCCGCGTTTCGAATCCGCCGCCTACGGGAGTTTCATGTTGGCATTCAGCACGAAGCACGACGTGCCGCGCCGCACGTGGCATGTCGATCCGACGGTGCGCATCGTCTCGATGCTCGCCGCGCTGTCCACCGGACTCGCCGCCGCGGACGCATGCTTCGCCGCGAGCGGGCTGCAACTCGCCAGCGCGCCGAGTTCGCTCATCAGCGACGGTGCTGGCGCGAAGCGCATCACGCTGAAGATGGATGCTGGCAGTGCGTCGGACGGCGATCAGGTCGTCGCGACGCTGTATCGCTACGACGATAACGCCGAGCTCTCGCGCACGCCGCTCGACACGTACCGCGTGTCGCCGTCGCAGGGAAAGGGCGGCGCGCAGGTGGCCGTCAATGTCTCGTTGCCGGGCGCTGGGCTCTATACGCTCGACGCGAAGGTCGTATCGAAGGACGGCGGCGAAAGCGATTCGCTCAAGGTCAGTCTTGCCGCGCTCGCGGCGGGCAACGGCAATTTCAGGGAAGCCGGCGTCGCGACACATTTCGGACAACGAAAGGGTGATCCGCCGACGGTGATGTCGCTCATCAAGCGCGCAGGCTTCACATGGATTCGCGACGAACTGTACTGGACCGACGTCGAACCGACGCCCGGCAAGTTCCAGTTCCCGCGCAAGGACAGCGACTATGGCGGATATGTCGCGCAAGCCTCGAAGATTGGGTTGAAGCCGTTGATCGTGCTCGACTACGGGAACGGCCGCGCCTACCCGGGCCTGTTCAAGGGACCGAAGGGGTTTCCGCAGACGCAGCAGGAACGCGACCTCTTCGTGCGTTACGCGCAGAAGGTGGTCGGGTTCTACGGCAAGTACGTGAAGACGTGGGAAGTCTGGAACGAGCCGGCTTTCCCGAGCATCGGCTATGACACTTACATTGCGCTGCTCAAGCCCGTCTACACGGCAATCAAGAAAGAAAGTCCCGACGCGAGCGTGGTGTCGTGCGGCGGCGGCGGAGCGGGCGGCGGTCCCGGCGGCGATTGCATCGTGCAGATCGTGAAGGCGAACGCGCTCGACTATCAGGACGGCTTCAGCATTCATCCGTACATGTCGCCGTACGACCCGGACCGCGGTTACGAGGCGAAGGGATCGCCGCTGCCGCGCGTGAACGTCTCGACCGTATGGCCGCATTTGCAGCGCATGACGCAGTCGCACCCGCGCCCCGGCGTCGGACGGCTGAAGGTGTACATCACGGAAATCGGCTGGCCGTCGAGTCCCACGGAAGCCGGTCTCTCGGAGCGCAAGCAGGCGGCGGCGGCAGCGCGCACCTTCCTGCTCTCGCGCCGCTTCGGCACCGTGGAAACGGTGATCTGGTACGACTTCGTCGACGACGGCGTGGACGCGGCGGAGAAGGAAGCGAACTTCGGCCTCGTGCGGCTCGACCTCACGCCCAAGCCCGCGTATGTCGCCGCGGCCACGTTGTTCAGGACCATCGGCGCACGCGCGTTCAACCGGTCGTTCGTCGACGACGACAAGACCAAGATCTATCAATACGGTAGCGATGACCGCGTGATCGTGGGCTGGAAGAGCGATTCGAACGCCGATCCGTCGCCCACGCCCGCGCCGATTCCGCCGGGAACGTACAAGCAACTCGACTGGCAGGGCGCGACCTCGACCGTCGAAGTCAAGGAAGGCTTCGAGTGGAAACTGGGCGCGCTGCCCAAGTACCTGATTCCGGCAACGCGATGAACCGAGCCGCGCGCGCAGACAAAAAAAAACGCTCCGGCGCATGGCGCGCCGGAGCGTTGGAGGGCGGTGTCCGCTTAAACCGGATTCGCCTGGACGAAGTTCTTGAAGGCCGCGTAGGCCGGGGTCTTCGTGACGCCGTCGTTCTTGATGAGGCCGTACGAGTCGTCGATCACCGCGTACATCATCACCGACTGAATGTTGTACTTGTCCTTGATGGACTTGTACTCGGTGAGCGCCTTGGTGACGTAGGCGGTTTGCTGCGCCGCCGTGTCGACCTGGCCGAACCAGCCCCATTCCGTCAGCCAGATCGGCACGCCGAAGGAATCCTTCAGCGCCTGCAGCACGTCGTAGCACTGGCTGTTCTGCCAGCCGCACAGCACGTCGCCCGAGCTTTCGTACCAGTGGTAGCACGTGAAGTCCCAGCGCACCGAAGCCGCGCCGCCCACGCCCGCCGACGTGCCGTTCGGCGAGATGCCGTTCCACAGCATCTGCAGCGCGCGGTACGACAGCGCGACGCCGGTGCCGACGCCGACCTTGATCGAAGAGTCGATCGCGCGCACGCCGTCGACCATGCCGCGGATCACGCCGCGGTACGCGGGCCACATCGTCGGGCTCCAGTTGCTCGTGTCATGTCCGTCGCCGCTGATCTTCAGCGACACTTCGAGTTCGTTGCCGCACTCGATGTACTTCACGAGGCCCTTGAGCTGCTGCGTGACGCCGGTGGCGAGGTTGTAGCCGAGCGTGTACGCCGCCGATTCGCTGAGCGAGCCGTTCCAGCCGCACGACGACGGGTTCAGCACGGGAAGAATGTTCACGCCGCTGTTCTTGAACGCGCCGTTGAGCGCGGTCGCGAGGACGGTCGCCATGCCGGCCGATGCCACGTCGGCGCGGTAATTCGTGACGCCGAGGTCCTTGAGAATCGCGAGCTGCGCGGCGGGCGACATCGTGTGGTAGATGCCGCTGCCGTAGGCCATGTGGCCGTTGATGCCGTAGAACAGCGATTTGCTGGTGGTGGCCGCCGCCGCCACGGTGCCGCGCGGGTCGGCGGTGCCGAGGTTCTGCCACGGCGACGTGCCGCTCTTGAACCAGTTGCCGGCGGAGTTCTTGCCGTAGATGACGCCGTTGTAATAGAGGATGTTGACGAACGCGACGGGCGAGCCGGTCGCGACCGAGGTGCCGTTGCGCGTCGCGTGGCCGTTCACGAGCGTCCAGACGGCGCCCGAGCTATCGGTCACGGATGCCGCCGGCGGAATGACGGTGCCGCTCGCGGAGGCGCTCTTCGCCACGCCCTTTTCGGCGTTCGCCACGCT